>WFOE01000192.1 GCA_015488215.1 Planctomycetales bacterium
CCAAGCCCCCACGCCCCCTGGTGCGGAAACTCCCGCGCAAGGCGCAGGTCGCAAGCCGCAAGCCTATTCTCGCCTGGTGCGAAGCACCAGCGCACCCCGGCCGGCCTATGTTTCCCCTCCGGCGGAGCTTGGTGTATGATACGTTTTTCGCTTAAGAGGTTGTCACCAAACTTCCGGCCGCAGAGGCTACGCCCGAGGATAAGAGTGGTACCGGCGGATTTTGTCCCCCGCTGTTCGTACTGGAAAAAACCCTCGTTCCCTCCAACCGATGCTCGACAAGCGATGAAACACCTTGGTCCCCAGGTTGTTGGTTCGGCATGGATGAGCAAGCCGTGGAAGCTGCTGGTCGCTTTGGTTTTGCTTGCCGCAGGCTGGGAGGCCCCGGCTGCGGCCCAGCAGGAAAAGCTTGATGCCCAATGGATCTGGCATCCTGGCGGCGACCCGGCTCGGGAAGCTCCCGCCGGGGCAGTCTGGTTCCGCCGGGTGGTTTACATGAGCGGTCCCTGCACCGGCGAGGCGTTCGTGGCCTGTGACGACGAGTTCGTCCTTTGGGTTAACGGCCGCCGGGTGGGTCAGGGCGGAGGGCGCCGAGGGTATCATTTCAATCTCAACGGCATCGTCCGCCGGGGACGAAATGTCATCGCCGTCCAGGCCCAAAACCACGGCGGCCCGGCTGGGCTGTTCGTCGATGGAGCCATTCGCCACCAGGGCGGGCAAGTGGTCCCGTTCGACACCGGTCCCCAGTGGCGCTGCACCCGGCAAAAACCGCCCCAGGCGTGGCTTACGGCCGAGTTTGATGATTCCAAATGGCAGAAACCTCACGTGCTGGGCCGCCACGAGCAGACGCCCTGGCGAGACATCCGCTTTCCCACCGATTACCTCTCCCGGTTCCAGTTGCCGCCGGGTTTCCACGTTACCCAGGCCGCAGGGCACGAGCTGACCGGCTCCCTGGTGTGTATGACCTGGGGGACCGACGGGCACTTGCTGGTTTCGGTCGAACGCGGCCCGGTGCTTTCGTTGGCCGATAGCGACGGCGACGGCCGTTTCGACCGCAAGGTGGTCTTTACCGACCAGGTGAAAAACTGCCAGGGGCTCTGCCAGGTGGGCCAAGTGGTTTACGCCGTGGGTCAGGGCCCCCAGGGCACCGGGGTTTACCGCTTGCCGGACCGCAACGGGGACCATCGGGCCGACCAGGTGCAACTTGTGCTCAAACACCGCGGCGGCATGGGCGAACACGGCCCGCACGACGTGGTGCTGGGTCCCGACGGATGGCTCTACCACAACCTGGGCAATCACGCGTGGGTGCCCAACACTCCTGAGCCCACCAGCGGCGTGCTGCACACCTACGAAGGCGACTTGCTCCGCCCGCGGTTCGAGGACGCCCGGGGCCACGCCCGCGGCATCAAGGTGCCCGGCGGGACCATTTGGCGATTGACGCCCGATGGCAAGAGGTGGTTCCAGGAAGTGGTCGGTTTCCGCAACGAGTACGACGTGGCCTTCAACCAGTGGGGGCACCTGTTCACCTTCGACAGCGACATGGAATGGGACGTGGGCCTGCCCTGGTACCGTCCCGTGCGCGTGTGTCACTGCGTGCCGGGAGCCGAATTCGGCTGGCGGAGTGGGGCGGCCAAGTGGCCTCCTTACTACTTCGATTCGCTGCCGGCGACGGTCGATATTGGCCGCGGCTCACCCACCGGCGTGGTCTTTTACGAACATACGCTGTTTCCGCAGAAGTACCGCGGGTCGTTTTTAATCTGCGACTGGTCGATGGGCCGGATTATCGCCGTGTTCCTCAAGCCACAGGGGGCCACGTTCACCGGCACCTGGGAAACGCTCGTGGCGGGCAACCCGTTGAACGTCTCTGATATCGAGGTAGCCCCCGACGGCACGGTGCTGTTTTGCACCGGCGGCCGGGGTACCCGCGGCGGCATCTATCGCTTGCACTACGGTCAGGGGCCGGCCCGGCCTGCCCCCCAGCCGCAAACTGTGGAACAACTGCTGGCCAGCCCCCAACCGCAAGCGGCCTGGAACCGCCAGATGGCTGCCCGGCTGAAGAAGAAACTGGGTCCCCAGTGGGCCAAACAACTGGAACACTTCGCCCGAAGTGGCACGACCCAGCAGCGGGTGCGAGCCCTGGCCTACCTGGCCCAACTGGGCCCCAAGCCTTCGGTGGAACTGCTGGCCCAGGTGGCTACCACCGGGCCGGCCCAGTCGCGTCAGTTTGCCCTGTTGCTGCTGGGCGATTACCCGGGAGAGAAGACCGCCAGGGTGTTGCGGCAATCGCTGGAAGAAACCGCCCCGGTGCTGGTCCGCCGGGCGTTGGAAGCGTATCTGCGTAGCGGGCTTCGGCCGCCGGTGGCCCGAGTGTTCCAGTTGCTGAACCACCCGGAGCGTTTCGTGCGGTTTGCCGCCTGCCGGGTGCTAAGCCGGGCCGACGCGGAAGAAGTGCTCGCTCTGCTCAAACGCGAGAAAAAAGCCGGCCATCGGCTCAACTATGGGGCTCTGGCTCTGTTCCGCCAGGGCAAGCTGCCGGTCGACGAGGTGCTTACACGGGCGATGCGTTTGCCCAAGGACTCCGCACCGCAGGTGGTCATCGACACCGTGCGCACGATGCAACTGCTGGTGCTTGCCGCTCCGAAAAACGCAAAGCTGCGTCGCCAGTTGGGCCGGGGAGCGCTGTTCGGTTTTGCCGCAGCACAGAATGACCAAGAGATGGAAAAGCTCGGCTTTTCGCCCGCGCAGCGCGTGGCCGTGCGCCGCGAAATGGCCCGACTGGCAGCCGCGTTGGACGCTCCCGGGGCGGCCGGAGCCCTGCTGGCCGCGTTGGAAAAGGAACCAAACCGCCAACAGCAGATCCACTATGTGCTTTGTCTGGCCTATGTGAAAAGCAGTTGGAACACCGAGCACTTTTCCCGGCTGCTGGACTGGTTCGAACGCACGCAAACGTGGGAAGGGGGCCACTCCATGCAGCCCTACCTGGCCAATCTGGTGGCCCGGGCGCTGGAAAACGCCACCCCCCAGCAGCGCAAGGCCCTGCTTGCCCAGTGGCAACGGCGGCCCTGGGCCACGGGACTGCTGCTTCGCCGCAGTCGTCCCGAGCAAATTGCCGACCTGGACCAGGTGCTCGATCAGATGATCGCCACCGTGGAGCAAAAGAAGCTGGGGGGCGGGGCGCGCGAGGTGCTCGAAGCGGCCATCGGGGCCCTGGGCCGCAGCGGCTCCCCGGCGGCCAAGGCGGTGCTGCGTAAGCTCATCCCGCTGCATGCCGACTACCGCGACCAGTTGATTCGCGCCCTGGCTCAGCATCCCCAGGAGGAAGACTTCCCCCTGCTGGTGCAGGCCCTGGGCACCGACAACCCCGCTACGCTGCAACTGGTGTTGCAGGCGCTGCTGAAGCTGAAAACCCGGCCACAAAAAGCCGACGCCTACCGGGCGGTAATTCTGGCCGGGCTGCGCCTGGGCGAAGCGGGGGGCAAGGCCGCCACGGCGCTTCTGGCCCGGTGGACCGGCTCGCCACACCCGGGAGCGGTACCGGTGGCCAAGGCCCTGGAACACTACCGGCAGTGGTACGCCAAGCGCTTCCCCAACGCTCCGGCGGCCGAGCTGCCCAAGGTGGATCCCAACCGCTCCAAGTACACCTTGCCGCAATTGATGGCGTTGCTCCAACGTAACTCTGGCGACGCAAAGCGGGGCCGTAAAGTGTTCGAGAAGGCCACCTGCTTGAAGTGCCACCGCTTCGGCGACCAGGGAGCGGCCGTGGGGCCGGACCTTTCCACCGTGCGGCGGCGATTCACGCGCAAGGAAATCCTGGAGTCGATCCTATTTCCCTCGGCGGTGATTTCGGACCAGTTCCGTTCGGTTACGGTGGTTACCGACGCCGGGCAGGTGTTCACCGGGCTGCGCCTGCCGGAAGCCCCGCCGGGTAAGGTGGTGCTGCTTCTGCCGGATGCAACCAAGCTGGAGCTGGATAAGGACTCCATCGAACAGATGGCCCCGGCCAAGGTGTCGGTGATGCCCGAGGGGTTGCTCAACCAGCTCACTTTGCAGGAGATCGCCGACCTGTTCGCCTTCCTGGAAACAAGCCGCTTCGCCCCGGTGGAACCTTCCGGGCAGCAAGCCGCCGGGCGATAGAAGCTCATCGCCCCGGTGGCGTGGGGGCGTGGAGGGAGTGGAGGCTTGGAGACTTGGGGGGATGGGGTGCTTCCGCTCCGAGCGAGGATGGACTTGCACCTTGCGCCCTGCGACTTGCGCGAGGTGCTTCCGCACTGATGCAAGAATAAGCGTTCACTTGGCGATCCCCCGAGCTTTAGCTCGTGGAGGAGAAATACCAGCATGCGTCTTTCACCGGCCCTCCCCAGGCGGAAGTCCCGAGCTGGCCAGAGGATGGCGTAGAACCGCTTGTCGGCACGTTCAAAGAGAGTGGGCTTGGAAATTCACCGCTTTTCGGCCAACAGAGCAAAGGTATCTCCCCATGATCGCTCCATTCCCGGGGAAGCTCATCCGAGTCGATCCCCTTTAAGCAGATTGCATTTCCGGCACAGCAGTTGAATGTTGTTGGTGGTGTTGGCCCCACCTTTGGAAAAGGGGATGATGTGGTCAAACTCCAGGTATTCGGTGGCTCCGCATTTGACGCAGCGGCCTCCGTCCCGAGCCCACACTTCCCGTTTGACACGATCCGGAATGTGCCGCGAGCGTTCCGAGGAGAACTGCTCGGAAACCAGAAATTTGTGTTTGCGTACCACGCCCACCAGCACGGCCTCTACCAGCGGGGGATCGCCGACCAGGTAAGCCCCCGTTCCGGTGCGGGAGCTGGTTCGGACATAGACGCCATCTCCGTAAAGAGCCACGTCGACGATGCGGCGCGGTTTGAAGTCGAAACTCCGCTGCGGCGAGGTGAACAAAACGCGTTCGCTGGTGATGGTCAGTTCCCCGTCAACCGATTTGGTCTGGGTGCTGGTTTCCCATACGTACGTGGCGGGCCCTTCCCAGTGGCAGATTTCTCCGCTCTCCAACAGCTTGGAAGTCGGACAGGAGGGGAGCTTCCCTTCCCGACACCGTTCCAGGAAGCGGATTCGCTCAATTTCCTGTAGGTAGGGTGCAACGGCAGCATCAGGGAGACCACAGAGCTGCTGAAGCGCTTTGAGCATTTTTTCTTCTTCCTGGCTGATGTGGCCGTCTTGTTTGATCTCGAAGAAGCACTGCCGGTAAATGTTCAGGGCTTCGCGTTGGATCTGCTCTCTGGCCTGAGGCGAATCCAGACGGAGCACTTGTCTGAGTCGGGCCAGGTAATCGATCCCCTGTTCCATGTCGGTGGATCGTCGGACCAGCTTGCGGAACTGGTCCAGGTACACTTGTAAGGAAACCGCCTCGGCCTGGGCGGAGGTGCCGGCAATGCCCAAAGTTTCGCGCAACTGGTCCAACTGGGCGATCTCTTCTTCGGTGACCACTCCGTCGGCCATCGCTTTGTGGAGTTGCTCCAGGAACTTGTTTTCCTTTGCTTGATGTTCCAGGACGGCGCGGCGATGAGGTTCAATCTGGAGAGCGGCGGCCAATTGATCCAGTTGACGCTGCTCTTGGGGGGTAATACGGGCATCGGCCACCGCCCGGGCGAAAAACTGCCCGTACAGTTCTTCCGCCACCTGGCGAGCCAGGCCAGCCGAAACCCCGGCTTGGTCAGCCAAGCCCAGCAGATCAAAATGTTGCGGCGGAGTGGTTTGCAACCGGTGCAATAGCAATTGGCGGAACTCCTGCCGCCGTTGTTTCTGTTCGTGGCTGAAGGTCCAGAGGAGCGTGCCAATCACTCCCCCCACGATGAGCAACAAGACCAACCCCAGCACGAAATATCCCATCTTTTCTTTCCCTTGGTTTCCCCGTTGCCCCTCGGCACGGCAAGAAGCCTTACCTCGGCGAGCTCAGCACCGAAAAGTTGTCCATAGGCAGCTGGACAGGACACCCGCGGCAATAGTTTTTTCAGCAGAAACCACTTCGTCATATCGTAATGGGGAATGAAAGAAAGGAAAAGGACCGCTATTTTAAGGACAAATCACGATTCTACTTAGCAGGTTGGACAGCTAGTCGAGCCCCTGTAACGAGCTGCTCCGGCGGGACTTCGGCTCTTCTTCCCGGAAGAGTCTGCCATGGCGGTTCGGTCCGTCAGTCCGTTGGAGAGCTAGGAACAGATTCCCGAAGCTTGCTCCCGCCAGGGCCGACGCACCGCCCCCTCTGGAAACATGCAGCCTCCACAAAACGGCGAGGCACGACAGACATCACCGCGGTGCTGGGAGATCTTGTGGTCCTTCTCTTCTGGCTCCTGTGGGGGAACGAAAAAGTCAGCAGTCCTGGCCCTTGAACCTTGGCCGCAGGACGTTAAACTTGTCGAAGAACCGGGCGTGATTTGGGCGATATTGGTTTTGTGCCTGAGGGTTCCGGTTTTCCCCAACAGGAGAAAGCCAAGCCGGCGCCCGACCAACGGGGGCGTAGCTCAATCGGTTAGAGTACCGGACTGTCGATCCGGTGGTTGCGGGTTCGAGTCCCGTCGCCCTCGCTCACCAGCGGCCAAGCCCTAAGTGGTTTGGCCGTTTACTTTTGCGCCCAAACTGGCCAGCAGCCTGCACGTCCTTTTCCGGTGGCTCGCCACCCGGTGCAAGGTTGCCTCCAGGAGTAAGGTTGCTACCGGGGGGAAGAGTGGGTTTCTCCGCACCTTGGCCGTGTCGGTTTGCTTGTTTTGCCTCGGTCGCCGGGTAATCTGAAGATGCCCTGTCGGTTCTGCTCCTTGGCGGAAAGTGCCGGCAAGGAAATGTGCAAGCCAACTGAGTGTCTGCCCCTATGCTTTCCCTTTCCCATGAATCGTATCCGGCAAGATGAGCCATCGGCCGCTTCCACTTTGAGTGCAGGCGGTGGCCGGAAAACGACGGCCCTCTGGGTGCTTGGCTCCCTGGCGGCCGCGGGCGGTTATGCCACGTTGCGTTATGTGGTCCTGGGGCCTGTGCCGTGGCAACAGCTTCCTCTTTACGTGGCCAACAAGGCCCTGGCTCTGGCTGGGCTGGTGCTCGTGGTGGCGGCCCAATGCTACCGCTCCCCCGGGCTGCGGCGCCAGTTGGGCTGCTGGGGAGCCGGATTGCTGGCTGGGCATGGGATGGCCTCTTTTATGCTTTTGCATCCGGCCTACTTTCCCGGCTGGTTTACCGACCGGGGGCAGTTCACACTTCAGGCCGGAGTTTCGCTCCTTTGCGGTACGCTAGCGCTGGTGCTGGTGGGGTATCTGGTGCTGGCTTCGATTCAAAGAGAGCTACGCGGCGGCGAACCGTCCGGGTCGCTTTTGCTGGGGGGCGGCACGCTCGTGCTGGGGCTGACGGCCCTGCATCTGTTCAACATGGGCTTTTCCGGCTGGCTGACCCCGACCCGATGGCACGGAGGACTGCCGCCGATTACGCTGCTGGGCTTTCTGCTAGCTAGCGGGGCGCTGCTGGGGCGGTTGCTTGCCGTGGGGGGAAGAGGGCCCCGGCCCAGGAACGAAGCACGCTGAGCCAGCGCCCTTTCCGCATCGGCGGTTTCCGAGAAGAATAAACAAGCGGCCGAGGCTCCCTGCTCCGGTTGTCGGTTCCCCTTTTCGGTTTCCAACGCCGCCATGCGTACTGCTGTTTCGAGTAGTTCTCCGCAGACTGCTTCTGTGTCCGAAGGTCGCCCGCTGCCGTTGCCCGAGCTGCAGCTGGGGCCGGTCCATATCGGCTTTCCCGTGGTCCAGGCGGCCCTGAGCGGCTACAGCGACCAGGCCATGCGTCTGGTCGCCCGGCGGCTGGGGGCTTCCTACACCTTGTGCGAGGTGGTGCTGGACCAGTTCGTACTTCAGCGGAGCAAAAAAGCCCGGCGGCTCTGGGCTCAGGTAGACGAAGAAGAACACCCGGTGGGCGGCCAGTTGATGGGGGCCGATCCGGCGCAGTTTGCCCAGGCGGCCGTGGAGCTGGTCCGGGCCGGGTTCGACGTGGTGGACATCAACTTCGGCTGCCCGGTGAAGAAGGTACTGGGGCGTTGCCGGGGCGGGTACCACCTGGGCCAGCCGGAAGTGGCCCTGGAGATTGTGGCCCGCGTCCGCGACGCCGTGCCCCCTCAGGTGCCGGTCACGGTCAAAATGCGGCGAGGGATCGACGACTCGGCGGAAAGCGAAGAAAAGTTTTTCCGCATCCTGGACGGAGCGTTCGCCCTGGGCGTGGCCGCCGTTACGGTGCATGGGCGCACCGTCAAGCAGGGCTACGAAGGGGCGGCCAGTTGGGAATTCTTGCGTCGGGTCAAGCAGCACGTGGGCCGTCGTACCGTGCTGGGAAGCGGCGACCTGTTCACCCCGCAAGCCTGTCTGGAGATGCTCCGCACCACGGGCGTGGACGGGGTAACGGTGGCCCGTGGAGCAATTGGCAATCCGTGGATCTTCCAGCAAGTGCGGGCCTTGGCCCGGGGCGAGCCGCTACCGCCTCCGCCTTCGGTGCACGAGCAGCGTCGAGTGATTGAAGAGCACTTCCGCCTGGCCGCCCGGCTCTATGGCCCCAAACAGGCCTGCCGCCAGATGCGCAAGCACTGCATCAAATACAGCAAGCTCCACCCCCGGAGCGAGGAGGTGCGAAACGCCTTCGTGGCGCTGAGCCGCCTGGAAGACCTACCTGCGATTCTGGAGCGTTACTATGCGGAGGACCTACCGGGGCGTTATCCACCGCCGGGACCGGAAAAGAACAACGGCCGCCAAAGGGGATGAGCACGCAACCGATGCAGGAAAAAGCGTAATTTTTGTACCCCTCAGAAGCGACAAAGGCTGATTTCCGTGGGCCGAGGGTTTGGGGCACGAAAGCCAAAAGGCTTCCGCATCGGACGGACTTGGGCTTGGGAGGGAGCTTTCGCTCCAGGACAAGAACAAGGGCTGATGACTTCCTCCCCGGTCGCGTCAGTACACGATGGGCAAGCGTGCTTGGACCCACTGTTTCAAGGAAGGGTTGGGTTTCGTCACATCAATCTGCGTGATGGTTACCTGCTGTGCCGCTTTTGTTGCTTGCTCGGGTGAAAGAACACCTTGTTGGGCTAAGTACTTGACCAAGGCAGCCTTTTCGATGGCCGAGATACCCAGTGAATTGAGCACGCGTTCCACGTAGGCGGTGGCTTCGCTGCCGGAAAACGCCGGACGATCGACCAGGGGATAGCCGCGTCGCAGCTCCGCCAAGAGCTTCTGGCCCACTTGCTGGAGCAAGTCTGTGCCCTGAACAAGGGAGCGCCGGTACTCCGTGGAGCTAACCGTTTCGGACTTCCATACAGGCTGCGGCTTTCCGGGCTGGTTCAGTTGAAACTGCACTTGTAGATCATACCGACGTCCCCGGCGCTTGCGTACCAGGATTACAGAAATGATCAAATCGACACGGTGTTGGCGCGCTAGCGTATTTGCGTGGCTACTTCCGAAAGAGGTGCCCAAGTACGCCAGCCAAGGCGTCTCGGCTAGGGGGCTACCGAGTTGATTGGCCACCTCCGTGAGGACCAAGGCCACTTCCGGCAGCGCCGTGGCTAACGGCCCCAAAGGCGAACCGGTCTGGTTGCTCACCCCCCCCAGTCTCGTCCCCGTAAGGTTCACTACCACCACCCCCAGCCGCGGCGTTCCCAGCACGGGCCGGTTCAGAGCATTGCACCACTTGACGGCGGTTTTCAGCTCTGGCTTTTCTTCCAGCAAATAGGCTGCCCAGGCGTAATCCCATGCGTCTTTGGCATTGCCTCGGCGAAGCAGATAGCTGGCCTTGCCCAGCAGAGAATCCGGCACCGTGCCGAGATTATCTCCCCCAAAGAGACGAGGGGCTCTCGAATTGCCTGGGAATCCGGATGTGTTATCCGTTTGTCTAGAAATCCCTCCCGAGTTGCCAGAGAATCCTCCACCGAAGCCGCCCCCAAAACCACCAGGAAAACCATTGCCAGGCCTTCCGGGAACACCGCTTCCAGGAATGCCAGGAAATCTGCCACCGGGGAGTTCTCCCGGCATCGTCTCTACAGGACCACCGGGGATTCCACTGCCAAGCCCTCCGGGGAACATGTTTCCGGGACTTTCTTGTGGCATAGTCGCTCCAGGGTCGTCGGGAATTCCCTCGCCGGGGAGAGGGGAATTGCCATTTCTTGGCCCTGGAAATCCACCAGGGGTGCCACCCCCAGGTCCCGAGGGGAAACGGCTTCCAGAGTTGTTCGGAAGATCGCCACCACTGCCCTCTGGCGCCCCTTGGCCGGAGAAGGAGGGGCCGATTCCTCCCGGTGAGCCACTGGGAGAGCCCCCGGCCGATTGGGAACTGGCCACTTGGGAGCTCTGGGAAGGTGAAGCAGGCACGCCGGTAATGGTAACGACCATCAGCCCCATGAGCATCAAAGTCATCAGGATGCCGAATGGGACGCCGAACTCCAGCATGGCTACTTCAAAGCCTTCTTCTCGTATGCACAAATGGTTGTAAATCCATCCGACGACCCGGGAGGCCATGAGAAGATGAAACAGTCCCAATACCATTGCTGCTACGGCAACCCCCCACATGATCCCCACGCTGGAAGCAGCACTGGCCCGCAAATCTTCCAGGGGCGTGATCAGCCCGAACATAGCCAGCACGCTCAGCGCAATCCCTACCACTACGAAGAGCAACACCCCCATCAGCACGTAGGCGAGTCGTCCCAGAAGAAACGCACCCAGGGCTGGCAGCAATTCAGGCATGCGGCCCGTCTTGGACCAGCCGACAAAAAAAAGAACGGGAAAGATCATCAGAAAAATTACCACCACCAGGCCAAGCGCGTTCAGGCATGACAGAAAAGCGGAGAAAGCAGCCGCCAACATGATTTTTCCCCTTGGTGAGATTCCTCGATTTGAGGCTCGGCCCGCTAAAACACCCCTGTCACGAAAGAAGCAACGCCTATTTTAACCAACGCGTCCCTCTCTTCGACCCAAGAGCCGAGTCCACGCCCCTTTCCAGGTTAACAAAACGGAGAAGCGTAAGAAACTCAATATTACCCTCGCCCAGCCAAATAGGCAATCCAACCTGAAAAGCCGCTCTTTGCAATCCCTGGGGATTTTCGCAATTTCCGCGGTGGTAGCAGGGTGCCGTTGTCCTTCTGCCTTCCCCGTGGTAAAAACAAGAAAATTAGCTACCGCGAAAACACACATCACGTCCATGCTCGGGACGTGCTAGTGTTTGACGCCGGATTAGCGTTTAACGGGGCGATCCAGCAGTTCCACGCGGCGGGCCGCCACGTGCTTGGCGTCCAGGCGAGGAACTACTTCCTGAATCCCAATCACGCCCACGTTCCGTCCCACAAAGCGGCCAAGATTCACCCCTGGCGCCCCGCTCAAATAGGCCCGCACTTTGCCCGTGACCGGATCGACCACGGCGTAGTGAGGACCGGCAAACCCTCGGGAACGGACGGGCACGAGCTGCCCTTGGGCATCGTAGCGCCGCTGCGTGGTGGCAGCCACCCAACCGGATCGGGCGGGAGGCCGCTTCTCCGCCGGGTTGGCGTCGCCGGTAAAGGGTTCCGGCAGAGAATCCGCCTGCGGCAACGAGATGCGACCGCCGGCCGTGGCAAGCTGTTGTAAACGCCGGCGCCGGCTCAATGTGCCCAGTTGGGCCGTGCGAATCAGCTCGAAACGTTCGATGCGGCGGAGCAATTCCCGGGCTCGGGCCCGCACCGTGGGATGCCGTGCCGCGGCCACCAGTTGTTCGGCCTGGCGGCGCAGCGGTTCCAGTTGCCAGTGTTCCCGAGGACGACACACCGTGCGGGACAGCTCTAGGTCGAGCCAATCCAGTTCCGCTTCGATTTGCCGGGAAGAAGCCGGCTGGTTCCCGGAATCAGCAGGAGGAAGCACCCGAGGTTCCGCACTGCCAGATTTGCCGGCTTCTTCCCCGTCCTGGGCTACGGGGACCAACGTCCCGGCCCGGGCGCCAGCCGCCGGGGCTTGCTGCTCGGCCAGACCTCCAGGACGGGGAACCGCCGCTTCGCCCCGGCCAGAAAGCGGTAGTTCCCGCGGTGGCTGTCCGGAAGCGCCGGGGGCCGTATGGGCAGCCTGCTTCACTTCGCTAGCTCCGCCAGCGGAACTGCCGGCGGGAAAGCCGGGGGAGAAGTCACCTGGAGAGCCATCTGCAAAGTTACCTGGAGAACCCTCCGCCGTGGCTTCCGGCGATGCGGCGGGAGAAGCCGAACGTGGCCCGCTTTTCCCGGCCAGAGGAACGACCGCCTGGTGATAGATCCAGCGGAACTCGCCTGCGGGCGGTTCGATCTGGTACCAACTGCCCGTGGCGTCGTCCACCCGCTGGATGATGGCCACTTTTTCCCCTTTGCGTAGCTTCACTTGCCAGAGGTCTCGCAACCCGTTGAGCGTGCTGCCGATGCGGGCCGGCACGTCCCCGCGGATCATCTCGCCCACGTCCACATCGACCAGTTGCACCGTCTCGGCCGGCACCCAGCAAAAACTGCCTGCCGGGGGACGAATGGCCAGCCAGCCGCCGGGATCGTGCCGGTACACTTCGACCACCGCCCCTTGCTTGAGCACCCCGGTAGGATAGTACTGCTGCCCGGGACCGCTGCGGACGAACGCCTGCTTCTTTTGCACCGTGGCCAGATAAGGCGGTCGGGGAGCCTGGGCCCAAGCCGCACCGGATACGGCCAGACCCACCATCACGGCAAAGAACGCATTGCGCAGCATAGGAACCGCCTCGGCACAAACCACCAGGCCAGTTTTTTCAGCACAGGCCAGTTTTTTCAGTAACGAGCCGGGTCCTGTTAGCAAAAGCCCCTGGGCGGTTCAAGAGCAACGCTGCCGTCGGGAGCCCAAACGGTGCGGAGTTCCCGTGGAAAAGTTTTCCAAGGAAAGCAAAGCTGGCACCGGCGGCACGCCCGGCAAAAGAGCACCTCGGGCGGAAAGCCCACCGGTCCACCGGCTCCGGGTGGAGAAGAACCTTGCCCGGGCGTTTTGCGGCCTCATCCGCGCACGAAGGCGAGCCGGGGCGTTACGGTTCGGCGGTTCCCAGCCACAAGGTGCTGAGGCGGTCCTGTAAGTGGTCCGGCGGGCGGAGCGGCCCCCCGTCGGCGTCCCGGCCCACCTGGTAGGCGCCCAGGTAGTGCATCATGGTAACCAGGTCCAGGTCGGTGAACAGTTGCCGCGCCCGGGGGCCGTGAGCGGCGTTGGCAAAGAAGATTTCCACTTCTCCTTGTTCCTGGTCCCCGCAGCGGACCGTCGCTTGCACCACGGCTCCTTCGCCGCGGAGGCTCTCCAGCGTGCATTCGTAGCGGAGTGTATCCCCGGGCCGGGGGTCGAAGTGGAACACGGCCTTGGGCACCTTGGCCAGAATCATGTTTCCCTGGTAACCCCGCTGGTCGGCCACCAGCAGACCGCCGGCCTGGGCCACCCCTTCAATTACTAGCGCGTTGGGCATCACCGGGTAGCCGGGAAAGTGCGCATGCAAATATTCTTCGGCCAGCGTCACGTTTTTCACCGCCACGCAACGCCGGCCGCGTTCGAACTCCAGGAACCGGTCGATCCAGTACCAGCGCATGAAAACTCCCGCCCAGGGACGCCGGAAAGCCGCCCTGCCGTGCGGACAGCACGCGGCCTTAGTTTTCCACGGCCACTTTCTGTTCGATGAACTTGCAGATCATGTCCACGGTGAACACGTCCTGCAAGTTTTTCACGTCGGGATTGTCTTCCAGAGGGCTCAGGTCGGCAAAGGGCATCCGCCGTCGCAGCTCTTCCATTCCCTCGGGCGTGATTTTGCCGTCTTTGACGAAACGTTCGTCTTGCAGCAGGGTGTCGGGGAACAGTTCGCCGCGGGGAATCTTGATGTCGAACGCTTTTTCCAGCCGGAAGACGATGTCCAGAAAGTCGATTGACTCGGCTCCCAGATCGGCCGTCAGGCGGGCTTCCGGCGTTACTTCGTCTTCGTCCACGCTCAGGGCTTCGCACAGGATTTCCTGCACCTTCTGGAAGATTTCCTGTTTGTCGGGCATGGGCTCTACTCCTCGGGGTCGGAAAACGTGATTCGGAACGGGAAAAAGATTCAGCAAGGGGTTTCCTGGTTGAGCGTCCGCGTCAGGAGCTGGAACTGCTGTCGCAGCCGGGTGAGCAAAAAACGGTCGGTGGCCGCCAGGGTTGGATCGGCTTCGGCCAGGGAACGGCTGCACAGGACCAGCTTAGCCGAAACGGCCGTCGTGCCCTCGACCGTTCCCTTGCCTTTGACCGTATAGCGGTTTTCTTCGGCCCGCACCACCTCGGCCCGAAGCTCCAACTGCTTGCCCGGATCGACAAAATTGGCGAACTTGACGCTGCGAGCCTCGCGAAGCACGACGAGGCTGCGGGCAAAGTCCTCGCCGGCCCGAATAAGCCAACTAGCCGCCTCGACCAGCCCCTGGAGCATCAGCACCCCGGGCATCACCGGCGCACGGGGAAAGTGGTCGGCCAGGTATTCCTCGGCCAAGGAAAGGTTCTTCACGGCCGTGATCGCCTTTCCAGGCTCCAGATGGGTGATCTGGTCAAGAAGGCAAAACTGCATTGCAGCATCGTCCTACCGGCGCTACTCCGGGGAGGGTTTGGCAAGCTAGGCAAACTGAAACTTTTACTCTAGCTAGCTTGGTGGTTCCTGACAATGCCTCCCCCGGGCACATAGCCGCAGTTTGTATCGTCCTTACCGGCGGGGCGATTTGAGTGTTTTGCCCCGCGGCTTGTGCGACCCCGGGGGCAGGCCGCTGTGCCGAATTACGAGCCTAGAACGGTCAGAATCTCTTGCAGCGGCAGCAGCACCCGGCGGTGGTCTTCCAGTTCCACGAGCACCTGCTGAGCCAGGATTTCGTGGGCCACCACCCGGGCTCGGCCCTGGCTGGTAACCACGTCGGCTCCCACTTTGGGCAGTTGTTTCTGGAGTTCCTGGTAGGTTTGGAACTCGTAGCGGAGGCAGCATTTCAGCCGCCCGCAACGGCCGGAAATTTTGGAAGGGTCCAAGGTGGCCTTTTGCAGTTTGGCCATTTTCATGGAAACCGGCGGCATCTGCACCAGATGGGTGTTGCAGCAGACCGGCTTGCCGCAGTCGCCGTAGTCGGCCAGGAGTTTGGCTTCGTCCCGGGCCCCAATCTGGCGCATTTCGATCCGGGTCTGGAACTCCCCGGCCAGGTTTTTGACCAGTTGGCGGAAATCCACGCGTCCGTCGGCCACGTAATAGACCAGGATTCGCTCGCCGCCGAAGATGTGCTCCACGTCCACCAGCTTCATCTTCAGCTTCAAGGCGGCGATGTGCTTGCGGCACAGCTCGAATTCGCGCCGCTCCAGTTGGTGGATGCGGGCCACTTCCAGCCGGTCCGAATCGCTCAAGCGGCGCTGAATCCGTCCCCGGGGAGGGTTTTTCAGTTGTTTCAGCGCATGGGCGGTCGCTTCACAGAGCACCTGGCCGGCTTCCAATCCCCGCTCGGTGCGCAGGATTACCTCGTCTCCGCGGCTGTAATTGTCCGAAGCCGAGGAACTGAACACCCCCAGGGTGCGCATCTTGCCGAAACGGACGATGTATCGCGGCATCGGCTTCTGGAACCGATACGTGGCTTATTGGTAGGTAACGTGGCTTCCTGGTAGGCCCCGGCCCGGGGACCGCTCCGTATTGTACTTGCCCGAGCATCGGAACACACGGGCAGTTTGGCTTGTGGTTCCATTTGCGGTGGGTGATGGCGGAACGAGGCGGGCAAGTGAGAAGCGGTCCTGCGGAAACACAACGTGCGTTCCCGGAATGATCGTGTTGGTTCTTCAAGCATTCATCGGCAACGGTTGGCCTGCCCGGGCGTAAAGCTGGCGGATCACCTGCCGCATCGGCTCGTCGAGTCGTTGCCAGGCCTGGGAAGCGATCTCCTCGGGGATTCCGAAACGGGCCTCGGCCACCGGGCCGGCGATGGCCGCCAAGGTGTCCGAGTCGCCGCCCAGGGAGATCGCGTTGCGGATAGCGTCTTCGAAATCGTTTGCCTCCAGCGCACAGAGGATCGCCTCCGGCACGGTCCGCTGGCATGTTTCGTCGAACCTGTAATCGGGGCGGATCGACTCCACCGTGCGTTCCATGTCGTAGCCGAAGCGGTCGGCGATGGCACGGCGAATCTCCCGGGGAGAACTGCCTTCGCGGGCCATGAAGATGGCCGTGACGGTGGCCCGGGCGCCTTTGAGCCCTTCGGGATGGTTATGCGTCACCTGGGTGACGTGATCGCTCATCTGCAAGGCTTCTTCCAGCGAGCGGGCCAGCAACCCCACGGGAGAGACACGCATGGCCGCCCCGTTGCCGAAGCTGTTGTACGGAGCGGTTTCTTCGCCAAACAACCACCGGCGGAACATTCCGCCGTAACCGGCTTTGGGATAGCGCCGCCCCCAGGACTTCAGGGCTTCGGTTGGGTCGCGCCGGTTGAGCAACGCGTCAGCCGCCGCTACGGTCAGCACCGAATCGTCGGTGAAGAAGCAGTTCCGGGCCAGCAGCGGCTGAAAATCCTTCCGCTTGATTTGGTGCCATTCGTACACCGAGCCCACTATGTCCCCCACGACGGCTCCCAACATAAAGCAACTCCCCTGGAGAGTTCCCCGTTTGAGGCCAACCCTACTTTGAGATCAACCTTAGGGGGGAGTGTATCACGATGGCTTTGGAAAACAACAAATAAAACAACCAACGGAGCCATCTTCCGCAGTGCTGAGCCGGCTCGGTAGTCCTCCTTGGTTTCAGATCGTGCCCATCTGGCGAATTGAATCGCTATACCTGCCTCGTGGGGCGGCCTGGCCCAGCAAGCCCGGATCAGCCAGCGTCGCTCGTCGGCCCGGGCCAAGGCCCTTCAGCCCACGTGGCTCAGGTCCATCACCTGCCCATAGCGGCGAAGCACCAGCCGGCGCAGTTTGGCCCAGCGGGGCTGTTGCAACAGGGGGTCGTGGGCCAGCAGTCGGGCAGCGTCGGTCCGGGCTTCTTCCAGCCAGGGCTGGTCCTCCGGCAGCCGGGCGATGTAAAGGGGAGCCTGCCCGTGCTGCTGGGTGCCCAGCATGTGGCCAGGGCCCCGCAGCCGGTAGTCCAGCTCGGCCAGGCGGAACCCGTCGTCGGTTTCCACGAAGGCTTGCAACCTTTGCTGGGCTTCCTCGCTTTCGATGCGGGCGAACACGCCGCAGTGGCCCAAATGCCGCCCGCGGCCAATGCGGCCGCGAAGCTGGTGCAACTGAGCCAGGCCGAACCGCTGGCCTTCCAGGATGGTCAGCACGGTGGCGTTGGGCACATCGACCCCCACCTCAATAGCCGTGGTGCAGACCAGCACTTGCACTTCCCCGGCGGCGAATTGTTCCATGGCCTGTTGTTTGTCGGCCGGACGCATCCGCCCGTGCACGGCGGCCAGGCGGTAGCCGGCCAGTTGGTCCTGTTGCAAGCGGCGGAGCGTCTCCTCGACGCTGGCGGCTTCTTCGGATTCTTCCACCCGAGGCACCACCACGTAGCCCTGGCGCCCCTGGTCCAGTTTCTTGCGCACGAACTGCCACCAGCGCGCCTCCTGGTCCGGGCGGACCAGATAGGTGCGTACGCCGCGGCGGCCCGGCGGTTTGTCCCGCAGAACCGAAACGTCCAGGTCGCCGAATTGGGTCATCAGCAGCGTGCGCGGGATGGGCGTGGCAGTCATCACCAGGTAATGGGGGTGCCAGGGTCCGGCCCGTTGCAGCCGCGCCCGCTGCTCCACGCCGAACTTGTGCTGCTCGTCGATCACCACCACGGCCAGCCGGGCGAACTGCACGTCGTTCTGAATCAGAGCCTGGGTTCCGACCACCATATCGACCGTGCCGGCCTTGATGTGCCCAAGCAGCTCTTTTCGCTGCTTGGGGCTGAGCGTGCCGGAGATGAGCTCCAGCCGCACGCGGCTTTTGCGGAGCAGCTTGCGCAGGGTGTGGTAGTGTTGCTGGGCCAGGATTTCGGTGGGAACCATCAGGGCGGCCTGGTAGCCGTGGGCCACGGCGGCCAGCATGGCATAGACGGCCACCACGGTTTTGCCGCTGCCCACGTCGCCTTGCAGCAGCCGGTGCATTGGGAAGGGGCGGGCCAGGTCGGCGGCCACTTCGGCCACGGCCTGGTTCTGGTCCGGCGTCAGCTCGAAGGGGAACAACCGTCGGATGCGGCCGTCGATCTTGGCCGTCACTTCCAGCGGCACACTTTTTTCCTTTTGCAACCGTTGCCGGTGCAATTGCATGGCCAACTGGAGCACGAGCAGTTCCTGGTACACCAGGCGGTGCCTAGCTCGGCGCAGGTGATCGTGATCCTCGGGAAAGTGGATCCCGTGCAGGGCTTCCTCGATCCCGACCAGGTTTTTCTCCCGCCGGAAGTCCTCCGGCAGCACGTCTTCCAGGTGGCCGGCGGCCGCGGCCAGCGCGCTGCGGACGGCCAGGTGCAGGTCGCGCTGCGAGACTCCCTGGCAGAGCCGATACACCGGCAAAATCCGCCCGCGGTGCTCCTCGGGCGAATGGATGCGTTCCACGCGGGGATGGGACATCTCCAGGCGGCCTTCCCGGCCGGTGCGCACTTTGCCGCTCAGGGCCACCCACTGGCCGTGCCGGACCATCCGCAGCACGTAGTCGGTGTTGAACCACACGGCCCGAAGCTCCCCGGACCCGTCGTGAATCACCATCGTGACCAGTTGCCGCCGGGGGCCCAGGCTGCGGCCGTCCAGGTCCACCACGCGGCCCACGGCCCGGACTTCCATCCCCGGGACCAGGCGAGACAGGGGAACCTGCTGGGTCCAATCGTCGTAGTCCCGCGGAAAATAGAACAGCACGTCTTGCAACGTATGCAGGCCCAGCCGGGCTAGTTGCCGGGCCTTGTAGGGACCAATCCCCTTGAGGCTCTCCAGCCCCAGCCGCAGCGGCGAGACGGGTTGTGGGCTCGGTCGGGTCATCGAAGCACGCTCAGGCAGGGAGTTCCACGCTTGTTTTCATTGTAGGGTCGCCTCTGGCCCAGGTCTTGGGCCATTCCGCCCCCGGGCGCCCCCGTTTCTCCACGTTTCGCCTTCGTTCCAGCTTGTGGCGGCGGACGAGGGTTGACTGCTTTCGTATAATGCCCAAGCACTTTTGTTTCTTTGGGTTCGCAAGAGCGATGTTCCCTCCGGCCCTGGAAAGGCCCCCTGCATGACGGCTCAAGCCCAAGACCACCTGCTGGAAGAACACCTGGACCACCTGCGCCAACTGCTGCGCGAAGGAGCGGCCGAAGCGATAGAAGAGTACCTGGACCGTCTGCCACCGGGCGAAGTGCCCTGGTTGCTGGATCACCTGAGCGACGAGGAACAGGAACAGCTTTTCCAGCTCCTCTCGCCCGAGGAAGGGAGTGAGCTGCTCGAAGGGCTTTCCGAGGAGCAGGCCTCCGAGCTGCTGGACAACCTCTCGCCCAGCGAAGCGGCCCATTTGCTCAACCACCTGCCCAGCGACGAACAGGCCGACTTGCTGGGCCGGATGTCGGAGGCTCGGGCGGCGGCCGTACTGGAACACATGGACCCGGAAGAAGCCGCCGACGCCCGGCGGCTGAGCCAGTACGCCCCGGACACGGCCGGGGGGGTGATGATTTCCGAATACCTGGCCTATCCGGACCACTGGCGCGTCGGCGACGTGCTGGAGGACCTGCGCGAAAACCGCCAGCGGTACCTCAAGTACGACGTTCAGTACACCTACGTGGTGGACCAGCAGCAGCGGCTCGTGGGCGTGTTGCGGCTGCGCGATCTGGTACTGGCCGACCTGGAGGCACCCATCCGGGAACTGATGATTCCCGACCCGATCCGCGTTACCACCGACACGCCGTTGCAGGAACTGCGCGACCTGTTCCACCAGCACCCGCTGCGCGGGTTTCCGGTGGTGGACGCCCAGGGGCGGCTGGTCGGCGTGGTACGTCACGAGGACGTGGAAGAAGCCTTGGAGCAGGCCGCCCAACGCACATTGATGAAACTGACCGGCATCCTGGGTGGCGAGGAGCTGCGTTCCATGCCCCTTCGGCTCCGCAGCCTCCGCCGCCTGTTTCTGCTGAGCACCAACTTGATGATGGACCTGGTAGCCGCAAGCGTTATCGCGGTGTTCGAAGGCACACTCAGCCAACTAGTGGCCCTGGCCGTGTTCCTGCCTATCATCTCCGACATGGGCGGCAACGCCGGTTTTCAGGCGGTGGCCGTCTCCATGCGCGAGCTGGCCCTGGGCCTCATCCGTCCCGGCGACTTGCTCCGCGTCGCCTGGAAAGAGGTGCAAGTGGGGGTGCTCAACGGGCTGAGCCTGGGCGTGCTGGTGGGGGCCATCGCCTGGGTCTGGAAGGGGTATCCGGCCCTGGGAGTGATTGTGGGCATAGCCATGGCGCTGAATACCGTAGTGGCCGTGGTACTGGGGGGCACGGTCCCCCTGCTGCTGCGGCGGCTGCGCGTGGATCCGGCTTTGGCCTCCGGTCCGGTGCTCACCACGCTGACGGACATGTGCGGGTTCTTTCTCATCCTGTGGATGGCCAGCCGGTTCCTGCTGGGCGGCTGAAAAGCGAAGGGGTGAGAGCGTTTTTCGCCCCAGGTTTGGCTCTCCGGCGGCGAGCCGCCGACTTGAGTCGGCGGGGGCT
>WFOE01000193.1 GCA_015488215.1 Planctomycetales bacterium
GCTCGCCCACGGTATCTACCAGCAGCCCCTGGCCGCCGAGGAGCCGCCGGTGCTGCTGGTAGATACCGTGGGCGAGCTGGGCGCCTGGTGGGGCACGGCCCAGGTGGCTCTGGTGGGCGGGAGCTTCGGCACCCGGGGTGGGCAGAACATGATCGAACCGGCCGCCTACGGGGCCGCGGTGTGCTTCGGCCCTCGGACCGAAAACTTCCGCGACGTAGTGGCGCTGCTGCTGGAAAACGACGCGGCCCGGGTGGTCCGCAACCAGCAGGAGCTTACCGACTTTGTCCGCCGTTGCCTGGAGGAGCCCGACTGGGCCCAAGCCCTGGGCCGCCGGGCGCAGCAATTGGTGCTTTCGCAACAGGGGGCCACGACCCGCACCCGGCTGCTGCTGGAAGGACTGCGGCAGCAACCGGTGTTGTCGCCTCTTTCGGCCCGGGCCGCATGAGGCCCGCTTCCGTTACGGTTCGCCGCCCCGGCCCGGCAGCAGCACCTGGCAGGGACCGGACGGACTTTGCAACTGGGTTCCCGGGGCGAACGCTTCGCGGCGGACAAGCCCCAGCCCCACGGGACACCGCCACCCGGGATGCCACGCGGCCGAAGTCACTTGGCCGGCCGGCTTGTCCTGGTATTGCAGCTCGGTTCCCGGCGAAGGCACGGGTGCCTGGGCGTCCCAACGCAGCAATCGCACCTGGCGGTTCACATGCCCCAGGTTTTCCAGTCGGGCCACGGTCTCCTGTCCCACGTAACAGCCCTTGGTAAAGCTGACCGCTTGCCGGGTGCGGCCGCTTTCCTGGGGCAAGTTCTCCTGGGTGATGTCCAGGCCGAACCAGGGCATCCCTTGCTCGATGCGGCCCGGCTCCAGGACGTCGAAACCCACGGGCACGGCCCCTTGTTCCTGAAGCCAGGCCCAGAAGCTACCGGCAGCCTGAGCCGGACCGACGGCAAGCGCCCCCGGCCCGGGCAACCAGTCCACCGCCGCGACGCGCCAACCGGGTTGTTCCGCCACGGGGGCGTGCCGCCACGGCTGTTCCGGCGGTAACGGGCACTGCCAGCGGTCGAGCACTTCGGACAATCGGGCCCCCTGGAGTAGAAACAACGCCTGTTCCCCGGAACAGTCAGCAAACTGCACGTCTTCCACAATGTGGTAGTATTCCAGATGGGCCAGCACCGCCTGGCTCGAACCGGGCACGGCGACCAGTCGCAACTGCTCCTCTTCCACTAGAACAAACACCTGGCCTACGACGTGCCCCTTGGGGTCGGTCAGAAAGGCTTCGGTCCCCTGGCCGGGACTCAGGGAGCGCACCTCGTTGGTGCACAGATTGTGCAGGAACCCTTGGCGGTCCGTTCCGGTCAGTTGCACCACGGTCCAGTCCAACAGGGGCGTGGCTCCCCAGCCCTGTTGCAAGCGGTCCCACAAGAGTTCCGGCGACTCCCAGCCGGCCGGCTGGATCGTGCCCAAAAACGGATAGCCTTCTCCCGGCACAGGCAGCAGCCAGGGGGGCCATTGGGGTTGGGTCATTTTTTTGTTCCTTTAGCCATCCGAAAGTGACAAAGCAGCTCCTTGCTGGCATCTTGCTGGTCCCGGTCCGGGGCGTCAAGCAACTCGCGTCAAGGAACTCGCCCGGCTGCCCTTGGAAAATCACCGCTTCTTTCGTGCCTTGCAGACGCGTTGGAACAGACCGGATAGAAACACTTCCGGCCGGGCTTTTGTGCAGAAAACCCTTTCGCTGGGAGCGCAGGCTGGTTTACGCTAAGTACCCAGCCAATAGTCTTTGAGCAAATCAGCAGACGACTCCACTCGGCACTTCGGCGAGCCCCGGACGGAAGAGGTCTTGGGTCTTGCGTCTTGGGTCTTGAGCTGCGAGGAACTCGCGGCGATTGCTCACTGGACACCGCAGCAAGATTGCCGGCAGTTGTTGGCCGTGTCATTTAGGCGAGCCCCGGACTTCAGTCCGGGGAGGCAAGAGGAAACGTGTTTCTGTGGTTTCTTCTCCGGGAACTGAAGTCCCCGGCTCGCCGATTCCAAGAA
>WFOE01000194.1 GCA_015488215.1 Planctomycetales bacterium
TGCAAGCCTGCCGGGCGGACTAGGCCGGCGCGTAGGGAGGGCAGCAATCCGTGTTTGAGTAGCACGACAGCGCAGCTCCCCGGCGAGCTGCCAGCTTGGGTGGGCGTGGAGGGATGGAGGCGTGGGGGGGATGGGGCAGGAGCTTCCGCTCCAGGCGGGAATGGGCTTGCGGCCTGCGCCGTGCGGCTTGCGCGGTGCTTCCGCACCAGCGCAAAAATAAGCGCCGATTCTTGCAACCGGCAACCGGCGAGCCGCCGACTTTAGTCGGCGGAGGACTGCACGGCCATCTGCCACTGGGTGCTTCCGCACCGATGCAAGACCTGGCGTTCATTCTTGCAATCGGCTCTCCCCGGACTGACGTCCGGGGCTCACCGGAGCGCCAAAGAGAATCGCCTGCTGGTGTGTTGAAAGACTGATTGGCTGGGTACGTTCGAGCGGTCTGACCGCTTTGGTTGTTCTGCTCGATGCTCTACGCCGGCCGGCTGTGGGAGCCACCTTCGCAGGCGATTACGATTGCGGCGGTTCCTGCCGCTTGGACTGCACTAGGGAACGGAGGCCGAACGGGTCGCTGGGGTCCAGGCGAAGCAGTTCCCGGCGGACTTTCAGCGCCGTGCCGGGTTTGCCCAGGCGTTCCAGGCACACGGCCAGATCGCGCCCGGCTTCCAGAAAATCCCGATTGCCCGGCAGGCGATATGGCACCGGAATGGGGTTGCCCGCTTGTTCCAGGGCTCGCAGCCCGATCTGGTACGCGTAGCCCAGGTGCCCTCGGGCCAGGGGGTAGTTTTCTTCCTCCAGAGCCATCTGGCCCAACAGCCGGTGGGCGGCGATCATCTGGGGACATTCTTCCAGCATCCAGAGCAGCTCGTCGCGGGCCAGTTCCGGTTCGCCGGCCTGGAGCATCTTTTGGGCTTCTTCCAGGTCCAGGTCCCGTTCCACCGCGCAGCGCGGATGGACCAACTCCCAGGCCTGCTGCCCGGTCAGGTGCCGCACGGTCACGCATCGGGAATGCCTGCGGCCGGATCGTTTTTTCTTTTTCTTCTTGGGCAACGCGACAAAGCCTCCGGAAAGAACCGCTCAGGAAAACGCCTGCGGGGCGGCGGGGGGCAGGTGCCCGTTTCCGCGAGCATTCTTGCACGGTCGGCCAAGGGCCGTAAGGTAAGTATCGGACGGCGTGCCGGGGCAGGAAAGCCCCGTTTCCGCACCGGAAGTCTCCTTGCAGCGAGGGTTGCCCATGCGAGCCGATGGACGCCGCCCGCAGCAACTGCGGCCCGTTCGTTTCAAACGGAAGTTCACCCGCACCGCCCCGGGTAGCGTGCTGGCCCAGGCTGGACGCACCATGATCCTGTGCACGGCCAGCGTGGAGGATACCGTGCCTCCGTGGCTGGAAGGGCAAGGCCGCGGATGGATTACAGCCGAATACAACATGCTGCCTGGCAGCACTTCGCCACGCAAACGCCGCGAGCGGTCCGGCAAAGTGGACGGCCGCACCACCGAAATCCAGCGACTCATCGGGCGGAGCTTGCGGGCGGTGGCCGATTTGGAAGCCCTGGGCGAGCGGCTCATCACCGTCGATTGCGACGTGCTGGAAGCCGACGGCGGAACGCGCACGCTGAGCATCACCGCCGGATTCATCGCCCTGGTGGACGCCTTGCACCATCTGCGCAAAGAGCTGCCCGACCCGAACCGCTTCCCGCTGAAAGACTCGGTGGCCGCCGTGAGCGTGGGCTTGGTCGGCTCCCAGGTGTTGCTGGACCTGGACTACGAAGAAGACTACCAGGCCCAGGTGGATATGAACGTGGTGATGACCGGCTCGGGCCGCTTTGTGGAAGTGCAAGGTACGGGCGAGGAAGCCACCTTCACCCGCGAGGAGCTGGACCAGTTGCTCAAAGTGGCCCAGCGCGGCATCGGTCAGTTGATCCAGCTTCAGCAACAAGCCCTGGGCCGGCGGTGGCCGTTTTAGTGCTTGGCCGTGCCGGGAGCCTGCGCCGCTGTGGGCGAAGGCGCGTGGGGGCTAGCTTCTGCTTCGGCCAGAGCCGCCAGGATTTCGTCGCGCACTTCCGCTTCGGGTTCTTCGGCCAGCCGTGTTTTCAAGGCGGCAAGCGCTTCGGCCGTGGCAATCCGCCCCAGGGCCCAGGCACACGCGCCGCGAACCACCGGGTCGGCTTCGCTTTGCAGGGCGCGGGCCAGCACGGGCACGGCCCGGGCATGGCGCTGGTTGCCGAGCACCACGGCCGCGTTGCGCAGCAGCCCGCGCCGCCGGGGACGCCACAGCGGCGTGTGCCGAAAGCGGCGGCGGAACTCTTCTTCGGAAAGTGAGAACAGTTCCAGCAGCTCCAAGGGATTGAGCCCCGGCTGAGGCTCGAAAGCCGGTTCGTCGGCCACCGGAGCCTTGCGATTCCAAGGGCACACTTCCTGGCACACGTCGCAGCCGAACACCCATTCACCCACGCCGGGACGAAGCTCCCGCGGGATGGGACCTTTGAGTTCGATGGTCAGGTAGCTGATGCAGCGGCGGCTATCCAGCACGCCGGGAGCGACGAACGCCTGGGTGGGACACGCGTCCAGGCAGGCGGTGCAGGTGCCGCAGTGGCCTTTTTCCTGGGGAGTATCGTATTCCAGTTCCAGGTCGGTTAGCAGCACGGCCAGAAAGAACCAACTGCCCAGCTTCCGGTTCAGCAGCAGCGTGTTCTTGCCAATCCAGCCCAGTCCGGCCAGTTGGGCAAACTCCCGCTCAAGCAGCGGAGCCGTGTCCACCACACCCCGGACGCGGCAAGGACCGGCCTGCTCATGCAGCCAGGCGGCCAGTTGCTTGAGCCGCCGGCGGGCCAGATCGTGGTAGTCGATTCCCCAGGCGTAACGCGAAACGCGTCCTTGGCCGGGGGCCGTGGGGGCCGGCTCCTGGGTGCGATACGGCAGTGCCAGCACCACCAGCGAACGCACCCCTTCCAGCACGTGGCGCGGGTGGGCGTAACACTCGGCCCGGTCGGTCAGGTAGTGCATCTGGCCCGCATAGCCGGCCCGGAGCCACTGGTAAAAGCGCGAAATCCCCTGCGGCGTCACGGCCGGGGCGACGCCTGCGGCGGCAAAGCCCAACTGCCGGGCACGTTGGCGCAGGGCTTGGGTCAGCGACTGCGGCTGGTCGTTCACGCTCGAAGGCTCCGGTGCGGCAAGGCTTTGTTTGCACTATTCCACCGGGGCCGGGCCGGTTCAAGCCCGAGGGAGGCCCTCAGCGCCCCGAGGCGTGCTCACGGAACAGCTCGTCCTGGATGCCATGCCGCAGCTTGAACTCCTTGACCCAGCAATAGAGCACCGGCACCACGAACAGGCTGAGCATGGCCAGCACCATGCCGCCGAAGCTGGGAATGGCCATCGGCACCATGATATCGGCTCCCCGGCCCGTGGAAGTGAGCACCGGCAGCAGGGCCAGGATGGTGGTGGCGGCGGTCATCAGACTGGGCCGCACGCGGCGCATGCCCGCCTCGATGGTGGCCTGCCGGGCCTCTTCGGGCGAGTCGATCTTGCGGGCGGCGAACCGCTGGTCCAGATAGGTGCTGATGATGACCCCGTTGTCGCTGGCAATACCGAACAGGGCCAGAAAACCGACCCAAATGGCCACGCTCAGATTGATTGGGCGCACTTGGAACAGATGGCGCATGTTCACGCCGAACACGTCGAAGTTGAGAAACCACTCCTGCCCGTAGAGCCACACCATGAGAAACCCACCGGCCCAAGCTACCAGAATGCCGCTGAAGACGATGGTGGTCGTCACCACGGATTTGAACTGGAAGTAGAGGATAAGGAAGATGACGAACAACGCCACCGGCAGCACGATGGAAAGCGTCCGCTGGGAACGCACTTGGTTTTCGTAGCTGCCGGCGAAACTGTAGGTCACGCCGCGGGGAATGACCAGCTCGCCGCTTGCGATCTTCTGTTGCAGATAGCGCTGGCAGTCTTCCACCACGTCCACTTCGGCCCGGCCCGGCTTCATGTCGAAGATGACGTAGCTGGTCAGGAACGTATCCTCGCTCTTAATCACCTGCGGGCCGCGGACGTAATGGACGTAGGCCACTTGTTCCAGGGGGATCTGGGCCCCTTCGGGCGTGGGAATGAGGATGCGCTTCATCGTTTCGATCTGGTCGCGCAGCTCGCGCATGTAGCGCACGCGCACCGGGAACCGCTCGCGTCCTTCCACGGTGGTGGTGATCCGGCGGCCGCCGATGGCCACTTCGACCACGTCCTGCACGTCGCGGATGGTCAGGCCGTAGCGGGCCAGTTTTTCCCGGTCGAACTCGATCTCCACGTAGGGTTTGCCCACCACGCGGTCGGCCACCACGGTGGAAGGCTCCACGCTGGGTACTTCCTTGAGGAACCGTTCGATTTCCAATCCCACCCGCTCGATGGTGTCCAGGTCGGGGCCTTTGATCTTCACGCCCAGCGGGGCTCGCATGCCGCTTTGCAGCATGACGATGCGAGCCGCGATCGGCTGCAACTTGGGGGCAGCCGTGGTGCTGGGGAGCCGGGCCACGCGCTGAATCTCGGCCCAGATGTCGTTGGGCGTGCGGATATGGTCGCGCCACTGCCGGAACGGGCGGCCGTTGGGGTCTTCGATCAGGTTCCCCTCGGCGTCGCGGACGAACTCGCCTTTGGCCTCGTCGTACTTGTAGTTGATGCGGCGGCCGTTCTTGTCGGTCTTATATTCCGGCTTGTAGCTGATGGTGATTTCGAACATGGAAATAGGAGCCGGGTCCAGCGGGCTTTCCACCCGGCCCAGCTTGCCCACCACCGTGTCGATTTCCGGGATCGAAGCAATCAACTGGTCCTGTTTTTTCAGCAGGTCCAGGCACTCGGCAATCGAAGCGTGGGGCATGGTCGTCGGCATGTAGAGGAACGACCCTTCGTCCAGCGGCGGCATGAACTCCTTGCCCAGCCCGGGAAACGTCGCCGCGGCCGCTTGCCAGGGGCGGCTTTGGCGTAGTTTCTCGCCGGGCAAGCCCAGGCGGTTCAGTCCCGCGGGCACCCAGCCAAAGACCGTATCGAAGCCCAGCCACACCGCTCCGCCCAGCAGAATGGTCGCCAGCGGCACGAGCAGGAAGGTTTTCTTGAATCGCAGGCTCCACGCCAGCAACGGGCGGTACAGAAAGTTCTGGAACAGTTGAAACACGGCCAGCAAGCCGCCGATCAGGCCGGCGACGAAGAGGAAATTGCGCGTAAATCCCCGCTCCGGCCCAAGCGGCAACCAGTCCTGGGTGAGAAAAATGCCCACGATTACCACCGCCGCGCTGTTGGCCAGAAGCGGCCCCCGCCCGCGCAGCCGGACCGGCAGCACGGGTTCGGCCAGATGGTAAGCGGCCACGGCCAGCATCGTCAGCCCGATGCCCCACCACCCCCAGTGCCACGCAAGCACCACGCC
>WFOE01000195.1 GCA_015488215.1 Planctomycetales bacterium
CTTCCCGGGTGGGGCGCTGGTGGGGCGGCGCGAGCTGATGCAGGCGCTAGAGTTTCCCGAACGGGAAGAGCGCGAAAAAATCTCCCATCACGGCACCTTCAACGCCAACCCGATCTCGGCCGCCGCCGGGATCGCTTGCCTGGAGCAAGTGGCCACCGGTGCCCCCTGCCAGGCGGCCAACCGCTACGCCGAGCAGTTGCGCCATGAAATGAACCGCGTTCTGCAAGAGGAAAGCGTACCCGGGGTGGTGTACGGCACCTTTTCCGGCTTTCATGTTCTGCTGGACCCACCGGAACCGGGCATGACCCCCGAGGCAGTCGTCCAAGGCCGCTGGACCCACGAGACGATCAAGCTCCGCCGCCGCAAGGAGCTGGATTATTGGCTTCAGTTGGGCATGCTGGTCCACGGCGTGCATCTGTTTTCCTGGCCCGGCGGTCCCACCTCCGCCGTGCACACCGCCGAGGACCTGGACCGCACCGTCGAAGCGTTTCGCAACACGCTGCGACTGATGAAAGAACAGGGGTTGTTCGGATAGGGGGAGCTGCAGTCGCCCTTCCCCCAAGCTCTGGCGGAAGAAACATTGACCGCACAAGTCGCAGCACCGGATAATCCCCTTGGGTATCCGCTTCGGCCGAAGATTTTGGCAAACTCACGGTACGCTGGCGGGTTCGCAAGGGACCAAGGGGACCAGTCTCGCAGAACATTAAAGATAAGATACAGGCCGTCATGAAACTTTCGGCCGCAAGCGCCTCGCCCGAGGATTGGCGCGACGCCGGGGGGGTGACACGCTCTTAGGAGCCACGCTGATGAGCAAAGTGTCTTCCGTCAAGTTTTTCCGCCAGAAACGGTTCGACGGCGGTGTCCGCATGGGGGTTTCGGTGGGACAGGACCTTGTCTTGCACCACTTTTCGCCGGGCTCGAAAGAAGATGATCCTGCACTGGAGTGGTACGTGGACGTGGAACTGAAAAAAGCCGGGATTCCCAGCGAGCCGGAACAGTTACGGCAGTGGCTTATCGACCAGCGAGCAACCGTCTCCGAAGTGCTGAAGGAACTGAGTGAGGAGTTTCGGGCCGGGACGGATTTTCCCAAACCCCCGTTTCAGCGCCGGAAATCCCGGGACGGAATCCAGGTCACCGTTTCCTACGGGGCGATCCTCCGTGTTGACTGTCTTCAAATGGCCAAGGTGTTTCAGTCGCTGGCCCGATCGTGGAGCAACTACATTCGTCGGTTGGAAGTCTTCTCACCTACCATGCCGTAATAGCGCACCATGACTCGGCGTATTCTGGATACGTCTGTGCTCGTAAGTTGGTGGCACAAGCACTGCCGTAACTTGGCAACAAAAAGCCGTTCGGGAATAAGCACGGCCCTTGTTTCCATTGTCAAGAAAAAAGCAAAAGCAATGATCCAACAGTACGGTTCCAGCCAAATTGTCACTCCGGTGGCAATCGAGTTCCTGGCTGGTTTCACCCGCAGGGAAGAAATGGAGCTGGGCGAAGTGTTTCTCGAAGAACTCGACTGCATCGATCGCGGCCAAATTACGCCCGAGGACTGGAAAGAAGTTCGGCGACTTGCCAGGCGGATTCCCCGGGATGGCCGCCCTAGACAATTGGGCGATTGCCTGATTCGAGCGCTGGCCAACCGTTTCGCTCGCGATGTGTTTACCCCGGACCGGGCGTTCCCTCGCTGAGTTTGTGGTGGCTGCTTGACTATGAAAATCACCCACGTGGAAACCTATCCGGTGCGGGTGCCGCTCAAGCCGGTGCGGCAGATGCGGTCCCGCCTGGGGCAGCATCGCGTGTCGGAGTTCCTGCTGGTCCGCATCGGCACCGACCGGGGAATCGAAGGGGTGGGCGAAGCCACCACCACGCCCAACTGGAGCGGGGAAACCTGCTGGACGGCCCAGGCCATCATCCGGCACGTGCTCGCCCCCTTGCTGCTGGGCCAGGACCCGCGGCAGGTGGAATCCCTGGCCGCCCGGATGGACCGCGCCTGCGTGGGCAATCCGTTCGCCAAGGCCGCGTTGGAGATGGCCTTGTGGGACATCGTGGGCCAGGCCGAGCAAAAACCGGTGTACCAGTTGCTGGGCGGTCCGGCCCGGGAAAAAACCTTCCGCTGCCGGTTTTCCCTGGGGGCTTACGAACCGGATCGGGCGGCCGAAGTGGCCGCGGAGCGCGTGGCGGCCGGGTTCGATACCATCAAGATTAAAGTGGGGGCCGACTCGCTGGACCTGGAGCGGGTGCGGGCGGTGCGCGAAGCGGTGGGCCCGCAGGTTACGCTCACCGTCGATGCCAACGGCGGCTGGGAGCTGGAGCAAGCCCTGGCGCAACTGCCCGCGCTGCTGGACCTGGGCGTAGCTCTGGTGGAACAGCCCACCCCACGCGGCGACGACTACGCCCTGCGAGCCGTGCAGCAGGCGATTCCCGTGCCGGTCATGGCCGACGAGGGCTGCTTTACGTTGACCGACGCCCGGCGGCTCCTCCGGGGCGAATGTTGCCGGCTGCTTTGCGTCTATCCGGGTAAAAACGCCGGCCTGCTGTCCGCCTGCGCCATCGCCACCGCGGCCCAGGAACACCAGGTGCCGTGCAGCGTAGGTTCCAACCTGGAACTGGACGTGGCCACCGCGGCCATGGCCCATCTGGTGGTGGCCCATCCCAATCTCCAGGTGGAACAATACCCGGGCGACGTGCTGGGACCGGAGTACCACGAGTTCCCGGTGGTCGAAAATCCCGTGCGAATCGAAGGCCCCTGCGTTACCGTGCCGGAAGGCCCCGGCCTGGGCGTGCAAGTGGACTGGGCCCGCGTCCAGCAGGCGGCCATCGAGCCGTAAACACAAAAGCACCTTCTGCCAGAGAAGACCGGCGCTCTTGCCGTGGCGGCGAAACGTCCAACAAGCCGCCGATTTTTGCACCGGAAAAACCGCGATTGCTTGCAATCGGCCGCTGCGCTGGCTTACAAAAGGAAAGCGTGCCAGGCCGGTAGTATAATGGAAACGTGCCGAGTTGTTCCCGTGCGGCGACACGTTCGCCGAAGTGAAGGAGACCTTCCTGGTGTTGCGCCGAATCTTGGCTCTGCTGGCCGTCGTGGGGCTTTGGTCTGGCTTTTTCGTCGCCGAGGCTGCGGCCGCGCCCCAGGCGGCGAAGGCGAAACCTTCCCCGGTGGATGCCGATCTGCTGCTGGAAGGCGGCCTGATCGTCGACGGTTCCGGCGGCAAGCCGTACCGCGGCGACGTGGCCATCCGCGGGGACCGCATCGTGGCCGTGGGCCGCTTTCCTGTGGGCAAGGTGAAGCGGCGAATCGACTGCCGCAACCTGGTCGTCACCCCCGGGTACATCGACTTGCACAACCACAGCGACTACTCCATCCTGGAAAGACCCAGCAACCAGGCGGCCAACTACCTGACCCAGGGCTGCACCACCATCGTCACCGGCAACTGCGGCAGCGGCCAATGGCAGGTGGCCCGATACCTGGAACAACTGGAAAAACAAGGGGCCGGGGTCAACGTGGTCCATCTGCTCCCCCACGGGACAATCCGGGCCCAGGTGATGGGTTCGGTCCGCCGCGAAGCCAACGCCGAGGAGCTGACCCGCATGGGCAAGCTCATCGAGCAAGGGATGCAAGAGGGGGCTTGGGGCATGTCCACCGGGCTGATCTACGTTCCCGGAGCGTATGCCGATACGAACGAACTGGTCTATCTGGCCTGCATCGTGGCCCGCTACGGGGGCATCTACGCTTCGCACATCCGTAACGAGTCGGCCACGCTGCTCGATGCGGTGGAGGAAGCACTGGAAATCGGACGCCGAGCCCAGCTTCCCGTCCACATTTCGCACTTCAAGGTGATGGGCAGGCCGTACTGGGGATCGGTCCGTATTGCCGCGCATCGTATCGAGCAGGCGCGCCGGCACGGGCTGCGGGTTACGGCCGACCAGTACCCTTATATCGCTTCCTCGACCAGTTTGTCGGCCATGCTGCTGCCCAGCGCCATGCGGGAAGGAGGCACGCGGGCCTTGCAACGCCGACTGCGAGATCCGGCCCAGCGGGAAAAAGCCCGGCTGCTGATTACCCAGGCCTTGAAACTGCGCGACCGCATCCAGATTGCCGGTTACGACCCGCATCCGGAATGGGCGGGCAAAACCCTGCGGCAGGTCGCCCGGGAACTGAAACGCACGCCAGAGGACGTGGCTCTGGAAATCTTTCTCAACGGCGACGCGGCCGCGGTCAACTTCGGCATGAGCGAACAGGACGTGCGCTGGGTGATGCAGTTGCCCTGGGTGGCCACCGCCTCCGACGGCAAGGCCCGCGTGCCGACCAAAGCCAAGCCCCATCCGCGTTCCTATGGCACCTTCTCCCGCAAGATCGGCTACTACTGCCTGCGGGAAAAAGTGCTACCCCTGGAGCAGGCCGTCCGCAGTAGCAGCGGCTTGCCGGCCGACATCCTGGGGCTGACCGACCGCGGCTATCTGCGACCCGGCTACGCGGCCGACGTGGTGGTCTTCGATCCCCGGCGGTTCATCGACCGGGCCACTTTCGAGGAACCCTACAAGACCAGCGTGGGAGTGAATCTGGTGCTGGTCAACGGCCAGGTGGCTGTGCAGGACGACCGGCCCACCGGCGCCCTGGCCGGGCGCCCCTTGCGGCATCCGGTGCCCCAGGGAGCGAAAGTGCAAGCCGGCGGGCAGTAGCTTCCACCCCGCGGCGTTGCTCTCCTTTGGTTTCGAGGACCCTGTCGGTGCCCGCTCTTTCGGCTCTGGAACTAGTGCAGCGGAAGCGGCTTGCCAAACCGCCAGCCGTGGCGCTGCTAGTGGGCGACGAGCCCCTGCTGCAAAAAGAGGCCCTGGACTGGCTCATCCGCTACGTGCTGGGTCCCGAGGCCGACTCGCAACTGGTCGATACGTTCGACGGGCCCGAGGCCTCGCTGGAAGACGTGCTGGATTTGTGGAGCACGCGCGGGCTGTTCGCTTCGGCCCGCGTGGTCGTCGTCCGCCAGGCCGACCCCTGGCTGCGAAAGCACCGCGCCGCGCTGGAAAAGGCCCTGGCCCAACCGCCTCCCGGGGGACTGCTGGTGCTGGCCGCCGAAAGCGAAGCGGCCAACACCCGGCTCTACAAACTCATCGAAAAACAAGGGCTGGTGGTCCGCTGCCAGCGGCCGGCCGCGGCCCGACTGCCCACTTGGCTTTCGGCCCGAGCCGAAAGCGTTCACGGCGTGCAACTGGACGAAGACGTCGCCGCCCTGTTGGTCGAACGGGTGGGCGAGGACCTGGGCCTGCTGGATCAGGAGCTGGCCAAACTGGCGGCCGCCTGCGGCTCCACCGGGCGCATCACCGCCGAGGAGGTGCGCCGCCTGGTTGGTTCCTGGCGGACCCAGGTGGTTTGGGAACTGATCGACGCCGCCCTGGAAGGAAACGCCGCCCAGGCACTGGATCAACTGGACCGGTTGCTTCACGCCGGACAGGACGTCTTCGGCGTGCTGGCCCCGCTGGCGTTCGTGCTGCGGCGGATGGCCGTGGCCACCGAGGTGTTTCTCTACCAGTGGCAGCAAGGCGGTCGCCCCGACTTGCAGGCCGCACTCACCCAAGCGGGCGAAAAACGCTTCGTGCTCCAAGCCCGTGCAGCCCAACTGCGACAGATTGGGCGGCATCGGGGCCGGGAGCTGATGGCCTGGGCCGCCGAGGCCGACGCGGCCCTGAAAGGCTACAGCCAACTCCCCCCTCGGCTGGTGCTGGAACGGCTGCTAGTGCGCCTGGCCCGCCAACTCCGCCCCGGCTAACGCGGAAAGGCGGTGCGCGTGAAGGCTTGGGGGCGTGGGGGATGAGGCAGGAGCTTCCGCTCCGGCGCAAGAACAAACGCCAATTCTTGCAATCGGCGAGCCGGGAGCTTCAGTTTCCGGAGAGGAAATCCCAGAAAAGCGTTTCCACTTACCTCCCCGGACTGAAGTCCGAGGCTCGCTGGTTGAACAAATCGAAATCGGCGCGTCCCCAATCGGCGATTCTACATGCCCGCGTGCTGAAGCCTCTTGCGCACGGGGAAAGCACGGGCAACCCGGGCGAAAGTCGCAAACCGTTTCAGAAGTCTGAGGGAAATCTGCCAGCAGGGCCGAGTTTTTCCCATCGTAGCGATTGTGAGCTAGGTTTGATTGGGCCGTCCCGCCCGGGCTGGCCCCCGGTTGGATATTGCGCCGGCAGGTGTTTGCCGCGACCCTGCTTTTTCAAATTGCTGTCCTCCTGGAAGGAGCACGCCCTTGAACGGCTCGACGGTCACCGTGGGCACGCGCGGCGTGGACGCTTTGGCCCAGGCGGCGGGCCAACTGTTCACGTTGCCCCAGGTGGCCATGGAAGTGCTCGAGCTGACCAACAATCCCCAGGTGGACACCCAGGCACTGAAAGCCTGCCTGGAACGCGACCCGGCGCTGACGGCCCGCATTCTCCAGGTAGTCAACAGCTCGCTTTTTGGCTTGTCCCGCAAGGTGGGCGACCTGGGCCAGGCCCTGGCTCTGCTGGGCACTGTGCCGTTGAAGCTGCTGGTGCTCAGCTTCAGTTTGCCGGACGAGCTGTTTCGCAACCTGGGCGCCGATTTTCTGGCCCAGTACTGGAAAAGTTCGCTTTGCCACGCGGTGGCCGCACGGTGTTTTCACCAGCGCGGCTGGGGACAAAGCGGCGACGAGGCGTTCGTGGCCGGACTGCTTCGCCAACTGGGTCAGTTGGTGCTGGCCCAGATGCTCGGCCCCCCTTACTTGCAGTTGTGGCACCAGTGCCGGGACCAGGGAGCCGAGTTGCTGGTGCAGGAGCGGGCCTACTTGGGACTGGACCACGTGGCCCTTTCCCAGCGGTTGCTTCAGCAGTGGAAGCTCCCGCCTGCGCTGGTTCAGGCTCTGGCTGCTCCGGAAGCTGACGGACCGCTCGATCCGACTGCCTGTTCTCTCCGGGGAGCCGTTTGGCTGGGGACGCTGAGTGCCCGTTTGCTGGTGCACGGCCAGCAGGAGGCGTGGGAAACGCTCCTTGCCGAAGCCCGACGCCTGGCCCGGCTTGAAGCAGCCGACGTCCGGCGCGTGCTTCAGCAAGTACAAGAGGGCGTGGACTGCGTGGCCGAAGCCTTGCAACTGGAAGGGATCGACTCGCTGGAGGTCGAGGCGGTGCTGGCCCAGGCCCAACGCCGTCTGGCCCAGGTGGCTCAGGACGCCGCCGTGCAGCTTGCCGGCGGAGGCGAGTCGCTGCTGCGGCTTTCCCTCAATACCCAACAGCATTTGCGAGAATCCCTGAACCGCGCCCTCCAAGGGGACCCGCAGCCGGTACTCCGCGAAACCCAGGAAGAAGAGCCCCGCTGTGCCAATCCGCCGGAAACGGAACCATCGGTTCGGGCTTCCGCCGACTCGAGTTGCCCGACCGAACCACTCGAAGGAGCCAGCGACCCGCGGTTGCGTGAGCTGGTGCACCGTGCGGCTTGGGAGTGCCGGGCCCGCCGCATGCCGTTGAGCGTGATGCTGGTCAGCCTCAGCGGGCTTCAGCAGCTTCAGGTGCCCGAGCACCTGCCCCAGTATCGCGTGTTGCAGCGTCTGGTGCTGGCTTCCTGCCGCCGTTTGGACTGGTGGCCGAAGCAACTACTGCCGGTTCGCGACTCGCTGGTGGCCCTGGTCTTGCAAAACTGCGACCGCTCGCAAGCGGTCCAGTTGGGTTACGATCTGATCCATCTGCTGCGGGAAGTCTGTTCCCGGACCGCCGGACAGTTGGCCCAACGGCTCCATGTGCACGTGGGCATCGCCAGCGTGGAGATGCTGCCGCCGAACTTCGAACCGGGGCGGCTGCTGGAGAGTTGCCAGCGGTGTCTCAACGCCGCGGCGGCCACCGGTATGGACCATCTCAAGAGCATCGAATGTTATTGAGTCCCCGCGAGCCGGAGCCGCAGCAACCGCTTCCGGCACGGGAACTAGAGCGTGTCAGAAAAATCTCCGGCGTCGTCCCAGCCTCGGGCCGTGGTACTTGCGGCCGGAAGTTTCGTGACAGCCTGCTAGTCTCCCCCACGCCGCCGAAACCAAGAGCTCAGCCTGCTGGTCAGGATTAACAACAGAAGCGGAGCCGCCGCCAGCAACACAATATCGGCCACGCCGACGCCCGCGACGTTACCCCGCCGCAGCAGGCCGACTCCCACTCCCAGCACCGTGCCCACCACGGCCATGATGAGCAGCAGCTTGCCCACGCCGAACTGAAACGGGCGACGATTCATGGCGAGGGGGCCTCGTGTGTTTCCTCCGGCGACGGAAACAACCCGCGTTGTTCCCCCTGCCAGAGTGAGGAAAGTTGGGTTCCCATCTGGGTTCCCATCTCTGCGGCCAGCCAGCGGGCCAGCACGGCCACCACGTAAAGCTGTTCTTGCTCGGTCAGAGGCTTTCCGGCGGCGATACCGTGCCATCGCTCCAGGCACTTGCGGCAGCAGGTGCCCGTGGCGTGCTGGGCCACAAAGACCGGATGCCCACGGTAGGGAGTCTGCTTGCCGTCCCGGGGTGGTCGAGCCGGGGCCAGCCGCCGGGCTACGAACACCTGGGCCTGATGGGTCACTCGGGCCAGCCCTTCCCGTTGGACGTAGCTCCGCTCGGCACCGCGAAGCCGGAACCGGCGGCGAAAACGACTCCGGCTCAGCCGTTGCGCCAGGCGATCCCACCGGGCTTCGCTCAACGCGGCTTGCAGTTGTTCAAGCGCAACGGGCTGCGGCGGATTTTCCATCGGCGTTCCCGAACCTCTCGGGTGCAGCGGCGTTCGATGGCAGCAAAGACCGCGTTTTCAGCCTATCCGAACCGCCGAAAAACGGAACAGGGCCGGCGAAAACACCGGCCCGGCCCATTTGCCAGAATATGCCGCCGTGCGTGCCGCTACGGCTCGATCCGGATGCCCAGCAGGTAATCGTCCAGTTCCTTGCGGGCCTTGGCTTCCTGCTGTTGGAGCTTCTGGATCTGTTCCCGCAAGGTTTCGATCTGGCTTTCCTGGCGAGTGAACTTTTCCACGTACCGCTTGTACAGGTCCGTGGTGCGGTCCAGCGCGGCCATGTTGCGGCGGATGCGTTCCTGGTCCTGGCCGATGGCTCGGATTGTCGCCTCGGCCAGTTGGCGCTGGCGGACCAGTTGCTCGATTTGCTGCTTGCGGCGGACCACTTCTTCCAGCACCTTCTTGATCCGTCCGTCCAGCTCTTGGGCGCGCAGGTAGAAGCGGATGCTCGGCACGTCCAAGTTGGTCAGCACCACTTGCTGGGAGACGGTGCGCTCCTCGGCCACCTGCAGCGTGGCTGTCTTGCCCGCCGGTACGTCCACCCCCAGGCGATAGACGCTGCGGGTCTTTTCTTCCACCTTTTCCGGTTCGACCAGCTTCCAGGCCGGATCAATCGGATACTCGACGAGCAGGTGGCGGGTCTCCTGATCGGAGTTTTTGATTTCGTACTTTTTCTCGCGGCGGTGCCGATGGGTAAGAAACAGCACCCCTTTGACCAGACGACCCGATACCAGCGTTTGCACCGTTTTGGGGTCCCGCGGGGCCACTTCCACTTTCAGGTCCAGGGCGTAGCTCACAAGCCGCGAGGCCCCCTGGGGCGTATCGCCCAGCCGGGCGTCGCCGGCGTAGCTGGCCTGCTCGAACACGGTGATAGGCCCCTGCATCAAGAAGGCGTCGCTGGTGTTCTTGAACCGCAGGCCCAGCATCGGGTGCTTGGGATGCCCCGAGCCGTAAATGGAAACCCGTTGCACGTCCAGCTCGTGCTGCACGATAGGGAGCATGGCCGAACGCTGCCGGGAAAGCGTAACCGGCGTGGCGATTCGATACTGAAACAGCTCGCCGGCCTCTTCACCGCGGGCCAGCATCTGCTGGGCCAGGGCAATCGACCAGTCGTTGGTCTCTTTCCGGTCGGCCCGGGCATTCTGGCCCGAGGGGGCTCCCGGCGCCCCGACCATCGGGCCTGCGAATCCGAATCCCGGTCCAAACTGCCCGGCGGCCTGTTCGCCGCTGTGTTGTTTTTCCAGCGCTCTGCGAGACGGCGGACGAGCTGCTTCTTCCAATGCTTCGGCTTTTGCCTTGTCGGCCGCTATGAGTGCCCCCTCGTACTGCTGCGGTACCAGCGACGTGTAAAGTTGCGGCAGGACCACAGGCCGGGGAACGAACAACGGCTGGTACAGGTCCATCTGGAACGACACCGGGCGGCCCGAAACGAGCACCAGTTCCACCTGTTGCCAGTCTTCTTCGGTGGTGTTTTCCACGATGGCCCAACCTTGCAGCAGGGCCTTGTCCTTGTCCTTCAGCACCAGGCGGTAGCTGGTTTTCCACAGGGGCATCTCCTGCACGTAGCCCACCCGCACCGGGCGCCGTCCCTGGCCCTGGAGACGGATGCGCACCGTCTTGCGCCGGGTGTCGGTGCCGCCGGCCAGGACCATCAGGGCCTTGCGCAGCTCGGCGTCCAGGCGAGCATCCAGCAGCCGGATGCGGCTCACCTGCTGCAACACCACGCTACGCAGTCCTTGGTCGGTAAGCAGGTTGAGCACGTCCTCGGTCAGTTCGGTCCCGTCTTCCAGCTTGCGTTTGCGCTGTTCCAGACTAACGACGACCCCCTGGACCGGGTTGGGGATGTGGACTTCGACGCGGTGGCCTCGTACTTGGGAGAGCAGCTTGGCCAAGGTGGGGTTTTCCGACAGGTCGATGGGAAACTTCTTCAGCGCGTGTTCGACCGGCTCGCGCGATTGGTAGTCCACCCCGGCGACATGCCCGCCGCCCAAATCCTGCACCACCATGCTTTTGAGCAGGTCGTTGATTTGTTCGGTGCGGAAGTGCAGTTCCACCGTGGCGTCGTCCTGCACGTGGCCGAACCGCTCGAAATAACCCACGCCCGAAGTAAAAATCACCACCCGGCGAATCGGAAGCGACGCATTGTCCGACGGGGGCGCACCGTCTGCCGGTTGCGCGCAGACCCCTTGCGGACCAAGCAGAACAGCAGCCAGCACCAGACTCATCCAAGCCGAAGCACGCATGGCACGCTCTCCTTGTAAGAGCAGGAGGCACGATCGGCAGCAAGCAAATCCCACGCGGCGATTTGCAGACCAGGGCTTTCCAGACCAAGACCGGACCGGCGCCTGGCCGAATCAAGCATACCTTTTCCGGAAAGCTGCCTCTTAGACGCACCGCGGGCCGACAGAGTTCCAGGGCGGCGCGTATCCCCACCCGAGGCGAACTCTCGCCGGGAGAGAAGAAGTGCGGCCGGTGGAGCGGAAAGCCGGCTAAGCGTCCTCCACCGCGGCATGCGCGGCGGCCACGATGCGCATGAAGTCCTGGGCCTTGAGACTGGCCCCACCTACCAGCGCTCCATCGACGTTGGGCTGGCTGAGCAGCTCCGCGGCGTTTTCCGGCTTGACGCTGCCGCCGTACTGGATGATCACGGCTCGGGCCGTCGCCTCGTTGTAGCGCTGTTGAAGCAATTGCCGCAGCAGGGCGTGGACTTCTTCGGCCTGTTGCGGCGTGGCCACCTTGCCCGTGCCGATGGCCCAGACTGGCTCGTAGGCCAGCACCACCTGGCGGATTTCGTCCAGCGACAGATCGGCCAGGGAGCCTTCGAACTGGGTACGGATTACCTGCTGGGTCTGGTCGGCTTCGCGCTGCTGGAGCGTTTCGCCCAGGCAGACGATGGGCCGCAGCCCGGCTTCCAGGGCGGCTTTCACCTTACGGTTGACCACCTCGTCGGTTTCGCCGAAGTACTGGCGGCGTTCGCTATGGCCCAGGATGACGAACACGCAGCCCACGTCCACCAGCATGCTGGGGCTCAGTTCGCCGGTGTAAGCACCGGCGGTTTCCCAGTGGGCGTTCTGTCCGCCCAGGGCCACGGGCGAGTTGCGCAACACCTGGCCCACCACGTCCAGATAGACCGCCGGGGGGCATAAGGCCACGTGGACCGTGGGCCAATGCACGGCTTCCTGAGCCACCGACGCGGCCAGCGTAATGGCCTGCGTGCGGTTGAGATTCATCTTCCAGTTTCCGGCGATCAGAGGGCGCTTCATCGTGCGGGCTCCGCAAGGGTGGAAAGGGTCTTGCCCAACACTTGGGCCAGTTGTTTCAGTTGGGCGGCCAGTTCGGCGTACTGCTCCGGCAACAGGGCCTGGGCTCCGTCGGAGAGGGCTTCCTCGGGCCGGTGGTGCACCTCCACGTGCACGCCGTCGGCCCCGGCAGCCAACCCGGCTGCGGCGCAGGCCGGAATCAGTTCCGGGCGACCGGTGGCGTGGCTGGGATCGACGATGATTGGCAAGTGCGACAACTGGTGCACCAGCGGCACCGCCGCCACATCGTACAGGTTGCGCGTAGCCGGGTCGAACCCTTTGACGCCCCGTTCGCACAGCACCACCTGGGTGGTACCTTCGGAGAGGATGTACTCGGCGCTCATCAACAGGTCTTTGACCGTGGCGCTCATCCCGCGCTTGAGCAGGATTGGCTTGTGCGTCTTGCCTACTTCGCTCAGCAGGGTGAAGTTCTGCATGTTGCGGGCGCCAATCTGGAGCATGTCGGCGTACTGGGCCACCAGTTCCACGCGGCGAGGGTCCATCACCTCGGTCACCACGGGCATACCCAGCTCGTCTCCCACGGCTCGCAGAATGCGCAGGCCCTCTTCGCCCAGCCCCTGGAACGAGTAAGGGCTGGTACGGGGTTTGAACGCGCCGCCTCGCAGGATGGTCGCCCCGGCCTGGCGGACCGCCCGGCCGATTGTTTGCATCTGCTCGTAGCTTTCCACGGCACAGGGACCGGCGATCAGAGCCACGTGGCCCCCGCCAATCTTCACCGGGCCGACTTCGACCACGGTGGGCTGCGGATGGGCTTCGCGGCTGGCCAGCTTGTATGGCGGCAGGATAGGGACCACTTCGGCCACGCCGGGGATGGCTGTCAGCGGCTCGGCCTGGAGCTTGGTTTCGTCGCCGATGACGCCAATGATGGTGCGGTAGCTGCCTCGGCTCAGGTGGGCCCGCAGCCCCAGCGCTTCCACCCGCTGGATTACGTGTTGGATTTGTTCTTCGGTTGCTTCAGGCTTCAGGACGATAATCACCGCAGGAATCCTCGGGCTGGCGAAACACGGCTCTCGCACGCCCCCGGGCCGCACTGCGGCCAGTTACAAACAGGGGGCAAGTTTATCCTAAAGGCTTTCCTTCGGGGCACAACCGCCCGAGGCGGAAGGCGAGAAACCGGTGAGCGTCTTCCGGGCTTCGGTCACTTTCGGCGGCTTTCCAAGTGCCGGCTTACCCAGGCGGGAAGCTCTTCCCAAGTAGGCGGCGGGGCGTGCCAGAGAGCCAAGGCCGCCTGGCGCACACAGTTGCGCCACGCCGGGGAATGCAGATAGTCGATCTGGCTTTTGCCGGCCACGCGGGCAAGCAGACATCCGGCCAGGTGTTGCCAGAAGCGGTCCACCAGCCCGGCCCAGTCCTCGGGTGCCACCGCGGGCCGCAGCGCGGCAGTGTACTGCTCCCGAAACGCATCAAGCAGTTCCAGATACCGCGGCAAGGAAAGCCCCGTGGCCCGGACATGAAAGCACTTGAGCACCAGGTGGGCGTGGAAGAAACCAAGGTCGAACGCCGGGTCGCCGAAGTGCCCGGTTTCGAAATCCACCATCATCAGCCCGCCCGGATACACCAGCAGGTTCTTGGGGCTGAAATCGGCATGCACCAGCG
>WFOE01000196.1 GCA_015488215.1 Planctomycetales bacterium
ACAGGTGAAGGGCGCGAGCCCCGCACGTCAGTACGGGGAGAAACGTCGGAGATCGGCTTGCGCCGTGCGCCGTGCGCCTTGCGAGGTGCTTCCGCACCAGTGGAAAAACCAATGTTCGTACTCGTGCTCGTACTCGTAATCGGCAGCCGGCGTGCCCGCAGGTTATCGGCTGGTATTGGGAACGCTGTCCGTTGCTCCTTCCTCGTGGTTGGTGGAGCTCCTAGTAGAAGATGTCCTCCCTAGCTGAACTTGGCTCCTCGTGGAATTGCACCTGGCGGCAAGTGCAGGACCTGCTGCTTCAGTTGCACAGGGAAACCCCGGCGGCCGTCCTGGCGTTGCACCTGCGCACCGGGTTGTGGCTGCATCTGCAAGCGGCAGGGATAGGCCGGTCGTCGGCCGGCTCCGAGCCGCCCGAGGGGCCGCAGGGGGTCGAGCAGGTCTTCCCCTGGTCGCCCCAGGTGGCCCAAGCCCCCGTGCTGCCCGGTGGACCTTCGGCCCAGGCTCTCTGGCGACGGATTGCCGCGGCCCGGGTGCTTCCGCCGGGACCGAAGCTTCCGGTGCAGGTTTACACGCTGGTTCAACTGCTTGGCCGCTGCGGTGTGCCCCAGGACGAACTGACCGCCTTGCGCTGGCACCTGCGGCTGGAAGAAGCGCTGGAACCTTGGCAGCAGCAAGCCCGGGAGACTCGCCCCGCGGAAGACGAGCTCCCCTGGCTGTTCCCGCCCCCGGGAGGCTTCCCTGCCGAGGCCCTGCCCGATGCCGCGCCGGCGCCCTCCCCGGTTGCCGGAAACGGGGAACTGCCTGCCCCCGACGCCTGGGACCGGCGGCTGGCCCGGGCCTTGGCGCTTTGGGACCAGGGCGACCACGGCGGGCAAGTGGTCCGGGAACTGCTGGCCGGCTGGGCCGACGCCCAGCGGCGTAAACGGTCCGACTGGACTGGTGAACAAAGCCAACTGTTCGCTCGGGTCCATCAGTTGCTCGACGGCACCCGCCCTTGGGAACTGCTACCCCGGGCCTCGGCCGTGCTGGAAACCGAATCCTGGCCCCAGCGCTGCCAGGAGCTGACCCAGCGGCTCTTCGCGGCGGAGTGTCCGGCTGGGGAAATCGTCCAAGCAGCCTGGGAGCTGGTCCGGGCGCTGGACGACGCCGAGCTGGTGCTTTACGCGGGCAGACGCCTGGCTCGAATCAATGCCCAGTTGGCCCAGCGGATTGAACAGCAGCGGCTCGGCCTGTTGCGCCAGCCGGGCGTGCTGCTGGCCGCCTGGCCGGTGGCGCAGGTGTTTGCCCAATCGCTCGATAGAGAACTACCCGGCCGCGATTACGAGCTGGCCCAGACGACCGCCAAGTTCCAGGCGTTGGACGACCACCAGCGGGCGATGCACTGGCGGCTGAGCTTCGCCGAGCCGCTGCCCTGGGCGCAAGCCACCGCGGAGGTTTGACCCCTTGGGCCTGGCCTCCCGCGTGCCCCCCCGGTCCGACGCACCAAGGGGCTCCCTCCCGACCGGTGCTCGCCCTGGCCTCGGCACACCGCTATAGTGTTCGACACACTGCTAGAGTAAGCGTGGTTCTCCGTTCGTCGCGGTGTCCGTAGTTTTCGTTGGGGGAGCCTTTCGGCCATGCAGTTAGGTTTGATTAATTCGGCGTGGGTCCAGGCCGGCCGGGGAGTGGAGTTCGGCCTGCGCAAAACCAAGGAAATCGGTTTCGACACCGTGGACCTGTTCTGCGACCCGCTGGAAATGGACGTGCGGCAGCGGTGTCTCATCCCGCGGCTGTGTCAGGAGCTGGAACTGCCCATCGTTTCCATCTGCTGTGTGGCCCTGGGCCTGGCCGATTTCAACCCCACGGTGCGGCAGTTTCATCGCCGCCGAGTGCAGGCCTATCTGGACCTGGCCTACGAGTACCAGGCCCGCAACGTCCTGCTGGTACTGGGCGAATACGTATGGAACCAGGAGGTCATCCCTCCCCGGGAGCAATGGGAAACAGCCGTCGCCGAACTGCGGGAACTGGGCCGCTACGCGACCGAACTGGGACTGGAAATCGCCCTGGAGCTGGAGCCGTTTCCCCTTTCGCTGCTGAACAACGTGGAGCGCATGGTTGCGTTTCTGGACCAGGTGGACGTGCCGGCGGTGAAGGCCAACATCGACATCTCGCACCTGGTGCTGGCCGGCGTGCAGCCGGAAGAGCTGCGTAAGCTGAAAGGCCGAGCCGCGCATGTGCACATCTCCGACTGCGACGGCAAGCGGCACGGCGATCTGCCGCCGGGACGCGGCGTGGTTCCCTTCGAGCCGTACCTGAGAGAAATCAAGGCGCTGGAGATTCCCGGGGCCATCTCCATCGAGTTGGAATACTCGCCGGAGCCGGAACGCATCGTCCAGTGGGTCGAGGAAGCCTACCAGGCCACCGACCGGCTGATGCGCAGCGTGGGCCTGCGGGGATAAAAACGAGAGCGCCCAGCGCAACAGGTGCTTTGCCGGGAAAACACGGCCGGGTTACGGTTCCTCCGGGGTGTCCTCGCCCGCGGGGTCCCTTTCCACCGGCAGCCCGTAGCGTTCGTCCAGCCACCGGCCCAGGTCCACCAGGCGGCAGCGGGGCGAACAGAACGGTAGCGCGTCGCTCTCCGCGGCGCAAAAACGCACCTGGCACACCGGACAGGTGAGCCACCGTGGCCGTTCGTTGCCAGTGCCGGACATCGCCAAAGAGGAACAATCAGGCGGAGCGGAAATCAGTCGTTCTTCTTGCTGTTTTTGCCGCCCGAGTCGTTCCCGGAAGAAGACGCCTTTTCGGCCTGTTTCTTCTCCTCGGCGGCTCGTTTCTTGTACGACTCGGAACGGTAATCGGTCTGGTAGAAGCCGGAACCTTTGAACACGATGGCCGCTCCGGTGCCGAACAGCCGCCGGGCGCGGCGCCGCCCGCACTCGGGGCATTTTTTGACCGGTTCGGCCGTGATGGACTGGAACAGTTCCCACTCGTGTCCGCAGTGGTCGCACACGTAGTCGTAAGTGGGCATGGCAGATCTCCTGGGTTGCGTGTCTCAAGTGCGTATCTCAAAAGGTGGCTTTTGCCGACGGGACGTCTCAGGCGGGTTTCTTTTTCTCCGGGGGTGGTCAGCCTTTGCCGTCCCCTTCGTCGGAAGAGGGAGCCGGCGAGGAGGAAGCCGCCTGCTGGCTTACGTCGCCGGCACCGGGTCCCTGGGAGACGATTACCTGGGCGGGGCGGATTACCCGATCGTGCAGCTTGTAGCCCGGGCGAAGCACCTGAAGGACCGTCTGCGGCGGGTGTTCGTCGTGGGGTTGGGCGGCTACTGCTTCGTGATGGTGGGGGTCGAACGGCTCGCCGTGCGGGTGGAGCCGTTCGCAGTGGTGCTGCCGCAGCACCTGGTGCAGTTGCTGGGCCACCATCTCGAACCCTTGGATGAGGCTTTCCACGTCCTTGGTTTTTCGGGCCGCTTCGAGAGCGTGTTCCAGGTTGTCGCACACGGGCAACAGGTCGCGGATTAGCTCCAGTTCGGCGAAGCGGCGTTCTTCTTCCCGTTCGCGTTGGGCCCGTTTGCGGTAGTTTTCCAGGTCGGCCTGGGCGCGCAGGGCCATCTCGCGCATCATCTCCACGTCGCGGCGGAGCCGTTCGGCTTCGGCTTCCAGTTCCTGGCGCTGCTGTTCCAGTTGCCGTTTTTCCTCTTGCAGCGCTTCCTCCACCGCTTCCTGCTCCGGCGGCGGGGATTGCGGTTCAGGCGGCGAAGATTGCGGTGGCTGTTTTTTGCGGGACGATTCGTTCATGGGTTACTCCTCCGCGGATGAGCGGCTGGAGGCGAAGTATTCCTTCAGCTTGTCGAAAAAACTCTTGCGTTGCGGCCCCGGGTGGCGGTCCTCCAGGTCGGCCAGTTGTTTCAGTAGCTCCCGCTGCTTGCCGGTAACGCGGCGGGGCACTTCCAGGGCAATTTCCACCAACAGGTCGCCCCGGCGGCCGCTTTCCAGATCCGGCAACCCCTGGCGGCGGAGGCGAATCACCTGGCCCGGCTGGGTGCCCGGGGCGATTTTTACCGTCTGCGAGCCTTCCAACGTGGGCACTTCCAGTTCGGCCCCGAGCACGGCTTGCGGGTAGGAAATCGGCAGACGACACACCAGGTCGTTGCCGTGTCGCTGAAACAGCGGATGGGGTTTGATGCGCACCTGGACGTAACAGTGGCCCGATGGCCCTCCGTGGGTGCCGGCGTGTCCCTGTCCGGCCAGACGCAGTTGGATGTCCTCGTCGATCCCGGCGGGAATACTTACCGTGCGGGTCACCTGTTCCAGCACGGCTCCCCGGCCGTTGCACTCCGGGCAGGGAGTCGTGACTTGCCGGCCCTGGCCGTGGCAAGCCGGACAAGTGGTTTCCACGCGCAAGAATCCCCGGGTGGTGACCACGCGGCCATGTCCGCGGCAGTAGTCGCAGGTTTGCAGCCCCACGCGCGGATCGGCCCCGGTGCCTCCGCAGTGTTGACACTCCCGGCGGCGTTGGAAGCGGACTTCCTTCTCGGCGCCGTGGAGCACTTCTTCCAGCGAAAGCTCGACGGTGCAGGTAACGTCCTGCCCTCGGGTGGGTCGGGGACCGCGGCTGCGGCCCATCCCGAAAAAGTCCCCGAAGATGCTGTCCTGGAAAATGTCGCGGAACGCCTCGAAAATATCGCTGATGTCGTGGAACTGCGGCGCTCCGCCTTCCAGCCCGGCGTGACCGTAACGGTCGTAACGGGCTCGCTTCTCCGGGTCGGAAAGGACCTCGAAGGCTTCCGATGCCTCCTTGAACCGGCGCACGGCTTCCTCGTCGCCGGGATTGCGGTCCGGGTGGTACTTCAGCGCCAGGCGGCGATAGGCCTGGGTGATTTCCTCGCGGGTGGCGGTGCGCGCCACGCCCAGGATTTCGTAATAGTCCCGTTTGCTGCTCATTGTCACCATGGGTGCCGGTGGACCGTATCGGGTTCCACCTCCATTGTACGCCAAGGCTTGCAGCCCGACAGGCGAGCCTCCGGGCCGGAAATTACCGCCCCGGGCGTAAAAAAGGGCCACCTGGCCGCTTGTGCCGCCGGTGACCCGTTGCTGGACCTTGTTGCAAGCGTCCGCCTTCGGGGCTTAGCGAATCACCCCTTCGACCTGCTTGTCCTTGTCCTCTTTTTCCAGGTTGGTCACCAGCACGTCGGTGGTGAGCATCAGCCCGGCGATACTAGCCGCGTTGCTCAACGCGCTGCGGACCACCTTCAAGGGGTCGATGACCCCCGCTTTGAACATATCGACGTACTTCCGCTGGTAGGCGTCGTAGCCTTCGTTGGTGGGCCGGTTGCGCACCTCGTCGGCCACGACCGAGCCGTCCACGCCCGTGTTGTCGGCGATCTGGCGAATCGGGGCTTCCAGCGCCCGGTGCAGGATGTCCACGCCGATCTTCTCATCGCCACGGGCGGAGCTGCGCACCTTGGCTACCGCTTCCTGGCAACGAAGCAGGGCCACGCCGCCGCCGGGCAGAATGCCTTCCTCCACCGCGGCTCGGGTGGCGTGCAGCGCGTCTTCCAACCGGGCCTTACGCTGCTTCATATCGACCTCGGTCGCTCCACCCACCGAAATGATGGCCACGCCGCCGGTCAGCTTGGCCAAGCGTTCCTGGAGCTTTTCGCGGTCGTAGTCGCTGTCGGTTTCCTCAATCTGGCGGCGAATCTGCTCCACGCGCTTCTGGATTGCCTCGGCGTCGCCGTAGCCTTCGATGATGGTGGTGCTGTTCTTGTCCACCTTCACCTGGCGGGCTCGACCCAGGTGTTCCAGCTTCACGTTCTCCAGCTTCAGGCCCAGGTCCTCGCTGAGGAACGTGCCGCCGGTCAAGATGGCAATGTCGGCCAACATGGCCTTGCGGCGATCCCCGAAGCCGGGAGCCTTGACCGCACAGACGTTAAGCACACCGCGCAGCTTGTTCACTACCAGCGTGGCCAGGGCTTCACCTTCCACGTCCTCGGCAATAATCAGCAGCGGCTTGCCGGAGTGGTGAATCTGCTCCAGCACCGGAATCAGGTCGCGGAAGCTGCTGATTTTCTTTTCGTGAATCAGGATGTAGGGTTCGTCCAGTACGCACTCCAGCTCGGCGGGCCGGTTGATGAAGTAGGGGCTGATGTACCCCTTGTCGAACTGCATCCCTTCGACCAGCTCCAGGGTGGTTTCCAGCCCCTTGCCTTCTTCGACGGTGATGACGCCGTCCTTGCCCACCTTCTCCAACGCGTCGGCCAGCAGGCGGCCAATCTCTTCGTCGTTGTTGGCGGCGATGGTGCCCACCTGGACGATTTCGTCCTTGCTGGTCACTTCGCGGGCGATACTGCGCAGATGTTCCACGGCCGCGTCGGCCGCTTTCTCAATACCCCGGCGGACCGCCATCGGGTTGGCCCCCGAGGTGATGTTCTTCAGCCCTTGCTTGAAGATTTCGCGGGCCAGCACGGTGGCCGTGGTAGTGCCGTCCCCGGCCACGTCGCTGGTCTTGGAAGCCACTTCGTTGACCAGCTTGGCTCCCATGTTCTCGAAGTGGTCTTCCAGCTCCACCTCTTTACTGACGGTAACGCCGTCCTTGGTGACGGTAGGACCGCCGAAGGACTTGTCGATAATCACGTTGCGTCCCGTGGGACCCATCGTCACCGCCACGGCGTGGGCCAGTTTTTCCACGCCCTTGAGCAGCTTGTTGCGGGCGTTGACGTCGAAAAGCAGTTGCTTTGCCACGGCTTGGTTCTCCTGTCAGCAGCAGGCACCTGGAAAGTGCTCGGTTGTCCACGGTTCTCTCACACAGCCCTCGGGCCGGGAGGCCGAAGCGGCCCCGGCGGAGGCTTTCCCGGCCGGAGAGGCTTCCCGGCGGAAAAGCTCCGGGCGGTTTATTCGGTAACCACGCGGGCCAGCACGTCGCTTTCCCGCATGATCTTCAGTTCCTTGCCGTCCACTTCGACCTCGTGGCCGGAATACTTGCCGAAGATGACTTCGTCGCCCACCGAGACGGACATCTCGCCTCGGGAACCGCTGTCCAGCAGCTTGCCGGGGCCGACGGCCACCACACGGCCGCGCTGGGGTTTTTCCTGGGCGGCGTCCGGCAGCACAATCCCGCCGGCGGTGGTCTCTTCGGCCGGCAACGGTTCGATCACCACGCGGTCGTCCAGTGGTCGCAGTTTCATGGGCAGTTGTCTCCTGACTGGATGGAAGTTCGGGATGAATCCAAGGG
>WFOE01000197.1 GCA_015488215.1 Planctomycetales bacterium
GACTTGCGGCTTGCGCCGTGCGCCTTGCGCGAGGAGCTTCCGCTCCGGCGGGCTTGGGGGCCTGGAGGCGTCGGGGGCTTGGGAAGGTGCTTCCGCGCCAAGGCAAGAATCTCAGTAATCAGCAATCACCGATGATTGCTGCAACCAGCGGGCCACCGGCTTTGTCTTTGTACCCATCTAGCAACCAAGGGTCTGATCAGCCACGCCGCAGGCGTCGCAGCACGGTGGCCCCACGGTCGAAGCCCCCCGGATAAGACGGTTTTCCTTGCCTTGAGCAGCCCGCTGGGATACCAGAGTTGAAACGCGACTACGGTGATGGCCTCCCTGCCGCTTGGTGAGACAAACTCTGCTCGCTTTCCGGTGGTCTCCGCTGACACTTCGTGTGCCGGCTCCACGACTGACAAGCCTCGGGCTTGCGTTCCCTTTGGGAGCCATTTCCCTTGTACCAGCACGCTGATGGCGTACGCCGGACTCTCGCCGGCGGCTGGCCGTTCGTGTGTTCGGTCTGTTCTTGCACTCGGCGGGTGCCAGACTTCAGTCCGGGGAGGACCGAAGAAACCGGAGAAAAACGCTTCTTCGTTGTTTTCCTCCGAGAGCTAAAGCTCCCGGCTCGCTGATTGCGGGAATCGGCGTTTATTTATTCTAGCATCGGAGCGGAAGCTCCCAGTCGCACACGGCCGTGCCGTGCTCCGCCGACTGAAGTCGGCGGCTCGCCGGTTGCCGATTCGCGATTACTGATGACGAGCTGCCGATTGCGAGTACGAGCACGAGTACGATTGTTTTCCCGCTGGAGCGGAAGCTCCCTGCGCAAGACACAAGACCTCTCTAATTGGCGACTCGCCGCGTGTGGAGTCTGGTCACATGTTCAAAAGCGCGTTGGCCGAGTAGCTAGCCCAACTGGTGGATGACCACGGTTTTCAGTTCGGTCATCTCGTCGATGGCGTAGCGGGGGCCTTCCTTGCCCATGCCGCTTTCTTTCAGCCCGCCGTAGGGCATCAGGTCCGCCCGCCACTGGGGCCCCCAGTTGATCTGGATGTTGCCCGAGTCCACCTCGCGGGCGAATCGCAGCGCCCAGTCCAGGTTTTGGGTGAAGATGCCGGCCGAAAGCCCGTAGCGGCTGTCGTTGGCCAAGGCGATGGCTTCTTCAATCGATTCGACGCGGCTTACGCCCACGGCCGGGCCGAAGAGTTCGTCGCAACTGATACGCATCTGCGGGCTGACGTCGGCCACCACAGCCGGAGTGACCGCCGCCCCCTGGCACTCCCCGCCAGTGAGCACCCGCGCCCCTTGCTCCACAGCCTGCTGAATCCACTGGCAGACGCGCTGGGCGTCCTGGCGGCGGATCATGGGACCCATGCGCACGCCTTCTTCCAGCGGGTTACCCACGGTGATTTTTTCCACTTCCTGCTGAAGCCGGGGCAGGAGTTCTTCGTACACTCCGCCCACGGCCAGCACGCGCTGGGTGGAAATGCACACTTGCCCGGCGTTGGCATAGCCGGTGGTGACGGTGGCCTGGACTACTTTGTCCAGGTCGGCGTCGGGCATGACCACCAGCGGGCTGTTGGAACCCAGTTCCATGGTTACGCGTTTCAGTCCGGCCATCTGGCAGATTTTTTCGCCCACTTCGCGGCTGCCGGTAAAGCTGATTTTGCGCACGCGGCGGTCGGTGCAGAGGGCCCGACCCACTTCGCCCCCGGAACCGGTCACGCAGGCCACGGCCAGCGGCGGCACGCCGGCTTCGAGGAGGATTTCGACCATCTTCAGGGCCGAAAGCGGCGTGTCGCTGGCGGGCTTGAGCACCACGGCGTTGCCCGCCGCCAGGGCCGGTCCCAGCTTGTGGCAGACCAGGTTCAGCGGAAAGTTGAACGGGGTGATGGCCACCACCACGCCGCAGGGGACACGGAGCGTAAAGCCCAACTTGCCTTCGGCCCCTGGGGCTCCGTCCAGCGGCAGCACTTCGGCCCCGAGCCGCTTGGCCTCCTCGGCCGAAAGGCGGATGGTTTCGGCCGCGCGGGAAACCTCGAAACGGCTTTCGGCCAGCACTTTGCCTTCTTCCAGCGTGATGGTGCGAGCCAGGTCTTCCAGACGCTGCTCCATCAACTCGGCCGCTTTCATCAGCCAGCCGTAACGCTGGTAGCCGGTGGTACGGCGCATTTGGGCCGCTCCTTCCACCGCCGCGGCCAAGGCGCGGTCCACGTCCGAAGCGTCGGCCTGCGGCACGGTGTCCACCACCGAATCGTCCCAGGGATGGCGCACCTCGATCCGCTGCGGCTTATCCACCCACTGCCCGGCCAGGAACATCTTCATGGCGGCAATCCTTTCTTGCTGGAAGCGGCGCGGTCCGGCCAAGTGGTTTTCATCCTGACGCCCCTTGGCCGCACTTGCAACCCGGGCGGTGGCGACCCGGCTGGGAAGGCTCTAGAATACCCACCAAACGGACCCTCGCTCCCTGTTGCCAAGCTGCTGCTGTCACGGAGGTGTTCCCGGTGCTGATGCAACGCACGCTGGCCGTTATCCTGGCCGGAGGAAAAGGCACCCGGCTGGAACCACTGACCCGCGACCGGGCCAAGCCGGCCGTTCCTTTCGGCGGCTGTTATCGCATCATCGACTTTACGCTTTCCAACTGCATCAACAGCGGCCTGCGGCGGATGCTGGTGCTGACGCAGTACAAGTCGATGAGTCTCAACCGCCACATCCATCTGGCCTGGCGGCGGTTCGTCTGCCCGGAGATGGGCGAGTTCATCGACGTGGTGCCTCCCCAGCAGCGGATCGACGAACAGTGGTACCGCGGTACGGCCGACGCGGTGTACCAGAACATCTACACGCTGGAAAAGGAACACAGCGACTACGTAGTGATTCTGGCCGGGGACCATATCTACAAGATGAACTACGAGCCGATGGTCCGCTTCCACGCCGAGCAGGGGGCCGACGCGACGATCGCCGCGCTGCGCGTGCCCCGCGACGAAGGCTCCCGGTTCGGAATCATGCAGGTGGATTCCCAGTGGCGGGTGGTCGATTTCGAGGAAAAGCCCGCCCAGCCCAAGCCGCTGCCGGACGATCCGGACCACGCGCTGGCTTCCATGGGTATCTACGTGTTTTCCACGCGATTTTTGTTCGAGCAGTTGTGCCTGGACGCCACGCACAACGAGAGCACGCACGATTTCGGCCGGGACATCATCCCGCGAATCATCGGCCCGCACCGGGTCTTCTGCTACCCGTTCCGCGATGAAAACCGCAAGCAGGACGCCTACTGGCGCGACGTGGGCACGCTGGACGCCTACTACGAAGCCAACATGGACCTGGTGAGCGTCGATCCCCAGTTGAACCTCTACGACCAGCAGTGGCCCATCCGCAACTACCTGCCCAGCGCCCCGCCGCCGAAGTTCGTCTTTGCCGAGCCGGAAGGCCCCGGCGCGCGGCGCGGCCAGGCGCTGGATAGCATCGTCTGCCAGGGAACAATCGTCTCCGGCGGCACCGTGCGGCGAAGTGTTGTCGGCCCCCATTGCCGCATCAACAGCTATTCGCTGGTGGAAGAATCGATTCTGTTCGAGGGGGTGCAGATTGGCCGGCACGCCCGCGTGCGCCGCGCCATCCTGGACAAAGGCGTGCACATCCCCCCGGGTGCCCAGGTGGGAGTGGACCCGGAAGAAGATCGCCGCCGCGGGTTTACCGTCACGCCCCAGGGAGTGGTGGTCATCGCCAAGGCGGACGGTTCACTGCATTTGGCCTTCGAAGAAACCGGGGAACAGCTCGCCTCGGGCGGGTCGTAATCAGGCGGCTTCGACGCGGCATTGGCCCCTTGCTTCTTCCGCACCCGGGCGGGCGACCGTCGCGGTGCTTCCGCCGGGGGGATGGTTCGATTTAGAATAGTTCCGACTCGCGGAAACGCCTCGAGCCGTGCGGCCCCGGCGTATCGAAGCTCTGAAATCGTCCTCCTTGTTTTCAGGAGAAACGTATGCTGCTGCGAACACTTGCTCCGCTGTCCTGGCTCCACATCGGGCTGCTGCTTGTACTGCTGACCCCGGCCGGCCCGAGTGCCCTGGCCGAAGAAAAGAAGGAACTTACCGAAACGCAGGCCCGGCTGCTGGAGATGGCCAAATACCTGGCCGACGACCAGCGCCAAGGGCGCGGCATCGGCACCAAGGGGCTGGACGAAGCGGCCGATTACATCGCCGGGCAGTTTCGCCGCTTCGGACTCAAGACCGATCTGGTCGATGGCGGCCCGTTTCAGAAGTTCACCTTGCTCAACTCGGTCCGGCCGGGCAAGAACAACCGCGCGGTGCTGCTGGGCCCCCAGGGGCTGAAGCTCCCCCTGCAAATGGACCAGGACTACCGCCCGCTGGCCCTGGGCGGCACCTACCAGGGCAAGGAGCCGCTGCCGCTGGTGTTTGTCGGCTACGGGATTACGGCTCCGGACCTGGGCTACGACGACTACCAGGGCGTGGACGTCAAGGGCAAGGTGGTCATCGTCCTGCGCAAAGAACCGCAGCAGAACAACCCTCATAGCAAGTTCAACGGCACCAGAACCACCCAGCACGCCCTGTTCACCCGGAAGGTGTCCAACGCGTTCCAGCACGGGGCGGCGGGTGTCATCCTGGTCAACGACCGGTTTTCGATCCTGCAGCAGAACCGCCGGTTGTTCCAGCGGTGGCAGGACCAGCTCAAGGCGGCATCTGAAGCGGAAAAGAAGCTCGACCAGGCCCGCAAACAAGGCGACCTGGAACAGCTCCAGAAGCTGGCAGCCGCTTCGGCCCAACGTGCCACCTCGCTGCGGCAGGCGGCCGACCAGGTGCTCCGCCGAGGGCTGGATCCACTGCTGGAATTTCGCGTCGGAGGCGGCGGTAGCGGCAGCCGGTCGTTGCCGGTAATCTGCATCCGGCGCAAACACGTGGACCGGATGCTCCGCGACGCCCTGGGTAAGTCGCTTCAGCAGATCGAGCAGGAGATCGACCAGAGCTTGAAACCCCAGAGCCAGCCGCTTGAAGGCTGGCGGATGGAACTGGCCACCGACATCCAGCGCCGCCGCGTCGAAGTGAAAAACGTGCTGGCCCTACTGCCGGGCGAAGGTCCCTTGGCCGACGAAGTGGTGGTGCTGGGAGCCCACTACGACCACCTGGGCTTGGGCGGTCCCGGCTCGCTGGCCCCGGGCGTTCGCCAGGTGCACAACGGGGCGGACGACAACGCCTCGGGCACCACGGTGCTGCTGGAAGTGGCCCGCCGCCTGGCCCAGCAAGGCCCGCAAAAACGCAGCATCCTGTTCATCGCCTTCACGGCCGAGGAGCGGGGCCTGATTGGCAGCGCCTACTACGTAAATCACCCGGTGCTGCCACTGAAGAACACCGTGGCCATGATTAACCTGGACATGGTCGGCCGGTTGAACAAGAACCGGCTCATCCTCCAAGGGGTGGACACGGCCAAGGAGTTCGACGCCCTGATCAAACGGCTGAACGAAAAGTACCGGTTCGACATCGCCCGGCGTCCCGGCGGCCAAGGCCCCAGCGACCACACCTCGTTCTATCTCAAGGGCGTGCCGGTGCTCCACTTTTTCACGGGACTGCACCGGGACTACCACCGGCCTTCGGACGACTACGACAAGCTGAACCTGGAAGGGATGAGCCGCATCGCCGACATGGTAACCGATCTGATGCTGGAGCTGGCCAACGGGCCGCAGCGGCCCACGCTGGTCCGAGTGAAGACGCGTCCCCGGCCCCGGCGGCCCCAGGGCGTGCGGCCCTACTTCGGCTCCATTCCCGACTTTGCCAGCGAGGGGCCCGGCTACCGCCTGATGGGCGTGGCCGAAGGGAGTCCCGCGGCCAAGGCGGGCTTGCGCGGCGGCGACGTGATTCTCCAGTTGGGCAAGTACAAGGTGGAAAACCTGGAGGACTTCGACGGGGCGCTGCGCAAGTACAAAGCGGGCCAGAAAGTGCCGGTGAAAGTCCGCCGCGGACGGCAGACGCTCACCCTGGAAGTTACCTTGGGCGAGCCTCGTTAGTCGAACCCTCGGCCACCGAAAGCTGCACTGCCGGTCCTAGCGAAAGCCCCAGCCACCCGTCCTGGATGACGCACTGGGTCAGCGCCAGGTGGTTCATCTGCCGGTCCTGGCGCCACGCCGGCGGATAGAGCGGCCAGCGCCGCTGCCGGTGGAAGATACGATTGAAAATGCCGCGCACCACCAGCTCCTCGCCCAGGGAACGCAACTGGCCGGAGAGTTCCACGTAACCGGTCCGCTGCAAGTAGTACCACCGGCCTTGTCGCACCGGGCGGTAGCGCACCTGCACGTTCAAATGGCGCCAACTGCGTCGCGGCGTAGCCAGCCGAGCCAGCCGCAGATGGAGCCGCACTTCTCCCTGGTGTAACTGCACGCGAACCGGCTGCTGTTGGGCGAATTGGACCACCGCCCGGCGGTCCTTCTCCTCGCCCAGGCGGATGGGCAGATCGAGCATGGTTTGCAGATGCCGCTCCAGTTCCGGCAGCGTGAACTGCCGCCCGGCCAACTGGAGCCGGTCCAGCAC
>WFOE01000198.1 GCA_015488215.1 Planctomycetales bacterium
CTCCTGCCCTGTCCCGAGGCACCGCCCCCGGAAAGCGCCCCCACTCCGACCGGTTCCGTGCTGCTTGTAGAACACGACCTGGAACAAGACGGTTTGCCGCAAGGGCAGTGGGAACTGGTGCTCAACATCTACTATCTGCACCGGCCGCTTTTTGCCCAGGCGGCGTCGCGACTTGTTCCCGGCGGGCATCTGCTGGTGGTACACCCGACGCGAAAAAACCTCCAGCGGCACGCCCGACCCCCGGAGCGGTTTTTGCTCGAAGAGGACGAACTGCCCTCGCTGGTCCCTGGGCTGGAAATCCTCTACTACCGCCAGCAGTGGTTCGCCAACGGGTGTCACGAAGCGCGACTGCTGGCCCGTCGGCCCGGCTGAAAATGCACCCCTCTAAATCGGCCCCTTTCACTTGCGGGAATCATCGCGGCGCGGGGGCCGAGCGGGCCAGATGGTCGAACTGCTCGGTGGTAAGTACTTTCCAGGCCGAGCCGCGGCGGCGGACGAAAACGGCGGCCAGACGCCGTTGCCGGGCAAGCGGGAGCCCCTGCCCTGCCCCGAGGACCAGCAAGGCCGTGGCCCAGGCGTCGGCTTCCATGCAGGCGGGAGCAAGCACCGTGACGGCCACCGTCGGGTGGCTCGCCGGGCGTCCGGTGCGGGGATCGATTAGATGGTGGGCCTTGCCGCGTCGTTGGCGATAAGTGCCGGAGGTGGCCACGGCCCAGCCCGAGGGAAGGCCCACCTGCTGGTAAACGGCGCCGGTAGCGGCAACGTGTGGCACTTCCAGCCCGATGCGCCAGGGACGCCCCCGCGGGTGTCGGCCCCGGCAGCGGTACTCGCCGCCGATGCCCACCAGATAATGCCGCACGCCGGCCCGATCCAGCAACCGGCACACGCAATCCACGGCATAGCCCTTGGCCACGGCCGAAAGGTCCAGAGTGAGTTCGGGCCGCAGTTTGCGCACGTACCAGGCGCCCGATGCCTCAAGCTCCAGCCGCAGCCAGCGGCTACCCACCCGGCGACGGGCTTGCCGCAGTTGTTCCGGGCTGGGGGGGAGCGTGCCCGCCGGCTGGGGACCGAACCCCCAGAGCCGAACCAGCGGGGCCACGGTCACGTCCAACGCTCCGTCGCTCTGCTGGTTGATGCGAAGAGCGCATGCCACCACGCGAGCCATGTGTTCCGAAACGACCATACCCTCTGGCGAACGGTTCAGGTGGCTCAGTTCCGAATCGGGCCGGTAGTGCGAAAAGACCTGCTCCAACTCATCCAGCAGCCGTTGCACGCGCTGGGTCAGTTGGGCCTTGTCGAGCTGCCCGGACGGCAAGAGCAGAACGCTCCACGTGGTGCCCATCGTGCGGCCGGAAAGTTCCACCGGCCCATCTGCCGTCGTGGTCCCGGAGTGGCCCGGGGCGAGACGCTCCGACGGCGATGGCGCATCGGGCCGGCAGGCCGGCAGGAGTAATCCGACCAACAGCAGCAATCCGGCGGCGGAACGAACAGCGGCGGGGGTTAGAACCATAGGCTTACCCAGCTCACGGCTACCAGCAGCAAGGCTCCCGCGTCGCTCCAGGTGGGGCGTGCCGCGTGCCGCTGGAAGCGAACCCACTGGAGCACCCTTCCGGTAGGGCAGCCGTAGCGGCAATAGGCCAAAGGGCGCACCAGCGCCGCCAACGTGCCCAGCAAGAACACGCTCAGCGTTCCCCAACCGGCCAACCGCCACAGGAAGGCGTGGAATGGTTCCAGTTGGGCCAGTTCCAACGGCAGTTCCAGCACCAGGGCGCCGACAACCAGCATCACCAGCATCCCAGGCACCCGACGCAGGCGCTGTTCCCAGCGGCGGGGGACGCTCAGTTGCCACGGCACGCGGCGGCGCAAGAGCATTTGCCACGCGCCGAACGGACAAGCGTGATGGCAGTACCAGTTGCGCCCCGTCAGGGCGGGCAGCAGCAGGGCCAGTGCGCCCATCCCCGCCAGCGTAGGCCCCAGCCGCCACGGCACGCCGTTTTGCACCCAGCCGACCAGCACCACCAGGGAAAGCATTTCGGCCGCGTAAAAGCCCAGGTATCCCAGCACCAGCAGTTGCAGGGTTCGGGTGGCCCAGCGTTTCCGCCGCAGCGGCGTGTAACCCACCAGCACCGCGGCCAGGATGACCGCGGCGGTCATCCCGCTTTGTGCCGACCAGCGCAAAGAGGTCCCTTGCCGTTGTTCCCGCCGCAGAGCCTCCGCGGCGACCACCAGCCCTTGGGCCACGGCCATGCTGGTCATCGTGGCTCCGGAAACACCTTCGATTTCGGCTTCCTCCAGGTCGAGCCGGGCCAACTGGTCCAGCGTGCGTCCCTGGAAAAGTCGCTGGAAGTCCGGGTCCTGGCGCACGTAATCGACATACGGCTGGTTGTCGAACCACTGCCGCAGCTTGAAGCCCAGCAGACGCCACCCGGGGTCGAACACCAGCAGCAAATCGTTCGGGCCTTGGTAGCCGACCACGCGGTCCGTGGCTGGGGAGCCGCGCACGGCCCAGCCCAGCAGTTTGCCCCGGCGGTCCAGCACCCGGTAACGCTGTACCTGGCGTCCGGGAAGTTTTTCCAGGCGATGCGCCGAGGGCAGCAAATCGCGCAGTTCTTCCACCTGCAAGGGGCTGGGGAAACGCAGCCCCTGATGCCGCCCGGTGAGCCGGTACCGGACCGACTCCACGGCCGCCAGAAAAGTGAGCGTGGCGCCGGAAACCCCGTCGGGCACCGGAACCTGTTCCACCTGGTCCGCCCGGCGGCCCACCAGCACCCGGGCCAACGCGCCGCTTTGTTGCACTTGTCGGACGTGTTCGGGCGTATCGCCGCTGGAAAGAAGCTGAACCCCGGCGATTCGCTCCTGGGCGTCCAGCACCACCATTACGTTGGCCGGACCGGCAAAGCCGACCACATGGCGGCTCTGCGGCAGGGTGAACAGAACCCAGGCCAGCGTCCGGCCCTGGGCGTCGAGGACCGGATAGCGTCCGCGGGCGTCGGGACGACTCTCCAGCCGAACGGCTTCCGGCACGAACCGCCGGACGAGCCGAACCGTCTCCTCCGGCGGCAACGGCAAACGCCCGCTGTTCAGGCGGGCCTGGTGCTGGAGATGCAAAGCCACGCACACGGCCACAAAAAGCGCCAGGCGAAATCCATGCCAGAGCCACGCCCGCAACCGGCCGGGCCACTTGCCCCGCTGGCGCTTGGCGGCGCAAGGGGTCATGGCGCTCCGGCTACCGGCAGGAGCAACACCGCATCGGCATGGACGATCCCGCCGGCCTGATGCGTGCCGACGACCACTTCCAGCGTGCCGGGGGTCTGGACCTCGACGATGCCCAACGACACGAACGTCGGCGGCAGCGGCGGTTTGCGGCGCATGTTTACTAGCACGCGACGCTCCACACCCGGGGCCGTGATATGAACCGGCACCCGAGTCCCGCGGTTTGGATGCGCCCCGTAGGCCAGGCGGATTTCGTACCGGCCGGGCCGGACCGGGCTGCGGAAGCGAATCTCGGCTCCCGAATCCGCCGATGCGTACAGGTAGCCGTAGGCCACATAGGGACGCACGCCTTCGCCGGGGGTCCAGTGCCCTCGGCGTTGGGCCTGGCGGTCGTCGATCACCACGCCGGGCAGCTTTCGGGGGTCGAGGCCCGTCACGGGACCGTAAGGGTTGGCTTCCGGCACGTTTTTCGGGATAGTAAACGGCTGGCCCAGCCGGGCCCGGCGCGCTTTGCCCGGCAGCCGCAGCAGCCGCTCCAGTTTGCTCCAGTGTTTGGTGTACACTTCCCGGGGCGAGCAGTTCTGTTCCAGGCACACGGCGGCCGCCTTGCCGACCACTTCGCCCATCATGCCGCAGGTTTTCATCACCCGCACCGTGCCCAGGGCTTCGTGCGTGACGCTGATACAGCGGCCCGCCATGAACAAGTTCTCGATGTTCCGCGAATAAAAGCAGCGGTAGGGAATCGGGTACCCGTAGTTGCGGTCCACGCGGCGATCGTGCCGGGCCACGGAGATGAAAGGGTTATCCGGATACTTTTTGGCGTATTGTTTTTTGGGATAGTGCAGGTCGATGCTCCAGGTGCTGGGCACGCACCCGTCGGGAAACTGGCGTTTGTTGACGATGTCTTCGCGGGTGAGCACCACGTCGCCCAGCAGCCGCCGCGATTCGCGCGGTCCGGCGATAAAGGCCACCCAACGCAGGTAGGCCCGGCGGTGCTTTTCGCGTCCCTGGCGGTTCTTCATGGCGTTGAAGGCGCCAAAGACCGCCCGCAGATTCCAATCGCGGATGGCTTCCAGTTCGGTGAAGGGGTTCTTGTTGAAGCCGCTTTCCCAGAACCACTCGCCCCGGTAGTTGCGCGGATAGGGAAAGTCGCCCATGTCCAGGTCCAGGGCCCAGGGGGTTTCCGGAAACGGCACTTCGTGGTCGGCTTCGCCCCAGATCCACATGTTGCTTTCGCCCATGCGGCCTTTGGTGGTCATGTCCCAATCGGCTCCGGCCAGGTAGCCGATGGTGCCGTGTCCGGTGCAGTCGGCAAAGAGTTTTCCGGCGAAACGTTTCCGCTGGCCGGTGCGGACGTAGAAGGCTTCGACGGCCACGATGCGGTTGCCGCGGGTGATGACCCGATCGGCATGGTGTTCCAGGAACAGGTCGATGTTCGGCTCCGCCCGGACGATGGCTTCCTTTTTGGCGTCTTCGAACTCCTCGGCTTCGCCCGGGGAGTGGGTGGCCCGGTCGGCGAACTCCTCGACGATCTCACCGATCCGGGGGAACCGCCCGCGGCGGATGCGTCCCTGGGCCCAGACGCGAACTTCGCTGGAGCCGTTTCCGCCGAGCACGGGCCGGTTCTGAATCAGCGCCACGCGGCACCCCATCCGGGCGGCCGAAATGGCCGTGCCCAGTCCGGCGTAGCCTCCGCCCACGACCACCAGATCGTAAGGCCCCAGTTGCTCGGTCCGATGCAGCCCCAGCTTGGCGAACCGCCAGCGGCGCAGGGCTTCCAGCTCGTTGGGCGGGGTGGACTTTTCCTGGGTAAAGTAGATGCAATCGCAGCGACCGTCGAAGCCGGTCAGGTCGCGCAAGGCCAGTTTGACTCGCTTCTGTTCTATCCGGACGGTGCCTCCGTAGTGCCAGTGCCACTGCGCCCCCTTGGTGCCGAAGACAGTCGGCAGCAGCTTGTTGCCTACTTGGAGCCGGAACTTGCCCGGAGCCCCCGGTGCGTTCCAGCGGGCCACCCAATCCAGCGTGCGAACGTACACGTGGTACGTGCCGGGGGCGGGAAACTCCACTTCGGTAGTGGCGTCTTTCACCGGGCGGCCCAGCCCGTGGGCCAGCAAGTAGGGGGAGCCCATCTGCTCTATAAACTGCGTGTCCAGCACCCAACCGCCGGGCTGCTGGAAGCTTTCAGCTTCGACCAGCAGGTCCGCCGCGGACACCGTCGCTGCCGAAAGGGCGCATCCGAAAAGAACCAGCACCGGCAGGCAGTAGCAAACAGTAACATGTTGCCGCATGGTGCAACTTCCTTGGCAAGAGTCTTAGCCGAGCCGCAGGATATCCGCCGCAATTGGCCAACGGGCATTATACTCGCCCGGAGCGAAGAATTGGACCTGGTTCTTTCTCCCCGGTGGGACCAGCCCAATTGCAGAAGCGCCCCGGGACCGACGTGTTTGCCCGGGTGGGCTCCGTAAAGCCAAGAGCGGTTACTTGCCGGAGCGTTGCGGGATCTGCGCTTTAATTCGCCGAGCCATGGCGCGGAACCTCAGGGCAGCATCCGGTTGGTTGTTTTCTTCCATCGCCTGCGCTGCCTGTTCGAGCGTTTCCAAGGCGCGGGCAGGCTGGCGGAGAACCGCATAGGCCTGGAAAAGCATTTCCCATGCGTCGGCGTCGGCAGGTTCAAGTTCCACAGCCTTTTTGATTAGTTGCAGGGCTTCGCTCCGGCTTTGCACTCGGGTATCCGGACTAATCAACAGCAACCAGCCGAGGTTCTTCAGCGCGCTGGGACGTTTGGGGTCCAATTGTAACGCCCGACGGTAAGCGGCCACGGCACGGCGAAACTCTTTGCGGCCGGCGTAACAGAGCCCCAACAGCAGGTGTGTTTCCACGACCGAATCGTCAATCCGCGCGGCTTCCTCCAGCCAAGGCAATGCGCGGTCGAATTGCCGCGCAGCGACAAACTGGTCTCCTATCATGGTGACCAGCTTTGGGTAAAAGGGACTTTGGGCAATCCGCTCCCTGTGCCGTCGCACATAGCGGGCGGCCCGCTCGGTTTTTTGTTCATCGACGAGAGCCTTGGCGTAGTGGGCCTCGACCACGAAATCCGGCTCTTCCACCCAGCGACCAGGGAACGGAAAAGCGGCCTGTGCCAGTCGCTCGCGGGACTGTTCCAGCAACTGGACGTCTTGTTCGAGCTGTTTCGGGTCGACCGCTCCTCGGTACAGCACCACCAGTTTCCCCTGCCGGTCCAGGAGGAAACTGGTCGGTACGGCCAACTGCTCCCGGCGAACGAATACGGTATCGAGAAACTGCTGGAGCCGCTCGACGGTTTCGCTGGTAGCCTCACCCAGTTCGAACGGCAATTTCCATTCCCCCCGGGCCTGCAGCAGCGCTTCGGCGGCGTTTTGCCCGTCGCCAAGCACGCCGTCGACGCACAGGGCGAGCAACTCAAGCCCTTGCTCCCGCAGCCGAGGATGGTGCTCTCGGAGAGAGCGAAGTTCCCGAATACATGGTTGGCACCAACTGGCCCACAGTACGACCAGAGCGGGCCGGCCGCGCAAGCGGTCCCAGGAAGTCAAACGCCCCCGGTCCGTTCGGAAAGAGAGTTCGGGTAGCCCAAGCCGATGGGGAAAAACCACCCGCGGCGGAGTCTTCGCCTTGGGACGAGGGAGCGGCGAGCGGGCCAGCTTCGCCTGTCGGCTCGTGGGCGGGGACCAGGGTTCGGCCCGACCGGCTCCCTGGACCAGCAAATAGTGCCGGTCCACGTCCGGAACGGTGAAGGTTTCCGCCTGGCCGTGCGGCCAGCGGACCACAATCTTTTCCACCCGTTCGTGTTCCCCCAGCCCAAAGTGAAGCCACTTGCTCGACTGGGACAAGAAACCTTCTCCGGCCCGCAGAGTGCGCAGCAGCGGCACCTTCTGGCCCGGCAGATACAGTTCCACCCGGGCACCGATGGCGTCCCGATTGCACTGCGTTCCCCGCAGACGAAGCTTGAGGAAGTGCTTGCCCGGGGGCAAGTCGTTCCGCAGCAAACGGAGCATGGGACCGTTGCGGTTGACGACCCAGAGGTCCAGGTCGCCGTCGAAGTCCCAGTCGGTCAGCCCGATGGCTCGGGCATCGTCGTCGAACCCGAAACCGCTGACGTGGGAAACGTCGGCAAACCGGCCGTTACCCAGGTTGAGAAAACAGCAATTGGGCTCGCGTCCGGAGAGTGAAAACCCTGATTGAATCAAATCGGCCAGGGACGATTCGATACGCCGGTTGAGTCCTTTGCCAGGCGACACGACCTGCCGCCAGAGGAAACTTCACAAATCGTCCGGTTTGTCGTTGGTGATGTATCCGTTGGCCACCACCAGGTCTTCCCAGGTATCGTTGTTCAGGTCCACGAACAAGGAGCACCAGGCCCAGCGGGCCACTTCCACTCCAGCCGGTCGGCTTACTTCCTCGAACCGGGTTCCGTCCACGTTGCGGAACAGCGAATTGCCTTTGGCGAACCGCTGGATGCGGGCCAGTTGTTGGGGATCGTACTGAGCCAGCTTTTCCCGCTGGGTGGTAATGCGGTTTCCCGCCGAGGAAAACATGTTGGCCACGTAAAGGTCCATGCGTCCGTCGTGGTCGTAGTCGCCCCAACTGACCGACATCCCCGAACCGGGATCCTCCACGCCCGCTTGCACCGTGATGGGGGTAAATCGTCCTCCGTCGTTGCGATAGAGGGTGTTGGGGCCGTAGTCGTTGGCCACATACAGGTCCAGGTCGCCGTCGTTGTCGATGTCTTCCCAGGCGGCGGCCAGCGTATGCCGGTTCTGATCCCGGGTAAGCCCCACCTGTTCGATGACGTCCACGAACTTCCACTGCCCACTTGCCCGGTCGATGTCGTTGCGGAACAGGTAGTTGGCCCCCCCGTCCGTGGCGTCGAAGTAGTCGAACGGCGCGTCCTTGTCGGCCCCTTCGCCCACGGTGAAGAAGATGTCCAGGTCTCCGTCTCCGTCGAAATCCAACGCGGTCAGCGCGTGCGCGTCGTTGGTGGGCAGAGGAAACCGGAAGCGTTGCCGGAAGTGTCCTCGACCATCGTTGGAAAACCACAGCACCTGGTAAGCGCCCGCCAGCACCAGATCCTGGTCCCCGTCGTTGTCCAGGTCCACCAACAGCGCGCTGGCGGCCGGATCCCATAGGTCGAGTCCGGCTTCGGCCGTACGGTCGGCAAAGCGTCCGTCGGGCCGCTGCACCAGCAGTCGGTGGGGCAAACCGGACGGCTGGCAAACGAACAAGTCGTCGCGTCCGTCCCCGTTGACGTCCCCCACGGCCAGACCGAAACGCTCGGCAATCCCCAGCCCGTAGTTCCGGTTAATCAGCCGCGTCCAGTGATTCAACCCGTAACGGAGCTGTTCAACGGCTTCGGGACAGTGTTTCAGGGCATCGCGCGTACAGTCGACCAACAGCGCGCCGTCGGGAAGCTCACCGTGGCTTTCCTGATAGGCTTCCAGACGAATGGATTGCAGTAACGGCCGCTCGGTCTGATTTGGAACACGCCACACGCACCACCACGTCGCATGCTGCTCCAGGGACTGGCTCCCCCGGCGAGCGTAAAACTCGTAGAACAACTTGGTGCGAACTTCTTTTCCCGCCAGCTTGACCCGAACTACCTTGAACTTGCCGTGCGCCTCGTCCCAGACTTCCACCTGCGGCAACAGCGACCGCAGCGCTTGCTCCAACCCGCTAGGCCCACGGTAACGCGGTTTGAGGTCTCGAAGCTGCTGCGGATTGGCCACCCGGACCGTGAGCCAATCGGCCGGATGGTATTCGGTAAGTTTATCCGGGCGAAGGGGCACACAGGCAAAGTCTTCGCTGGCCGTCTGGCGCACCTTTTCCCACAAAGATTCCTGGTCCGGTCGTTCCAGGGCGGCGACCAACCGTTTGAGCTGGCGATTGACTCGCTGGTGGGCTTCTTCGGTATCCCAGCCGTCGGCACGGGGGTCGAGCCTTTGCCTGACTTCCTGTTCCTGCCTCTGGTCGGCCAGTTCCAACGGCCGGTCGACCAGCTTGCGTCGGGTTTGCGCCGGCTCTTTTCCGGCCCGGTTGGGTCTTTCGGCCGCGGAGTGCTCGGCCCCCCCGCTTTGTTCCAGTTGCAGCCGCGGCTCCGACCGGCGTTCCCACCAGAACCACCCGCCGGCCAGAACGACTGCCACTGCAACGGCGCACCAGAGCCACTTCATGATTGCTCCTGGCGTTTTTTCGAAGGTTTGCAAACTGGATAGCTACAATCCGGCATTGTCCGAACCGGGAGAGCCCCGCCAAAGCTTGATCTTCCTGTCTTGGAACAGGTAATAGCGGTTGACTTGCGGGCGGGGAATGGTTTCCTCGCTTCCGTCGGGCCAACGCACCCGCACCGAAGTAATCCGGCTTTGTCGCCCCAGGCCGAAGTGAATCAACGGCGGCTGTTGGGTTTGGAAAGAGTCCCCTGTCACCACTTTCCAGACGTAGTTTTGCCGGGGAGTTTCCACGAGCACCGAGGCGCCCCAGGGAGTTCGCCCGCGGCCCTGTTCGTACAGTCGCAGCGCAATCCAGTTCCCGGCAAAATGGCCTTCGTTGCGGAAGAAACGCAAGGCGGCACCGAAATCTTCTCGGTCCAGCGAACGGGTAAAAACGATCAGGTCCACCAAGCCGTCGCCGTCCAGGTCGTCGCGAATCGCCTGACGCGAATCCTTTTCCAGCCCCACTCCCATCAGAAATCCGATGTTGACGAACTGTTTGGCCCCGCCCACGTTCAGCCACAACACGTTGTGCTCATAGCCGTTCCAGGACATCTTCCCCAGCTCGCGGGGGCCGATCAGCTTGTAGAAGAACTTTTCCATTTCCGGATCGGGCTTCGGCACATCGATATACACGTCGTGACACCAATAGCGGGTGCAATAGTCCTTGGCCGTACCGCGACTGATGTGTCCGTTGCAGACGTAAATGTCCAAGTCGCCATCGTTGTCGAAATCGAAACTCGTACTTCCCCAGGACCACCCGGTTCGGGCCACCTGATCGTTGAACGGCGCCTGGCGGTAGATGCCCCCGCCTTGATTCAGGTACATGCGGTTTCCATAGCCCATCTCTTTGCGCATCTGGTTTTTGTCGGGAGCGTCGTCGCGGCCCAAGCCCAACTGATCCAGCCGCCGGGCGGTGGTGGAAGACATGCCAATCATGTAAAAGTCCAGCCGGCCGTCGAGGTTGTAATCCCCGAACGTGTGCGACATACCGAACGCATGGCGTTTGTCCACCCAGCGGTCGGTCGCGTCGGTAAAGTAGCCTTTGCCGTCGTTTTCATAAAGGTCCAGTCCGGCAAAGTCGCTCACCGTCAGCAGGTCCAGGTCTCCATCTTCATCCAGATCCACGAACGAAGCGCTGTAAGTGCGGCGGAAACGCTTGGCCGCCAATCCGGCTTCTTCGGTAATGTCGACAAACTTGCCGTTGCCGTCGTTGCGCAACAGGTAGGCAGGCAACCCGTTGTTGGCATCGTAATACGGCGTGGGGGTCTGCCCCTTGTAATAGGGAGCCAGATACTGTCCCAGCCACACGTCGAGGTCACGGTCTCCGTCGATGTCGCCGGTAGTCAGAACGTAGGCTCCCGGGGGTGGCTCTTTCAGCGGAATGAGCTTCGGAGGATTGCTGAACCGTCCCAAGCTACTGGCTTCGTAATACAACACACCCCGAGGGCCGGCCACGATCATGTCCGGATTGCCGTCCCCGGACAGGTCCGCCAGCAGCGAAGCGCCCACCTCCCACAATTGCTTTTTCTTGTCAAAGAGAAGATCGGGAGGATGCTCGAAAAGTTTGTCCTGCCGGAACCGGAATCCCCCTTCGTTCCAATAAATCAGGTTGAAGCGGGGCAATAGCAATTCGCTCAGCCCGTCTCCGTCCAGGTCGTAAAGAATCGGAAAATTCATCGCCCACGGATCCTGGCGGAACACTTCATTGCCGATCGTGAATCGTTCCTGAAAAACCGGCTTTCCGGTCCGGTACAGCACCTGGAAATCTCTTAGTTCCAGACGTTCCACCTGCGGGGAACTGCTGGCCGCCCACTGCACGTGGATATTGCCCTTGAGGATGTAGCGGGTGTTGGTCTTGCGATTTTCTACGTGAAAGACGGAAGAGAAGACGGATCGGGCCGGACCGTTTTTCGGCGGGAAGAACTTGGAGTGATGAAACTCGCATTCCACCAACCGGTAGCCCTTCCGGGCCAGCTCCTCCAGCAGTACGTTCCACTGGGGGGGCGTGTATCGTTGGGAGGGTTCTTCCATTCGGGCCACCCGAATGCCCAACTCCAGCGGCTGGCTATCACTCCAGGAACCGACCATCAGCTCCCGGAAAGAGAATTTCTTCAGCGGCTCGAACTTGTCCGCAGCGTTGCGGATTGCGTCCCACAGCGCTACGAAGGGCTCCTCGTACTGCTGGGCCGTTACCTCATCCGCCCAAATCGTCTTGTCCAGCTCTTGCCGTTGCCGGACAAGCTCTTCCAGCGAAGGGCGTTGCCGGTCGGGGGACCGCAGACTGACAAACACCCCCCCGGCCACCAAGACCGCTCCGACCAGTCCTGCCAGGGCCCAACCCCCCCAACCTCGTCGGCCCGACTCCGCAGCGAGTTCTTCCGGCACGTCGTACCAGCGGTTCATGACCATGCCTCGCTCATGGGCATTTTCGCAAAGAACCCCACCGCGCACCTGGGCGCGTGAAACACGCGGGAAACGATTGTTTTTCAGACGTGACCGGCCACTCTCTCAGACGTTATATCATACCTTTGCAGCCGGGGCTTTCCAAGACTTTGCTTGCCTGCCAAGAGCTTCGTGCCGGTCCGTGCATTTCGGGTTTGGGCGATCAGGATCCAGTTGCGGAAGACTCCGGCGAGGAAGAGGAAAGCCCCAGCTCCTGTTCCACCACGTGGCAGCGGACCATATGCCCTTGCGGCAGCTCCAGCGTGCGCGGCGGCACCATGCGGCACACGTCCTGGGCCACCGGACACCGGGGATGAAAACGGCATCCGCTGGGCGGGTCAATCGGGCTGGGCACGTCCCCGGGGAGCACGATCCGCCGCGACTTCTGGCCCGGTTCCATCCGCGGCACGGCCGACAGCAACGCCTTGGTATAGGGGTGCAGGGGGTTGTGATACAGTTCTTCGCTGCTGGCCAGCTCGACTATCTCGCCCAGGTACATCACCGCCACGCGGTCCGAAAGGTACTCGACCACCGCCAGGTCGTGCGAGATGAACAGGTAGGTCAGGTTGTGCTCCCGTTTGAGCTGGTTGAGCAGGTTAATCACTTGCGACTGGATTGAAACATCCAGGGCCGCAATCGGCTCGTCCAGCACGATAAACCGCGGCTGGAGCACCAGTGCCCGGGCAATACAGATACGCTGCCGCTGCCCGCCGGAAAACTCGTGCGGGTAGCGGTCCATGAACTCTGGAGCCAGTTTTACCGCCCGCAGGGCTTCGGCCACCTGCTGGAGCCGCTCGGCCCGATTGCCCAGCCGGTGGATGATGAGCCCTTCTTCCAGAATGGCCCGGACGGTCATCCGCGGGTTGAGCGAACTGAACGGGTCCTGGAACACCACCTGCATCTGGCGGCGGAGTCCGCGCAGTTGCTCGGCGGTGGCTCGGACCAGGTCCACGCCCTGGAAGAGGATTTCCCCGTCGGTCGGCTCCAGCAGCCGCAGAATGGTGCGCCCGACGGTGGTCTTGCCGCAGCCGCTTTCGCCCACCAGACCCAGCGTCTCACCGGGAAAGATATCCAGCGAGACGTCGTCCACGGCGTGAACGTATCCCTTGACCCGGCCCAGCAAACCGCTGCGGACCGGGAAATACTTCTTCAGGTGGCGAACTTTGAGCAGGGGTTCTTCGGGCATAGGCGGCTCGATTCAAAGCGGTGCGGGCAAAGCTCACTCCAAGGGTCTGGCCTGGACGGTTCCCTGCTGAATCTGCTCGGCCAGATGGCAGCGGACCAGATGCCCCTGGCCCAAAGGGCGCAGCTGCGGCTCCTGTTCCCGACACTGTTGCTCGGTGAACGGACACCGAGGATGAAAACGGCAACCCGGCGGGAGTTCCCGAGGGCTGGGCACCTCGCCCGGTATCGTATCCAGCGGCTGGTTGCGCGGCGTGCCCGGGCGAGGCCGGCTGCGAAGTAACCCCTGCGTGTAAGGATGCAAGGGGCGGTTGAACAACTCCTTCACCGAAGCCTGCTCCACAATCCGGCCGGCGTACATCACCGCCACCTGGTCGGCCAGCTCAGCAATGATGCCCAAGTCGTGGGTAATCATGAGGATGGACATCCCGTAGCTTTGCTGGAGCTGCCGCAGCAGGTCCAGAATCTGGGCCTGAATCGTCACGTCCAGGGCGGTGGTCGGCTCGTCGGCAATCAGCAGCTTGGGACGGCAGGAAAGGGCCATGGCAATCATGGCCCGCTGGCGCATGCCGCCGGAAAACTGGTGGGGGTACTGGTCGATGCGGCGTTCCGGCTCGGGGATGTTCACGTCGCGAAGCAACTGGATGGCAATCTCCCGGGCGCGGCGCCGGGTGAGCCGCTGGCCGTCGCGTTCGTGGGCCTCGCGGTGTTCCCAAATCGCTTCGATAATCTGCGAGCCGATGGTAAAGACCGGATTGAGCGAGGTCATCGGCTCCTGGAAAATCATGGCCACCTGGTGGCCGCGGATGCGGCGCATGCGGGCTTCGTCCAGCCCGAGCAAATCCACCGGCGGCTGGCCATCTTCCTGGTGAAGCAGAACCTGGCCGTCGACGATGCGCCCCGGACGACTCACCAGCCGCATGATGGAAAGAGCCGTGACCGACTTGCCGCAGCCGCTTTCGCCCACCAGGCCCATCGTCTGCCCGGCCGGAATGGTGAACGAAACGTCGTCCACCGCCCGAACCACGCCGGTGTCGGTGAAGAACTGGGTTTTGAGCCCTTTGACTTCCAGCAGCGGTCGGGCAGAAGCGTTAGGGGTCGATTCAGTCACGGCGATGGCTGCTGCAAGATTTCCGAACAATCACCAAACCTGGTGCCGTCCAAATCCGGCACCCGACGGCCATCCGCACCGCCGAGGTGAACCTTTGTGGCCGGAGGAAACGCAGGCGGGTCTCCCGCCCTCCCCTGCCGGGGTTCAGAACGGGATGTCGTCGTCGGCCGGAGGAGCCGGAGCCTCCTGTTCACTTTCCGGAGTATAGCTTTCCTGGTAGGCGCCGCCTCCAGCGGAAGAAGCTCCTCCCTCGCGGCGAGGCGAGCCGAGCATCTGCATCCGCTCGCCCACCACCCGCAGCTTGGAACGCTTCTGGCCGTCCTGGGTTTCCCAGGTGTCCAGCTTCAGCCGCCCTTCGATCAGCACGCTGGACCCTTTGGAAAGGTACTGGCAGGCCACCTCCGCCTGCCGGGCCCACAAGGTGACATCGACAAACGTAGTTTCGTCCACCCATTGGCCTTCGGCATTGCGGCGTCGGTCGTTGACCGCCAGCCGCAAGTCGGTTACCGCCGTGCCGGTGCTGATGTACCGTAGCTCCGGGTCCTGGGTCAGGTTGCCCACCAGAATCACACGATTGTAGCTGGCCATACTCCGGCCTCCCGAGAAGAAGTCAGCACCGCGAGGGGACCGATTCCGCCACCGCGTTGTGTGCACCTTGTTGTGTACATTTGTTCTGCGGGATTATAGAACCCCCCCTGCCCTACTTCAAGCAGCCCGCGCAAAGAAAGCAGGCTCTCCTTCTGCCAAGCGGGGGTTCCGGCCCCCGACCGAAGTAGTTGTGGGGGTTGTGGTTTTCGGCCGATGTTGCTAATTATGGGGTTTTGCCGAAAAGAGCCCCACCCCATTCTGGATAAAGCAAGAGGAGAACCGCGTTCATGTCCATCGACAAGAGCTTGAAGATTCGTCGTGGAGCGGTGGCCAACCGGAGCGTTTACACCCGGGCCGAACGCCTGCAAAAGCTGCTGGAACAGGAACGCTGGAAGGAGGGGGACCCGCCGTTCGGCCTGCCCAAGGTGCGCGTGCCCAAGGTGACGCTCAAGAAGAAGAAAAAGGCCAAGGGTCCCCAAAAGGAAGAAGAGGAATCCAAGTAGAGGCCCCTGCTGGCCTTGGGTCGGCATGCGGAAACCGTTGTTCGGCCGTACTTTCGGGTACGGCTTTTTTCATGCGCCGGGATTTTCCGGTTCGGGGCGGCTTTTTCTTTTCGGCTGCTGGTCCAGGCCGGAGGCGGTTGCTACAATCTGCCCCGACTTCAGGAGCCGGACTCCGGCACCAAGCGCCGGGACCGGCCTAGTGGTTTGTTTCCTCCACGCAGAAGGACCAGTTATGACCACCGCCGCCGTGACCGAAACCGCACTGGATTTCTGGCCCCGACGACGTGGCAAAGTCCGAGACATCTACGACCTGGGCGACCGGCTGTTGTTCGTGGCTACCGACCGCATCAGCGCGTTCGACTGGGTCCTGCCTACCGGGATTCCTGACAAGGGGCGCGTGCTCACCGGGCTGAGCCGCTTCTGGTTCCAGCACCTGAACGTGCCGCACCATATGCTCAGCACGGACCTGAGCCAATTGGAGTGGCCTTCCGGATTCGACTATTCGCCGCTGGAAGGCCGAGCCATGATTGTGCGTAAAACCCAGGTGGTGCCGGTCGAATGTGTGGTCCGCGGCTACCTAATCGGTTCCGGCTGGAAGGACTACCAGCGCACTGGGGCCGTATGCGGGATCAAGCTCCCCCCAGGGCTGCAAATGGCCCAGCAGTTGCCCGAGCCGATCTTCACCCCGGCCACCAAGGCCGAAACGGGCCACGATGAAAATATCTCGTTTGAGGAGATGGTGGACCGGGTAGGCCAGGAGACAGCCCAGCGGCTCAGAGACCTGAGCCTGGAGCTTTACCAGCGAGGTTCCCAGTGGGCGGCCCAGCACGGAATCATCATCGCCGACACCAAGTTCGAGTTCGGCTTTGCCGACGGGGAACTGTTGCTAATTGACGAGGTGCTCACGCCGGACAGCTCGCGGTTCTGGCCGGCCGACAGCTACGCCCCGGGCAGCTCGCCCCCGTCGTTCGACAAGCAGTTCGTGCGCGATTACCTGGAGCAGACCGGCTGGGACAAGAACAGTCCGCCGCCGGAGCTGCCGCCCGAGATTGTGCAAAAGACTCGGGAAAAGTACATCGAAGCCTACGAGCGGATTACCACCGAGCCGTTCCCTTGGAAATAGCTCCCGGACCGTTTGCCCCTTGTGTGGCCGGAGCATCGCAAGCCATGGCTCGCTGTGAAGAAGGCTACCTGTGCCGTGTCTGCGGCCGGGAAGTGGAGCACCTGTGGGAAAGCGAGCTGTACTTGCGCTACGTGCTGGGCTGGGTCCGCCCGGAGCAGCTCCACCAGGAACCGGAATGCCACCTGCGTTGCAATCCCGCTCTGGCCCAGTTCGTGGTGGATGCCGAGTTTCCGCCCGTGGTAGCCGAAGGGGAATTCGACAAGCGGCGTCTGGACCCCCGGTTCGTGCACGAACGGGAACAGCTCGTTACCCGGGCCTGGCGGCGTTTGCGAGAATTGGCTGCGGCCGGCTCCCAGGTGCCCATTACCGAGTACCCGCTGCCGGAAGTGCAGGCCCGCTGGAAAGAACAAGCCGAATAAGCGCCACGGCGTCCGGGGCGTTTTCCGGGGGAAGTTTCTCCTTGGCCGCAGGCTGCCGGAACCGATAAGCTTCCAGTAGAGAGGCACCTGCTGCCGGCGGCTGTCCCCTGGGGACAGGTTTTCCGGCGGGAGAAGCGGTGCCTCGGGAAGCCCCGTCTTGCCGGATGTGTTTCATGCCCGAGTTTTCCTGGGAGCCGGTCGGCCATCCTCTGGTGCCCGTGGCGGCCACAGCTCTGCTGGTGGTGCTGCTGCTGTTGCGCCCGCACGGACAGCGGTGCAGTCGTTCCCGGTGGCTGGCACTGGCCGGGTTGCGGCTACTGGTAATTCTGGTGGTGCTCCTTCTGTTGCTACGGCCGGCGGTTGTCTATCGCAGCACCGAATACCGCACGGCCGCGGTGCTCGTGGGCGTGGACGCTTCGCGCAGCATGCAGGTGGCCGACCAGGGCACAAGCAGCCGCTGGCAGCAACTGGCCGAAGCGTTGCGACAACACCAGCAGCGGTTGCGGCAGTTGCAGGAGCATCTGGAACTTTACTTCTACACCGTAGGCGGCCCGCCCAAGCCCCTGGATTGGAACGACCAAGGGCTGGCCTTGCCGCAAGAGCCCCAGGACCAGGAAAGCGCCTACGGCTGGGGCTTGGACCAACTATTGCGCCGCCACAGCGGCAAGCGGCTGGCCGCCGTGGTGTTGTTGGGGGACGGGAACGCCCGGGCCCGGGCCGACCATCAATTGCCCATGCCGGCCGTGGCTCGCCGCTTGGCCCAGCAGCAGGTGCCGCTCTACACGGTAACCTTCGGACGTAGCGAAGCGGCCGAACAGATGCGCGACGTGCGCATCGAACAACTGCTTGCCCCCGAAGTGGTGTACGTCAAAAACGAGCTGGTGGTGCAGGTCCAGTTGCGCGTGGTGGGCCTGGCCCAAAAGGAACTGCCCGTGCGGCTGCTGTTCGAAACGGCCGAAGGCAAGATGGAGATGGTCGATTCGGTCACGGTGCAAGCTGTTGACGAGGAAGCGTTGCTTACGGCCCGGCTGCACCATGTGCCCGAGCACCCTGGCACGTTCAAACTCACCGTGCAGGTGGAGCCTCAACCGGGCGAGCTGGTCACGGTGAACAACCAGCAGAGCAGTTTCGTTCGGGTCCAGGAGGGCGGTATCAACGTGCTCTATCTGGAAGGGGCCTATCGCCCCGAGCAGAAGTTCGTTCGCAGGGCGCTGGCCCCTTCGCCCAATATTCAACTGGAAATCGTGCACGTGCCGCTGGTGGAGCCGAAACGGCGGCCGGACCACATCACCCAGTTGTTCCAGCAAGCGTTCGAGCCAGGCAAGTACGACGTGTACGTGCTGGGCGACGTGGACGCTTCGGTATTCCGGCCTGAGGAGCTACGCCGGCTGCGCGAAGCGGTCAGCCGAGGGGCCGGTTTGCTGATGCTGGGAGGCGTGCACAGCTTTGGTCCCGGTGGCTGGTTCGATACGCCGCTGGCCGACGTGCTGCCCGTGGAAATGTCTCCACTGGAACGGCAAAACCCCGGCGAGCCGATTCGCCGCGACGTCCACCTGCCCGGCCCGGTCAAGCTGCGGCCCACACGCCAGGGGCTGCGCAGTTTTCTGGCCCTAAGCGCCGACCCGCAGCAGAACCAGCAGCTTTGGGAATCCTTGCCGCCGCTGGTGGATGGGGCCAACCGGTTCCGCGGCGTCAAAAGCGGCGTGGTGCTGCTGGAGAGCCAACGGGGCGAACCCATCCTGGTGGCGGGCAACTTCGGCACGGGCCGCGTGCTGGCCTTTGCCGCCGATACCACCTGGCGCTGGGTGCTGGCAGGCTTCGGCCGGCAACATGCCCGACTGTGGCGGCAGATGCTTCTGTGGCTGGCCCGGCGGGAAGAACTGGACGCCCGGGGTGTCTGGGTGCAGGTGGAACCTCGCCGATTGGGCGTGGGCCAGCAGGCCACCGTCACGGCTGGGGCCCGCAACGAACAGGGCGAAACGGTGGCCGACGCCCGGTTTTCGGCCCAGTTGATCCCCCCCGAGGGCGAACCGGTGCCCCTGCCGCTTCGCCGCCGGGGTGAACAGGTCCAGGGCCAGATTGACCCGTTGGAAGTGCCCGGCGACTACCGCGTGCAAGTTCAGGCCACGGCTCCCGACGGGAAAAGCCTCGGCCAGGCAACCGCCCGATTCCTGGTGTACCAGCGCGACCTGGAGCTGGAAAACCCCGCGGCTGATTTCCCGGCCATGCAGCGCTGGGCCAGCTTGACCCCGGAAGGAAAAGCCTTTACCGCCGCCGAGTTCTCCCAACTGATTGAGCTGCTGGAAGCAATCCCCGGCCAACTGGAAATCGAGACGACCACCCGGTTGGAACTCTGGGACCACTGGCTGGTGATGGTGGTGTTCGTCTCGCTGCTGGGGCTGGAGTGGTATCTGCGCAAGCGCTGGGGATTGGTGTAGGGGGTAGCCCGATTCCCTTCAGCCGGCCCGAAGCTGCTGCTCCACCTGGTCGATTGCTGCTTCGATAGGTACGGTCTTGCCGCCGAGCTGGACCTTCTGGCCCTGTTCCAACCAGCGGGAGACGGTCTTCTGAGCCGAAACGACCGTGCTGTGCCGCCGGTGAAAGTGGCGTCCGATTTCGCTCAATGCCGCCCGGGTGTGCTTGCGGGCCAGGTACATGGCCAGCATCCGCGGGTGGCTTGCCGCCCGGGTGCGACTGGCCGAACGAAGCTGCTGCGGGTCCACGCCAAAAGCGCGGCAAACGGCCTTTTCAATATCGTCCAGCCCGACGGCCGTGCGATGCCACTGCAACTGCTCTTCCAGCAGTTGCTGCACCAGGTCCTGGTCCAGGGGGCGGTCCCACGCTTCCGAGGCCAGCTTCAGCCGTTGCACAAAGCCCACCAGCACGCGGGCACTGCCGTCCAGGTGCTGGGCCGCCCAGTGGACGGCCTCCGCATCCAGTTCCAGCCCGGCTTCGTCGGCCAGGTGCTGGAGAATCTGCCGTCGCACATCGGCGCCCGGCTTGCGCATCGCGCAGCAGACGCCGCTTTGCAAGTGGCGCTGCAGCTCCGGTCCCAACTCCAACCGCTGCGGCGGCCGGTCGGCTGTGAGGATTACCTGGGCCCGGCTTTTGAGCAGGTGGTCCAGCGTGTGGCCGAGTTCCTGTACGGTTTTCGTCTTTCCGGCCAGGAACTGCACGTTATCTACCAGCAGCAGTTGCAGGTGGCGGTACTTGTTGCGGAACGAAGGCATCCCGCCGCCCCGAACCGCCTGGACGAACTCGGCGGTAAACTGTTCGCCGGAGATGAGCAGCGCCCGGCCGCGATGTCGCCGACAATACTCCTGCTGCACCCAACGCAACAGGTGGCTCTTGCCCGTGCCCGGCGGACCGTACACCAACACCGGACTGACTAGGCCCGGATGGATGACCGCCTTGCGGGCCGCCTGATAAGCCAGGGCGTTGCACCGCCCGGTGCAAAAAACCACCGAGGGCCGTGCCGGACGAGAGACTTCCCGGCCGTTTGCCGCAGCGGGGATGCGTTGTTTTGCCTTGGCCGAGCCGGAATCAAGCACCGCATGACCGTTGACCGGCTTGCCGTTGGTCTTGGTCCGGGGAGGAGCCGCAGGAGTTTCGGGCTGCGTGGCAGCAGTGTTTTGCGCGTGGACTTCCAGCGAGACGGTGGCGTCCTCGCCGGCCACCTGCTGCCAGCATTGGTGCAGCACGTCGCGGAACTGAGCGGCCATCCATTCACGCAAGAAAGGATGGTTGACGGCCACCACCAGCCGGTTTCCTTGGGGGAGAAAGCGAGCGTGTTCGTCGAACCAGAGCGAAAAGCGGTCGCTACCCAGTTGCTTGCAAAGCCGCGTGCGGAACTCCGCCAGCCGAGCCATTCCGTCGGTAGCCACGTCCTGTGTCTCCTTCGCTGCGCGCACTTTTTTCCCTGCTGGAACCCAGGTCGCAAAGGGCCACCGACCCGTCGTCCAGTGTTCCCACTGGTCGGGGGGAACGAGAAAAAAGTGCGCCCCAGTCGTCCGTCTGAAGGAGGTCAATCCTTCGTTGTTGGTCACCCGTGCCGCAGATTGTAAGAGTGCATGCGGTGCTGTCAAACAACTTTTACGATACGTTGCCGAGCCCCCGTCGCCTGTCGGCCTGAAGTGCCCAATCGGCGAGAAGAAACGTCGCCCAGGACCACGACCGGCCCAATTCAAAAACGGTCCGGCAGCGGTGGAAAACGTGTCGGCTTTGCCCGGGACGGTCCGCCCCGGCAAGAGATACTTCCCCCCAAGTCTCATTCCCACAGCGAGTTACAGAACACGGTCAACTTGCCCCCTTGCAATCAGCCGGCAATTTGTTAGTAGCCGCCTCCTTCCCTTGTTCGGCCATAAATGCTTGGCTGGTGGCTGCGTGACCTTACCGGTTCAGCAGGCCCACTCGACGAAAATGGTACCTTTTTCTTATTTGCCCCAAATTGCTTGAATTACCCCGCTCTCTGGCCTATTCTCTTTAGGTGTTGCACAGTGGCCCGGGGCTTCTTGCTGCGCCTGCCAGGGGCCGCCACGAACCGTTGCTTGGGGACGTTTCCAGAAGGAGTACACAAACATGATCCGACGTCTCTTCACCTGCACTCTGGCGGCTGCTGCCATGCTGGTGGCCGGGGGCTCTTCGGCCCAGGCCTTCTGGCACAGCCACGGCTCTTGGGGCTCTCACGGCGGATTGCTTCACCGCCTGTTCCACCACCATCACCACCACGTGCACGTGTATTACTACTCCCACGGTTCCTACGGCTCGTGGGGTTCTCACGGAAGTTATGGGTCTTGGGGCTCCCATGGCAGCTATGGCTCGTGGGGCTCGCATGGTAGTTACGGCTCCTGGGGCTCTCACGGTAGCTACGGTTCCTGGGGCTCCCACGGCAGCTATGGCAGCCACGGTTCCCACGGCAGCTATGGTTCTTGGGGCAGTGCACCGGTAATCTTGCAACCTGCCCAGCCCAAAGAGGAAAAAGCCCCGCAGAGAAAAAAGCAGCCTGAAACGCTACCCAAGCCCGACCGTTCCACCTTGCTCCAACAGCGGGGCGTGCTGCTGACGGTGCAGGTGCCCGAAGAGGCCAAGGTCTACGTCAACGGCTACGAAACCCGCAGCACCGGCACCGTGCGGAACTACCTGACCCGAAACCTCGACCCGGAAAAGACCTATCGCTACCGCCTCCGCGTGGTGGTGAACCGGGACGGCCAGCAACTGGTCGAGGAAAAGGAAGTGCAGCTTCGCGTCGGACAGCAAGTCGCGCTGAAGCTGGACCCCACCCAGCAACTGGCCCAGACCGAAACGCGCCTGGTTCTGCACGTGCCCGAGCAGGCCAAGGTGTTCCTGGCCGGACGGCCGACCAAGGCTACCGGCCAGGTGCGGGAATACGTCACCCGGTCGCTCAAGCCCGGCGAGGTCTGGGAAGACTACACCGTCAAGGTGGTCCTGCCCGGAAAAGAAAAACCGCAAGTCATCCAGCGGAAGCTGAAGCTGGTGGGCGGAAAAACCCACCGCCTGGCCATTGACCCGGCCCAGGTGAGCGTAGCCAGCAAGTAGCCGCTCGCCCCGCTGGTTGAACAACTACCCCAGGCCGCGTCCGGTTCCTACCGCACGCGGCCTTTTATTTTGCCCGGTGCGTCCTATCCCCTGGAAAGCTAAAAGCGTCTCACAAAATCCTTCGACGTCACTCCAATCCTCGGGCGAGGCACTTGGGCCGGAAGTTTTGGGACAGCCTTCAAGAACCCTCCCGGCCTCGCCGCCGGGGCATCTCGCTTACCAACCGGGCAATCAGAATGGCCACGTAAAGCTGGCCCAGGATGGACTCCATCCAGCAGGCCGTTTCGGCCAGGGGCGTACGCGGGGTGATGTCCCCGTAGCCCAGCGTGGACATGGTGACAAAGCTGAAGTAAGTCAGTTGGGCAAAGGTGGTGTGGCGTCCCTGGCCTCCTGAAACGGTCCGGCGGGCGGTGAACTCGAACGCATCCGGCTGCACCAGCTCAATCGTCTGGTACACGGTAGCCCAGGTAAGCCCAATCAGCAAATAGACGCAGATTGCGCCCACCACGGCCTGCGAGGTGTCCTGGTCCACTTGCAGCACGCTTAGTAGCACCACCGAGGCCGTCATGCCGCAAAAGAAGATGACAATCAGGTTCTGGCCCAGCGAAAGCGACCAGGAAGGGCTCCACAGCGAAGCCCAACTAATGGGAATCACCAGCACCAGAGACGCCACCGCCAGGCGAAACACCCACTTGCGATGCCGGTTGGCCACCGTGCCGGCGATGCACACCGTGGTCATAGCCACAGTGAACATGGCCGAGCCGAATCGGGTCCCTTCCACCAGCGGAGCAATCACCAGCAACAGAACCAGTGCGGCCAACAGCCAGGTAAAAGGGCTGCGAGCCAGCGAACGAACCAGCGGCGGAAGCGGCATAGTGACGACCCGATTGCCACGCAGAAAGTGCCAAAGCGCCAAGGAATCCCGGCCCCGCACCGACACCGGCCCCACCCTGCTGCCCCGGAAACGCAGTCCGACTCCCCCGGCAGCTTACAGCAGCCCGTAACCGGCCAGGGTGTTGCGCAATTGTTTCTCTTGGTTCTCGTCAAGCGGAGTCATCGGCAGCCGCAGCACGCCGCTGTCGCGGCCCAGCAGCCGCATGGCGGCTTTGACCGGGATGGGATTCGTGGCCAGCGAAAGCATGTCCCGGCACAAGGGAAACAGCTTGCGGTGCCACCGCTGGGCTTCGGCCAGGTCACCCCGCTCGAAGGCGTCGATCAAGGCTTTCATGTCCTGCGGCACGATATTCCCCACCACGCTGATCACCCCTCGGCCGCCGATGGAAAGCAGCGGCAGTGTAAGGCTGTCGTCCCCGCTTAGAACCGTCAGGTCCGTTTCGCAGAGAATCTGCGACGCCTGATCCATCGAACCAGTGGCTTCCTTGACCATGGCGATGTTGGGAAACTGGGCCAGGCGGACAATCGTCTCCGGTTCGATGTTCCGCCCGGTTCGGCCCGGGATGTTGTAAACGCAAAGGGGAATGTCCACTGCTTCGGCCAGGGCCTTGTAGTGCTGAAAGAGCCCCTCCTGGGTGGGTTTGTTGTAGTAGGGAGCCACCACCAGTGCAGCGTCGGCCCCCGCCTTCTGGGCGAAGCGAGTCAGCCGCAGAGCTTCTTCGGTGCTGTTGGAACCGGTTCCGGCCATCACCTTAATCCGCCCGGCGGCCGCCTTCACCGTCTCGGCAATCACCTGGTCGTGTTCTTCGTGGCTCAAGGTAGGCGACTCGCCCGTGGTGCCCACCGGGCACACGCAGGTGGTGCCTGCGTCGATCTGGAACTGGACCTGCTGGGCCAGGCGTTCGAAGTCCACTTGCCCGTTCTGATCAAACGGAGTAATCAAGGCTACGCTGAGCCCAGCAAAAGCTTCTGCACGCGTCGTCATAACAAACACTCACCTGGGGCAGAGGGGGGAAAATGCGTTTCGCCCGGCATGATACGTTCTGCAAGACAAATCTGCAACGAGTTGCCCTTCTGCCCTGTTCCCACCCTACTGCGGCGGGCGTGAAGGCGTGGGGGCATGGGAGTGAGGGGGGCTTCCGCTCCGACGGAAAAACAAGCGCTGGTTTTCCGTAACTCACTGTCAGTGATTGGGGAATGGCCAACAGAATCGGCTGCCGCTACGCTCGGATGACTATCTCCTGCCAGCGGGTTTTCCCCCGCCCGGTGGCAAACTCTCCCGAAGACGGGCAAAAAGTGGAAAATAGAGAGGCGGGCAGACGTCTTGGCAAAACCGGGGTCAATGGGAATAATATGGGCGGTTGGTTCCTTTGCCGAGGAACCGCAAGGGCCAGCGTAGCTTCAATTGGCAGAGCGCCGCACTCGTAATGCGGGGGTTGTGGGTTCGAGTCCCACCGCTGGCTCCTGCTCCCCCGGGGAGCGCCGGAGGGTCGCCTTGGCAACCCGAGGCTTGCCCTTGCCGGACCCTGCCGAACCTTGCGGTCATTCGGAGGCGGCCTGCGCGTGGGGGGCCGTCGTTGTCGTTTTTCGGTGCTCTTTGCGGCCCAGCTTTTTCGAAATCCTGAAAGCGGAGGCGTCCATGTCTCAAGGCCTGGCAACCGACGTGCGAGAAGTCGTCCTCTCTAACGCCACTTTCGGTCCGCAGGAAATCCAGCAAATCCAGCAAGCCGTGGCCGAAGACCTGTCGGCCTTCCGCACGTTTCGGGACGCCGTGCAGCAACTAGAAGCCAAAGGAGAGCTGACCCCGGCCGAAAAAACCCGGCTGGGCGTGTGTCAGTACCTGTTGGGGCAGTTCCAGCAAGCCCTGGAAACGCTGGCCCATGCCGACGGAGGAGCCCTGGCCCAATTCTACAAAGGCCGCACGCAGTTCGCCCTGGGACAATACGACGAAGCGATCCAGTCCTACCAGGCGGCGGCCAAGGCCGGGTACGACGCCGACCAGTGCGCCCTGGCCACGGCCGAAGCCCTCCGCTACCAGGGCAAGGCCGAAGAAGCATTGAAAGTGCTGGACCGGCTTTCCGGAGCCGTGGAACAAACCGCCGAATACCTTTACCAGCGCGGAGCGACCGTCGCCGTGCTGGGCGCGAGTCGGGACGAAGTGCTGGGACTGTATCGCCGAGCCGTGGAAGCAGACCCCAACCACCCCGGCGCCCTGTTCGGTCTGGCTTTGGAATATGACCGCTACGGGAACGACGAGGAAGCCATCGCCCTGCTGGAACGGGCCGTGCAGCGCATCCCGGCCCACGTGGGAGCGCTGCTCAACCTGGGGCTGCTCTACGAAGATCACGAACGGTATGCCCAGGCCCAACGCTGCTACGAGCGGATTCTGGAAATCTATCCCAACCACCCCAAGGCCCGACTTTACTACAAGGACACGCTCGCTTCCCAAAGCCAGGTTTACGACGAAGAAGCCCAACGTCGCCAGGACCGGCTGGCTCAGGTGCTCAGTATTCCCATTACCGATTTCGAGCTTTCGGTCCGCAGTCGCAACTGCCTGCAACGGTTGGGTATCCACACTCTGGGCGACCTGACCCGGGTGACCGAACAGCAACTGCTTTCCAACAAGAACTTCGGCGAAACCTCGCTGGTGGAAATCCGCGAGATTATGGCCAGCAAGGGCCTGCAGATTGGCCAGTTCGCCACCCAAATGCAACCGGCCGAACCGACCGTGGATACCAGCACCCTCAGCCCCGAAAAGCAGAACCTGCTGGGACGGCCCGTGACGGACTTGAATCTTTCGGTCCGGGCCAAACGCTGCATGACCCGGTTGCGCATCACCACCATCGGCGAGCTGATCCAGCACACCGGGGACCAGTTGCTGGAGTGCAAAAACTTCGGTGTTACCAGCCTGAACGAAGTGCGGGAAAAGCTGAAGCAGTTCGGGCTGAAGCTGCGAGGCGACTAGCCCCGGCCAAGAGTCTTTGAGCACCTCGGCTGATAGTTCTGCTCTGCGTCGCGTTCCGGCGAGCCCGCGAACCCCGGATTTTTGCTCCGAGGAGAGTCGGAGAAGCCGGAGAAAAACGCTTGTTCGTTCTTTTCCTCCGGGGACTGACGTCCCCGGCTCGCCTAGTGCAAGAATTGGCGTTTATTCTCGCGCCCCGGAGCGGAAGCTCCCAGTGGCCGACGGCCCTGCCGTCCTCCGCCGACTGAAGTCGGCGGCTCGCCGAGTGCAAGAATTAGCGCTTGTTCTTGCATTGGTGCGGCAGCACCGCGCAAGTCGCACGGCGCAAGCC
>WFOE01000199.1 GCA_015488215.1 Planctomycetales bacterium
ACCACCCCTATATCCCCAAGGTGCTTCGGCCGGGCCAGAGCGAACCCATGCCACTGGAAGGGGGGGCGAAAGCTTCCGGCAAAGAAGCTTCCGGCAAAAAGGACGACAAAACCGCCAAAGACGGACAAGAAAAACCACCGGCCGGAGAGAAAAAGGACGCTTCGGCCAAGAAACCCGGAGAGTCGTCCGGAGCAGCGCCGAAAGAAAAGTCCCAGGGCGGAGCTGCCAAGGAGTCCTCCGGGAAGCCGAACAAACCGAAACCGTCTTCCCCGAACAGTGCCCAAGCGGCCGAGAAAAAGTAGCATACCAATAGCCTCTGGCTTGCGCTGTGGTACCAGGGGGGGTGACGTGGCGGTAAACCCTCGTGATGGTAAACCCTGTCGGTGGGCCAGGAATTGCCCTTCGGGCGGGGGTTGACAGTTCGGAGGCAAGAGAGCAGAATCCAGGAGGATTCGTGAAAATCTTCACAAAGCCCCTGTTTTTCCAGCCGGCAAGTTCTTCCTAAGCCTTTCTTCCAAGGTGACTTACGTAGATAGCCCCTTCCCGCATCGCCCCAACCGAACCAAGGTGGGTTAGTCATGGCTGCGGACGAGAAAAAGAAAAAGAAAATGTCGGTGGCCGAGATTCTGGCTGCCTGTCGCAAGATGGATTCGGGCCAGAAAGCCGAGTCGGGTGGTGGTTCCGAGGCCGCCTCCGAACCGTCCGCTGCGGCCGCCTCGCAGAGCGAGTCTCCCCAGGGCGAAGCAGCCCAGGAAGCTGCCCAACCGGCTTCGGTTTCCAAGGCGGCCAAGCCTTCTTCGGGAAAACGGCCCAGCGTGCAAGAGATTCTGGCCATGGCCCGGGCCGAAAAACAGAAGAAAGCCGCCGGAGGAACGGAGAAAGCTGCTGCTGCGGCCGAAAAGTCCGCGGCAAAACCTGCTGCAAAAAAGCCGGCAGCGAAGCCGACGGCCAAACCCAAGCCCGCACCTGCCACGGCGGAGGAAAAACCGCACAGTTCGAACATTCTGGCCGGAGAAGAAACCCCCAAGAAGCGGGGGCCGGTGCCCAAGAGCGTGCTGGAAGCGGCCCGGCGGCCGGCCAGGCCCAAGGAAGAGCAGCCCGCCAAGGCAGCCAAGCCCAAGCCGGTTGTGCCTCCTCGGCCGACCAGGCCCCCTTCGGCCAAAGCCAAGGCCAAGCCGGACCAGCAGCGACGCGGATTCCTGGCCGTGTTGGGTGCGATGGTGGCGACGCCCCTGGGCGTGGGGTTTAGCTCGCTGGCCACTACGATGGGGCTTTGGACCCTGGGCACGCTGCGTTTCTTGTTCCCCAACGTGCGGATCGAGCCGCCCAGCAAGTTCAAAGTGGGTTCCCCGGCCGACTACCCGCCCGGCTACGTCGAAACCAAGTACAAAACCCAGTACGCCGTCTGGATTGTCAACGCCGAATACAAGGGTCAGCAGCAGATAGCCGCCTTGAGCACGGTGTGCACGCACCTGGGCTGCACGCCCAACTGGCTGGAGGCGGAACAGAAGTTCAAGTGTCCCTGCCACGGGAGCGGGTTTTACATCAACGGGATTAACTTCGAAGGCCCCGCCCCCCGGCCTCTGGAACGTTACGCCATCCGCATCGCCGAAGACGGCCAACTGGAAGTGGACAAGAGCCGCAAGTTCCAGGAAGAAAAAGGCCAGTGGGAAGACCCGGACAGCTTCGTGCCGGCCTAGTCAAACGGCTTTCCCACCGGGCGTTGCGTTCCGCGACGGCCGTCACGTAGCCCCGGCCGGCTTCCCGCAGCCTCAAGCCAACCTGAGAGCCCCCCTCCCCCGGAGCCACTGGAAGGAAAGGACATCATGGGCCTGGGTCAAACCATCCGGAACAGCCAACTGTGGAAAAGCATCTTCCGCCATCCGGCTCCGCTGGACCGGCGGAACCGCATCGTGGTGATGCTGACCAACTTCTTTCTGCACCTGCACCCGGTTTCCATCAAAAAGCAGGGAATTGCGCTGAGCTACACCTGGTGCATGGGCGGAGTAACCTTCTTTCTGTTCCTGGTGGAAACGGTCACCGGCGTAATGCTCATGTTCTACTACCGGCCCACCACAGAATGGGCCTATCGGGACATCATGAGCCTGACCGACGTGACCAGCCTGGGCATCATGCGCGAACTGCACCGCTGGGGCGCGCATGCCATGGTGATTACCGTCTGGTTGCATATGTACCGGGTGTTTCTCACCGGCAGCTACAAGCCGCCGCGCGAGTTCAACTGGGTGGTGGGTGTCATCCTGCTGGTGCTTACGTTGTTGCTGTCCTTTACCGGCTATTTGCTCCCCTGGGACCAGTTGGCCATTTGGGCCATTACGGTGGGGTCGAACATGGCTCGGGCCACCCCCATCCTGGGACATGAAGGTCCCGGGCAGCAACTGCTAACCCTGGGCGGGGTGGACCTGATTACCAATATGTCCGACGCCCGCTACGTGCTTTTGGGTGCCCGCGAAGTGAGCAACGAGACGCTGAACCGCTTCTACGTGCTGCACTGTATTGCCATCCCGCTGGCGGTGGCTACGCTGTTGGCAATCCACTTCTGGCGGGTGCGCAAGGACGGAGGGATCAGCGGCCCGTTGTGATACGCAGTGATACGCAAAGCTCGGGCCCGGCCCCCCCGGGCGCGGCGCCTGAGCTCTATCCACCCATCGGCAAGACGGAGGCACCACCAGGCCAACGCGACCCCGGAAAGGCCAACGACAATGCACGGATACGACCCGGCTTTCCAAAGGGCGGTATCGGAGTTTTCCGGAATCTACTACCTGGGCGCGGCGTTGATGAACGCCGGCGCGGCCTATTACCTGTGGCAGCGCCTGCACAAGGTACGCGACGCGCTGGTGTGGCTGGCCGTGGCCTTGCTGTTCGTGGTGCTGGCGGCCATCGCCCAGGGCGGCTCCCCGGTGGGACTGCCCAAAGGGGTGCAGGATACGCTCAACACCATCTTCACCGGCAACCGCGGCGCGGTGATCTTCACCGTGGGGACGTTCGCCTTTTTGGTGTTTCTATATCGTTTCCGCACCTTTTTCGTTCGCCCTCGGGTGGCCTGGACCGCGCTGAACCTGGCCTTGCTCTATCTGGGCTTGTCGATGACCAGCCGCCCATTTTGGGAAATCGTAGCCAAGCCGGACAACATTCCGATTGTGGCCTTGATTTTCCTGCTGGGATTCTTCACCTGGCTGGCCACCTACAAAGCGGTGCAGAACGACCAGCGCGCCCGCGAAGGGCTGCCCCCGCTGGAAAAAGAAGACAGCGAAAAAGTGCTCGTCTGGCCCGACCTGGTCTATACCGAACTGATCTGCATGCTGGCCCTGACGGCCATCCTGCTGTTCTGGGCCATTTTGATTAAAGCCCCGCTGGAACAACCGGCCAGCCGGGCCGACACGCCCAACCCCTCGAAGGCCCCGTGGTACTTCCTCGGGCTGCAAGAGATGCTCGTCTACTACGACCCGTGGATGGCCGGGGTGGTGCTGCCTACCTTTATCATCATCGGGCTGATGGCCCTACCCTATATCGATTTCAACAAGCTGGGCAACGGCTATTACACCATCGAGCAGCGCCGCTTTTCCTACGCGATGTTCCAGATTGGGTTTTTGCAACTGTGGGTGGTGCTCATCATCCTGGGCACGTTCCTGCGGGGGCCCAACTGGAACTTCTTCGGTCCCTACGAACCCTGGGACGCTCACAAGGTGCTGGTGCTCAACAATGTCAACCTGTCGGACTATTTCTGGATCGACCTGATGGGCACCAGCCTGCCCAAAGGGGGGACGGTACTGGGCATCCTCAAGCGCGAGTGGCTGGGTATCGTGCTGCTGCTGGGCTACTTGGTACTGCTGCCGCCGATACTGGCCGCTACGGTGTTCCGGAAGTTTTTCATCAAGATGGGCTTCATCCGGTACATGATTATGGTGCAACTGCTGCTGTGGATGATGCTGCTGCCCATCAAGATGGTGCTTCGCTGGACGTTGAATCTGAAGTACATCATTGCCATTCCCGAGTGGTTCTTTAACTTCTAGCTGCGGAACCGATTCCGCGGCCCTTGCACGGAAAACGCTCGCAGGCCCCTAGCCTTCAACGGAATCGACCACCATGCCGGCAACCGAAAAAACCTGGCGCGACATGAAGCTGATGCATGTGGTGTTTGCCATCAGCTCCGTGGCCATGCTCGTGGGTACGCTGTGGATGCTGGTGCAGGACCACAACCGGGAATGGAAGCAGTACCAATACACCTACTACGACCAGATCGAGCCCTGGGCGGTGCGAGCCCGGCTGGCCGAACAGCGGAACGAGCAATACCAGCACGGGGTGGAACTGCGGCTGAAGATCAAGACGGAAGCCCGGCAACAAGTGCCGCCGGAAGTCTATCCGCGGCTGTTCGCTGCTTCGGTCCTGTACGAGCAGAAACAACAGGGCGGCCCTTCGCCCGAACTGGAACGGCAGTTTCTCCAGGTGGCCTCGCTGGCCCAGGCGGCCGGTGCGGCCGAGATGGAGTATGCCGATCTGTACGTGCAGTACCACACGAGCGATTCGGCCACCCAGCAGCAGATGGAGTCGCGGCTCGATGCGGCCCGGCAAACCGCCGAACAACTGCGCCGGCGTCTGGCCGAAGCCACTGCGGGGCTAGAACAAGCCGTAGGCGACGCGGCCAGCGTGCCGGTTTGGGATGCCTACGAGCGGCTCCGCCGCCAGCCTTCGGAGGCCGCCTACCAGGGGCTGCTTCAAGAGATGGAAAACGTGCTTGGCCGAGTGCGTTACCAAGAGGAGTTGGCCGAGCTGGAACTGAAGTTCGCCCGGGCCGAGCTGGACAAGGTACGAAGCGACCTGGGGCTGCGGCTGGACCAGGGGGCCAGCGAGGAGGAAGTGGCCCAACTGCAACAACAAGTCGACGCCGTGCTGGCCGACGTGGAGCAGAAACAGCGTCGCTACGAGCGGCTGAACACCTTCCGCAAACACCTGGACGTGCTGGTGGCTGCCGTGGACGCCATCCCCCGGGCGGCCGACCGGTCGCTGGAACGCTTGCGGCTGGACGTCCAACGGCTGGAAAAGACGCTAGCCACTGAGGAGAGCTTCTGGACCCGGCTGGGCAAGACAATCGTGCGGCTGCCGATTTTCGATGCGTTCAACAACACGCCGGTGCAGATTGACAACGGTTGGCTGCCCGATCTGAAGATCGACTTCAACTTCCAGAAGGTGGCCCGCTTCGACCGTTGCCGTACCTGCCACGTGTCGATTGACCGCACGGCTCCCGGCAGCGCCACCGAGCCAGCTTATCCCAAACAGCACCGCGTGCGAGGCATCACGCTGGCGCTGGAAAGCCCGCCGGGCTGGCTCACGGTGGGAGCGGGTAACGGTTCTTCGCAGACGCGGCAACTCAGCCCCGCCGAGGTGGAGTTCTACGTAGAGCACAATCCGGCCCAAGCCGGGCAGTGGATGGTGCAGACCTACGGATTTCGCATCGCCCCGCAGGGGCAGTTCGAGCCGGACGCGGCTACGGTGCAGTTCGTGGTGCCTTCGTCGCTTGCTGCTCGGGCTGGACTGAAGCAGGGAGACGTAATCGAATACGTCAACGACGTCAAGGTGACCGGCATCGTCCATGCCCGCAAGCTGCTGCTGGCCCGGCGGTACTGGAATGAACCGGTGGTGCTTCAGGTGCGTCGCGGCTTGCCGCATCCGTACTGCGCCCACCCGCGGCTGGACCTGATGGTGGGCGACTCCAGTCCGCACCCGTTCAAGACCTTCGGCTGCACCATCTGCCACGACGGCCGCGACGGAGCCACCGAGTTCCGCCTGGTGCAGCACACGCCCAACACGCTCACCCAACTGGAAGATTGGGTCAAACGCTACCGCTGGTTCGACAACCACCACTACTGGGACCTGCCCATGGTGCCCAAGCGGTTTGCCGAGAGCAACTGCCTGAAGTGCCACCATCACGTAACCGAGCTGCGTCCTAGCGAGCGGTATCCAGAACCCCCGGCGCCGAAGCTGGTGCAAGGACACGACCTGATTGTGAAGTACGGCTGCTTTGGCTGCCACGAAATCAACGGCTACGGCGGTTCCGGCGAGCCGGTCGGTCCGGACCTGCGGCTGGAGCCCAGCTACACGGAAATCGCCCTGCGGCTGTGGGTGGACCCGGCTCTGGGACCCGAGGACCGCGAGAAACGGTTGCGGCGCATCTTCCGCAGCCACGTGGCCGTGGAACAGGGGAAGCTTTCCGATCCGGAAGCGGCCCGGTTCGCCCAGCGTTTGCAGCAACTGAGCACCCAGGTGCTGCACCACCCGGAAGACTCCGAAGCCCGGCGGCAACTGATCGAACTGCTCAAGGAAGACCAGCAGCGGGCCACCAGCCCCACGGCGCAGCGGCCGCCGTACTTGCAGCCGCGGCTCTACGACCTGGCCCGGAACCTGAAAGACGTCGAACGCCCCGGACAGATGCGTAAAGTAGGGCCCAGCTTGCGCTATGTGGCCTCGAAGCTGGACCGGGAGTTTCTATTCAACTGGATTCGGGAACCGGCCAGCTACCGGCCCTCGACCACCATGCCGCAGTTCTTCGGCCAGTATGACCACTTGGAACTGGCGGCCAAGCAGTTTGCGGCCAAGGGCGAGCCGCAGGAGCAGCTTACCCGAGGGCAAAAGGAACTGCTTCAGGAACCGCACCACACGGCCCAGTTGGAAACCGTGGAGGTGTATGCCCTGGTCCACTACCTGACGGCGGCCAGCGACCCGTTCCCGTACGAAACTCCGCCCAAGGAAGTCAACCAGCCGGCTTCGGCTGCCCGGGGCAAGGAGCTGTTCTTTACCCGCGGGTGCCTGGCTTGCCACAAGCACAAAGACTTTCCGGCCGAGGAGTATCCGGAAGCCCAACAGGACTTCGGCCCCGACTTGTCCAACTTGGGAGCCAAGCTCCGCGGCGAGCGAGGGCGGCGCTGGCTCTACTCCTGGCTGCGCGATCCGGTCCATTACCACCGCCGCACGCGGATGCCCAACCTGTTCCTGGAACCCATCCACCACGCCGACGGTAAGGTGACCGATCCGGCGGCCGACATCGCCGCGTACCTGCTTCAGGACGACGGCGGATGGGAACCCAAGTACGAGCTGCCCGACCCGGCCGACGCCCAGTTCCGGCAAGCCCTGGAACGCCTGGCCCTGGACCACCTGAGCGGCACCTTCTCCGCCAGCCAGGCCCGGCAGTATCTCCATAACGGGATTCCCGAGGAACTGGCTCCCACGCTCAAGGGAGACGAAATCGAGCTGGTGGGCCACTTTACCAACGACCAGCAGCGGCTGGAGCATCAGTTGCGGTTCGTCGGGCGGCGGACGCTGGCCAAGTACGGCTGCTTCGGCTGCCATGAGGTGCCCGGATTCGAAACGGCCAAGCCGATTGGCACCGGACTGGCCGGCTGGGGCCGCAAGAAAGAGGCCCAACTGGCCTTCGAGCAGATTTCCCACTATATCGAGCTGACCGAAGGCGGCCACGGCAGCTCGGATGGCCACGGTCACGGCGAAGACCACGCTGAAGGCGGCCACGGCCACCTGGACCTGCTGGCCATGCCGGACAAGGACAAAGCGTTCTACCTGCACTATCTGTTGGGCCATCGCCGCATCGGCTTCCTGTGGCAGAAGCTCCGCGCTCCCCGCAGCTACGACTACATGAAGACGCAGAACAAGCGCTACAACGAACGGCTGCGGATGCCTAAGTTCCCCTTCAACCAGCAGCAGATCGAAGCGGTGATGACCTTCGTGCTGGGGTTGACCAAGGAGGCACCGGACCATCCCAAGTACCTCTACAACCCCGAGCCGCGCCGGGCGGCAATCATGAAAGGCAAACGCCTGCTCCGCAAATACAACTGCGGCGGCTGCCACGTGCTGGAACTGGAACGGTTCCGATTTGCCTACGACCCGCAGTACCCGATCTTCGCCACCGAACGGCCCTTCCCGCAGGGAGAGTACGAGTTCTTCCGGCCGCCGTTTACGCCCGAGGACGTGGAGGCCTCGCGGCAAGTGGACCGGCGGGGACTGGGCCATGCGGACATCTGGGGCATGATTCGCCGTGGCCCGGACGGCCAGCCGCTAGAGGCCGAAGACGAAGACGGCAACCCCGCCACCATCATCCAGGTGTGGAAACCCACACTGATTAACGGCCAGTGGTGGTTGCCCGGGGACGAGCTGATGGTGCCCACGGCCTGGCTCCAGCAGCAAGGGAAGCACTATCCGGCTTGGGGCGGCCACTTGATGCGGCTGCTTTATCCCAAGGCGGTGGAGATTGGTCGGGCCAACGACGCGGCCGGAGACCTGAACGCCATCTGGGGCTGGGTGCCTCCGCCGCTGATGAACGAAGGCCGCAAAGTGAACAGCCAATGGCTGCACGATTTCCTGCTGAACCCCTACCCAATCCGCCCAGCCGTGTTGCTGCGTATGCCGCGGTTCAACATGTCCAGTGCCGAAGCCGAAGCGCTGGCCGCCTACTTTGCCGCGGTGGACGGAGCGGGGTATCCTTCGGAGTTCAATCCGCGGCGGGACACCCGGTATCTGCAACAACGGGAAGCCGAAGAGCCGGGCCGGCTGCGGGACGCATTCTCCATCGTTACGCACACACAGCACTGCGGTGCATGCCACGTGGTGCAGAACTTTATTCCCACCCGGTTCGACAAGGCGCCGAACCTGGCCGACGTGTACCGGCGGCTGCGGCCCGAGTACGTGCGTCAGTGGCTGGCCAACCCGAAGCGGTTTCTCCCCTACACGGCCATGCCCAACACGCAGTTCAAGCTGGGCCAGCCCACGCCGTTCAAGCCGGAGACGTTCCCACCCCAGGTGCCGCAAGGCCCGGTGCTCCGCAGCGGCGATCCGCGGCGTCAACTGGAAGCGGTAACCGACCTGCTGCTCAACTGGGATGTTTACCTTCGCGAGCAACAAACGATTCAAGCAATCCAGCCCCCCAAGGGAGCTGCTACCGGAGCGGGTACTTCCCCGTGATTGCGTTCAGGCGGCCCCGAAAAAGCGGAAAAGCCTTGCGCAACCCGGCCGGCTCCGCTTGGCAGTGCTTGCTGGAAAACTAGAATGAGGTAGGAACCCGATGAATTAGTCGCTCTACGGAACAGAGCCGGAGTCGCACGGTGCCGGAGCTTTCCAGGGACGAAAGTCGCCGGTGCCTTCGATTGCAAGAGGTGTAGCGATGAAGACGGTCTTGCAAGCGGTGGCGTGCTGGGTGCTCGTCTCCTCGGTGGCCTTGGCCCAGCAATGGGCCGATTTGACCGGGCGTTTCGTTTACGACGGTACTCCGCCCAAGCCGCGTCCGCTGAAGATCACCAAGGATGTGAACGTCTTTGGGGACAAGATGTTGGTGGACGAGTCCTTGGTCGTCGGCCCGGATGGCGGTCTGGCCAACGTGGTCATCTACCTGACCAAGCCGCGAAAAGTAAAAATCCACCCGGACCTGAAAAACGAGGTGCCCAAAGAAGTGGTGGTGGACAACAAAGACGGGCGGTTCGTGCCCCGAGTGGCTACGGTCTGGATCGGCGTACAGAAGCTCGTTTACAAGAACTCCGACCCGGTTTCGCACAACTGCAACTGCCAGCCGTTCAACGACACGCCGGCCAACCCGCTGCTGCCGCCTGGGCAGACTTTCGAGCATATGCTCAGCTTTTCCCAGTTCGTACCGGTGCCGGTAACCTGCAACATCCATCCGTGGATGAGAGGTTACGTGCTTCCGCGTAGCAACCCTTACATGGCCGTTTCGGACAAGGAGGGCCGCTTCACGATTAAAAAACTGCCCGCCGGCGTGGAGCTGGAGTTCCGGCTGTGGCAGGAAAAATCCGGCTACTTGAAGGACGTGGAAGTGGCTGGCCAGAAGGCCAAGCGGGGCCGGTTCAAGATTACCTTGAAGCCGGGCAAGAACGATCTGGGCGAGATTCGCGTTCCCGCGGACCTGTTCAAATAAAAAACGAAAAGACTCCCGTTGAGTTTGCACAAATGCCAGGGGTGGGCCCGTGTGGGTTCCGCCGGAAAAAGTGGTTTCCTCCACATCTGTTACAAGGAGAGCACAGTCATGCGTTGGGCAGTAGCAACGGCGGCTTGGGTCGCTTTGGCCATGTTTACCGGCTGCGGCGGCGGTGGCGGGGGGCCGGCCCCTACGCCCGCACCGGCTCCGCCGCCCGGAGGAGGCGGCCAGTTGGGAAGCGGTGGCGGGGGCTCTGCTTCCGGCGGAACCAGCAGCAGCGGTAGCAGCGGCACCAAGCAGCAAGCCGAAGGCTGGGGCCATCTGACCGGCCGCATCGTGCTCAAGGGAGCTGCGCCCAAGCCCACCCCGATTAACGTGACCAAGGACCAGGAGTTCTGCGGTAAGCACAACCTGGTGGATGAATCGATCGTCGTCGGTCCCGACGGCGGACTGGCTAACGTGGTGATTTACGTCCGCACCCGCAAGCTAAAAGTCCACCCGGAACTGGAAGCGGTCAAGGACAAGCCGGTAATTCTGAAGAACGAAAATTGCCGTTTCGAGCCGCGCGTGGTGGCAGTGGTAGTGGGACAGAAGCTCTACGTGACCAATCCGGACCCGGTGGCCCACAACACCAACATCTCCGTCCCCGGCGGCGGAGGCGGCGGGAACTATTCCATCCCGGCTGGGGTGAAAGAACCGCAGGAAGCGTACAAGTTCGAGTTTTCCCTGCAGCAAAGCGTCCCCGTGCCCGTGGCTTGTAACATCCACCCGTGGATGAAGGGCTTCGTCGTGATTCGCAAGAACCCTTACATGGCCGTCACCGGCAAGGACGGCAAGTTCGAAATCAAGAACCTGCCGGCCGGCGAGCTGGAATTGCAGCTCTGGCAGGAGAAGGCCGGTTATCTGGCCGTCGACGGCTGGCCCAAGGGACGCAAGAAGATCACCATCAAGGCGAACGAAACGGTCGATTTGGGCACAATCGAAGTGCCAGTGGAAAAGCTGCAGTAGTTTTCAAAGCATTGAGCGTTTCCATAACGGCTTGCAGGGCACCTGCGCCCTGCAAGCCCCGCTTCGTGCGAGTTGCCAGTCGGCTTCGTTGGCGTTTCCTTGATTCCCACTCCTATGGGAGCCTGCCCCGAAGGCGGGTCTTCCGGCGTTCGACGCAGAAACGGACAACCCGACCCTTACCAAACACGAATGGTGCCCGGACGATGAACCTCCCCGCTGCGTACCGGTGCTGTCGCGGTCTGTGGGCCGTGCCCGCTTTGCTGCTGGTTTTCGGGCTGGTCGGTTGCGGATCGCAGCAGGAGCTTTACTTTCCGTTGAACATGGAAGGCCGTGACCCGGACGCGCTGACTCCCCAGCAGAAGCAGTTCGTGGTCAACACGATGTACCGGGCGTTCGGCTCGCCGGATGTGCCCCGAACGGTTCCCCAGGCCGGCTTGGACATCAACAAGCTCTTTCTGGCAGCCGGACCGGCCGGCGGGCACGGCAACCTGGGCGGGCTGTACCGGCTCCACTGCGTGCACTGCCACGGCATCAGCGGCAACGGCGCAGGACCCACGGCCCGGTTCCTGAACCCCTATCCCCGCAACTTCCAAAAGGGCATCTTCAAGTTCACTTCGACTAAGGCGGGGATGAAGCCTTCGCGGGCGGATCTGAAACGCACGCTCAGGCAGGGCATCCACGGCACGGCCATGCCTTCGTTCGTGCTGCTGC
>WFOE01000200.1 GCA_015488215.1 Planctomycetales bacterium
ACCGGACAAACTCCGCTTCGCTTCGCCCAAGCCGCACTTCGCGCCACAGCACGCCCAGGGCCACGGCCGGGGCCAGCAGGGCCATCGTTCCGGTGTAAAGCCGTAGCAGAGCAAGCTCGCCGTTGCCAGCAAGCCACTCCGCCGCAGCCAGTAGCGTGAGCAAGTTCATAGTAACATGGGTTTCCAGCAATTTGCGGCCCAGGCGGCGAAGCCAAACGCCCAGGCCGCGGGGTTGCTCCGGTCCGGGCATGCCGGCGGCCTGCTGGTCCAGGCAAAGGCGCAACGGCCCCCGGGTGCGTTTGAGCCGCTTGAAAAACGCCTTGTACCGGGCGTCGTGCACGGCGTGTACCAGCCACGCTCCCCAGCCCCAGGCCAGCCCGGCCAGCAGCCACCCGGGCCGGTTTTCCGCCGTAAACAGTCCCCAGCCGACTCCCAGGGGCACAAAGCAAAAGAAACTGTGGTGCATCAGGTAATCCAGCAGCGTGCCTTCGAGCGTTTCCCGCCGCTGGAGCCGGGCCAGTTGCCCATCGACGTGATCCAGCAAATACCACAACTGAAGCGCAGCGGCTCCGGCCACCATCCAGCCGGGCGAGCCTTGGGCCAGACACGCGGCCGCGGCCCCCAGCACCGCCCAGGCCAGCAGCGTGACCACATGGGGCGAAACGGACCAGGGGGCGAGCACCCAGGTGATCGCCTGGGCCAAAGGGCGGACCACGCGGCGGGCCATCCAGGTGCCCACCTGGCGATGGTCCGGTTTCTGGCACCGCCGGGTCAGCTCGTGCCAGGAGAGCCGTTTCGGCCCGGATGGGTCAGACGGGGCGATCATCTTCGGTTCCTTGCACTTTCGTTGCCGGATCGGTTTCGGCACCGCGGTGAGCGGGCGGGGGAACTTCGCGCGAAAAAAACACGCGGCGCAGCGAAGGCCACCGCCGGTGAAGCACCACCGCCCAAAGGGCAAACACGCTCAGCAGCGTAAGCAACGCCGGTTCTCCCTCCCGGGGAAGCACGGCCAGGGCCAGCCACAGCGGCAGCAGCATCCAGCCCAAGCCACCGTACAGCCGAACCAGTGCCCGCAGCCCGGCGGCTCGGGCGAAGGCCACGCCGCTTAGCAACAGCAGGAACAGCCAGTTGACCGCACAGGTAACCTGGGCCACTTGTTGCAATCCGCCGCCGCACCTCAGCACCAGGTGGTTCCCGGCAGCCAGCAGCCCGCTTGCTACGAGCACCACCACCAACAACAGCCGCGGTCGATCCCAGGCCACCAGAGCGTGTTGAGCCGGCAGTGCCAGCACCAGGGCCAACGCGCCGCAGGCCAGGTAAGGCAAGGCGGCCAGGCCCGGCTGATACTCTGGCAGCAGCAAGCCCAGGACCCACGGCCCCAGGGCCACTGCGGCCGCCGCGGGACCCGCCAGCAGCAGGGCCAGGGCCTGGGTGGTTTCCAGGGCGGTGTGGGCTACCTGGGTCCGGGAGCCGGTGCGGCCCCAGCGCTGGGCCAGCCGAGGCCCCAACACCCCAGCCAGCGTGTTTCCCAGGCCGAACAGTTGTCCCTGGGCCAGCATCGCCGCGCTGTAGCAGCCCAAGGCAAACTCCCCCTGGGGCAAGTAGAAAAGCAGCATGAGCTTGTCCAGCGAGCGGAACAGCGAAAAGGCCGCTCCGCCCAGCACCAGCGGCAAGCCGGTCCGTAAGAGCCGCTTGAGGCAAGCCGGGTCCCATCGGGGACGAGGGCAGGGGGCCTCGACCACGTGGAGAAACACGGCCGAAAACACCAGCCCCAGCAACACGGCTCCGCACAGCCCGACGGCCCCAGCCAGCCAGGCTCCCAGGACGCTCAGCCCTAGGTACCAGAAGGCTTCGGCTACCGAAAGTGTAGCGGTCGTCCGGAACTGTTGCCCAGCCCGAAGCAACCCCACGCGAAACGTAACCCATCGCTGCAACGGAACGGCCACGGCCACCAGGGCCAGAGCCGCCGCCCAGGTGGCGGCCCAGTCCCCCGGAGAGGCGTACTGCCACCAGGCCAGCCCGGCCACGACTCCGCCGACCAGCAGGCTCACGGCCCCGGCAAATCCCCAGGCGGTCTGAGCCGCTCGTTGGGCTTCGTCCCGGCGGCCGGACCCGACAGCGACGGCCCACTGCCTGGCGGCCGCTTTGGTTACCCCCAGCGAAGCGTAGTTGGAATAACTGAGCACCAGGCGGCAGGCTTGCCAGATGCCCATCGCCGCCGGCGAAACCAGCATCCGGATTGCCAGCGCACCGACCACGCCCAGCACCTGTCCCAGCAGGGTGCTGCTGCCCACTTGCCACCACTGGCGCAGCAGCGTGCCCGGTGCGGCTTGCCGGCGGAGGCTCCTTGCAGGCGAAAGCCAGGTGCTCATCGGGCAGCTTCCTCCGCGGCAAGCGTCGCTTTCTCCACCGCGAGTCGGGACGAGGGCGTCCGGTCCGACAAGCTGCGGACCGCCGGTGCGTCTGTGCCCTGGGCCACGACGTGCAGTGCCGCTTCGACGACCCGAGGCGCAGCCCGGCAGCCGAAGTTGGCCATTACCTGTTCCCGCACTCCCGCTGTCGAACGAGGGCCGCGCTCCACCAGGCGGCGAAGCGCCGCGCGCAGCTCCGCCCGGGTGGAAACGGCCGCTAGCATTCCCCAGGGCTTTGCCGGCAGAAGCTCCGCCCCGCCCCGAGGTAACAACTCCACCACAGGCCAGCCGGCCAGGGCCGCTTCCACCCCGGCGCCGGAGGCCACGTGCAACACCACCTGATGGGCCGGAAGCAGTTGCCAGAGCGTGTGCCTGGTGTCGATTCGCACGCGGTGGCGGTCTCCCTTGGGAACGAAGCGGCGGTACCACTCCCGCTGCGTGTCCCGAGGATGGAGCTTGAGCGTCAGTTCCCAGTCGGGCTGTTCCAGCACCACGTCCACGGCCAGTTGCAACAACCGGGCGTATTCGCTGGCAGTCAGATGGAACGAGGCCGGCTCGGGCCGCTGCGGCCGGGGGCGCGTGGTGGCAAGCAGCAGCACGCGCAGCGGTTTCGGGCCGGGGTGGGCGCCCGCCTTGGCAGAAGCGAGCTGCGGAGCGCCCGGGCCATGAAAACGTCCGCCGGGGGCAAACAGCTCGTCGTGAGCCGGGGAGCCGGTCACGAACAGCCGCCGGGGATCGACTCCCCAGTGGCGCAACTGCTCGGCCGAAGTTTCTCCCCAAAGACACAACGCGTCGGCCGCCGGGGGCACAAACCCAAACGGCACGCGCGGCACTCCGTGCTGGACCACCACCGCGGGCACCCGGTGCCGGCGGGCCAACTGGACCATCAGCCGCTTGACGGCCGTGGCGTCTTCGTCCAGCACCAGCAGCGAAGGGGGAAAACGCTCCCAGGCCCGGCGGAGCGACCGTTCCACGCCTTCCAGCCGGGGCTGCTCTTGCTGCCATCGGCGGGCCAGCCAGGGATTCAACGTCGCGGCCAGGTTGATCCCGCGGAAATCCACCCGGGCAAGCCGCGGCACCGGGGAATCGGCCCCCCGGCCCGAGCGGTCTCCTTCCGGCTGGTAGAACCACTGCCCCCAGCCGTGCCGGACCGAAGTCCCCCACCACCGAAGCGCCATCTGCGGAAAGAGCCACAACGGGCGCCAGCCGCGGTGGCAAAACTCCGGCGCAAGCGGAGCAAGCAACCGCGGATTGCCGCAAAGCCAAAGCGTCCGGGCCGAAGCGGGCCGACTGCGGCGAACCAACTCCACCTGGCACATGTGCAGCCAGCCCAGCACACGCCGCACCAGGTTCTTCGGAGAGAAAGAACCGGCCGGGAAACCCAGCCGGACCGCGTGCTCCGCTTCCCGCACAACGGGTCCTGCACTCTCAGATTGCCGCCCGGGTGAGTCTGTGGTCCCGAACTCCCACCGGGAGGAAAGTCTCATTCCTGCCACATCCAGCAGCAGCACCTCTTTGCCCCGAGCTTGACCCCAGGCCGAAAGCAGCCGGGACCACGCGGGGGTCATCTTGCGGGAACAGACCACCACCAGGCGGTTCCAGTGTCCCTGATAGCAATCCAGAAACGCCACCACGCGGAGCACGGCCACCAGGTGATAGCGCAGCTTCAGCGCATGTAGAAAACAGAGCCGCTGCCCGTCTTCGCCCGCTTGGTCCCAGCGGATGCCGGGAGCACCCGGGGAGGCAAGCTCCTCGGCCAGCCTGGTCGCTTCCTGATCGATCCAACTCCAGCGGGCATCCATCAGCCGGTCCAGCTCGTAAAGACCCGTGCGGCGATCCGCCAGAGCTATGTCGGCCGGGCCGAACAGCAACAGCATCGGCTCGGTCTGCGGGACGGCAAACCGCTCCGCGTCGCTGCTATCGAAGAACACGTGCAAGGTGGCCATCCGTGGCTCCCTTGGGCACATCGGGGTGTGTGGGAACGGGCTCCAACCGAGGCGGAGCTCTCCGGCCCGCTGGTGCTTACTCCGGCGAGGCGGCGGAAGAAACTGCTTCCTTCCGGTTCAGTTGGGCCATCTGGCGGCGGATTTCCGGTTGGTCCTCCAGCAGTTGTACGATGTGGGCCCAGTCCAACTGGTCCGGTCCCAGGGCTTCGTAGATGGCTTGCAGGTGTTCCCAGTCTTCGGCCCATTGCATCCGCAGGCGCAGCTCCTGGGCACGAACCGGCCGGGGGAGCGTCAGCAGCCGCAGCACATACACTCCGCTGTGGCTGAGCAGATAGCGGATTGGGTGCTGCCGGTCCTCGCTGGCGGTAAGTCGCTGGTGCAGGCGGCGAAGTACTTCGGCCCGAACCCACTGGCCGAAAAGCCCCACGGTTTCCGGGTCCAGCGGGCGGCCGTCGGCCCCGGCGTAGCAGATGTAATCGCACTCGGGATGCTCGGCCGCTTCGGTCACCAGGCGGTCCACCAGCGCCGGATCGACAAACGGCGTATCGGCAGGCACCAGCACCACGGCTTGTGAGGGCATGTGGGCCAGCAGCGCGTCCAGGCGTCCCAGCAGATCGGGCCGGGCGCTGGGATAGACCGCCACATCCGGGGGTACCAGTCCCAGGATCGATTCGCTTTGGGCGTCTTTGCCCGTCAGCAACACCAAGCCATCCAGTTGCTGGGCTTCGCTCAGCCGCCGCAGCACCCAATGAAGCACGGGCATATCCCCGATGCGGCGAGCCAGTTTGCGGTGATGGGCCCCCAGGGTGGAAACCACCCCCAATGTGGTGAACATGACCAAAATCCTCGTACGAGTCCGTCCAACTCCGGCCAGGATTTCCGTAACCTGCAAGGGAGCGCAACTGGCATGCCGCTTCGGCAAGAAACGGCTTGCCCCATGCGTCCCGCGGCCCGCGTGGAGCAGCCGCTTCGACCACCAACAAGCAGCCGACAGCAAACGCCCGCTTCAAGACAGCAAGGCCGCAGCCACCGAAAGTGTAACGATTGGCGAAACTTAGGGTCAAGGCGAACTGTTTCTCCATAGAACTCTTGGAACCACCACAGTTTTGATCCGAGGCGGGCGTCTTGATACTCTGGTCCAGGTGAAACTGTGGCAGGTCTTGTTTCCACTTCTTCACAAGGGGGGAGTCAACGATGCGTAACCTCACTGGCTTGCTGGCAGGGGTGTTGGCTGTCTCGATTGCCACTCCCGGTCTTTCCTAAGAAAAGCCCCAGCAAACGGAGAGGGTTAAAGCGGCCACTGCCGTAGTGGAACAGTTTGTCGATGCGGCCGTTCGCGGAGACGCCCAGCGTGTGCTCGCGGTGGTGGAAATGCCGTTTCTGATCGTTCTGAACCCACGGAACTACAAGGTGTTCACCAACCGGGAGGACCTGCAACGAATCTTCTCACGCAAGATACGTAAGTTCGGCACTCCCGACCACGTGCGTGTGCCCCAGGTGGCTTTTGTCCTGACGATCAAAGAAGCCCGAAAGCGGTTTGCCAACCGGCTACCCGCTCCGCTTCTGGCCGAGTTGGGAAAACTGTTTGCCGAGGACGACCAGGCCTTCTTCGTCCGCGGCCGCACGCGCGACGGTCGGCTGATCGGGAAGTGGATTGCCTTTGTGCGTTTCCGTAACGGCAAGCCAACACTGGGGGGGATTTTCGGACTAATAGGCTGCCGCGATTTCCGGCCGCAATCGCCAACGCCTGGGGATTTGGAGCGGCGCCAGAGGGTTTTGGTAATACGCTCTACGTCATTCGTTTGAGTAAGTACACGTGTAGCTTTCCGGCGAGCCGCACAGCGCAGGACGCAAGCCGACTTCGCCCCAGAAAAAGTTTGACTCTCCGGCTCGCGGGGGTCATCATCCCTCGTGCTTATTTGTCGTTTCCGCTCGGTGTGTTCGTTCCGCGAGAAAGGCGGCCGTGCATCCCCTGCTGCTGTTGCTGTTGGGTATGGCAATCGTTGTCGGAGGGATTCTCTGGCTGCGGTTGCCCGCCTTTGTGGCCCTGTTGCTGGCGGCTCTGGCCGTGGGTTGGGGGGCAGACCCCCGGGCCGGCACGCGCTACCTGCGCGATTCGCTGGCCGGTCGGGTGATACGCTCCGAGTCGGAACAGGCCGTCTGGGTCCGCCCGCCCCGGCAACTGGCTCCCCGGCCGGGCATGTTGCTCTGGGGCTACGAGGCCGGAGCACTCCGGCGCGCCAAAGGAGCATCTCCCGGTGCCGAGCTGGTGCTGGTGCGCAAGGCCGCGCCGGATGAGGAGGCTCCGTCGGAAAGCTGGCTTGCCCGGGTGGTTCGCGGCCGCGTTGCAACCGGGATGCGGGTGTTGTATCCCAGCCAGTGGCAGCAGACGGCCCAGGCCACCCGACGCGGCGTTGCCCAACGCGTGGCCGAGGCCCTGGGCGGCACCTGCGGCCGGATAGGACTGCTGATTGCCATGGCCTCGCTCATCGGCAGGGCGATGCTCGAAAGCGGAGCGGCCGACCGGATTGTGCGGGCCTTGCTGGCCGGGCTGGGTGAGGCCCGGGCGGCCCTGGCCTTTCTGGCCGGGGGGTTCCTGCTGGGAATCCCGGTGTTCTTCGATACGGTCTTTTACTTGATGATCCCGCTGGGCAAGGCCCTGGGAGCACGGCGGCCGCAAAAGTACCTGCTCTACGTGCTGACCATCGTGGCCGGAGGGACGATGGCCCATTCGCTGGTGCCGCCCACGCCGGGGCCCTTGATGGTGGCCGAGGAGCTGGGCGTGGACCTGGGCACGATGATCCTGGCCGGTTGCGTTGTCGGCGCCTTTTCGGCCGCTTACGGGTACTGGCACGCCCATTGGGCCAACCGCCGCTGGCAAGTGCCGCTGCGGGAAACAGCCGAGATGCCCCAAGAGCTAATCGAACGGTTCCAGCAGGCGAGTAGTGAACAATTGCCGCCGCTTTGGGTTTCGCTGCTCCCGATCCTGCTGCCGGTGGTGCTGCTGGCCGGAGCGTCGATCCTGCGGAACTTCGCCGCGGCAGAGATGCCCCGCTGGCTGAAAGCGTTTTACCAGGCCGTACAAGTGCTGGGCGAAAAGAACCTGGCCCTGGTGCTTGCCGCTGCTCTGGCCGTGGGTGTCTGGGTGTTCTGGCAGCGGCCGGGCCGGAGCCGCTTTCAGCAAAGCCTGCAGACGGCTTTGGCCGGGGCGGGCATGATTATCCTGATTACTTCCGCCGGTGGGGCTTTCGGAGCCATGTTGCAGCAAAGCGGCATCGCCCACTGGGTGCGACAAACCGCCCCGCGGGCCCAAGCCTGGCTCCTGCTGCCGCTGGCCTTCGGGATTACCACGCTGGTGCGTACCGCCCAAGGCTCGGCCACCGTGGCCATGATTACGTCCGTGGGAATCGTTTCGGCCATGGTGGCCGGACAACCGCTGCCGTATCACCGGGTCTATTTGGCCCTGGCCATCGGCGCCGGCTCCAAGCCCGTGGCCTGGATGAACGACAGCGGCTTTTGGGTCATTTGCCGCATGAGCGGCATGACCGAATCCGAAACGCTCAAAACACTCACTCCGATGACGGCGATGATGGGCCTGGTCGCTCTGGCCGCCACCATGCTGGGAGCCTGGCTGGTGCCGCTGACGGGATGAGTGCCCCTGGAGCAGAAAGACGACGATGCCGGGGGAGGCCACTGGCAATCGCTTGTTTTGCTCGTTTTTCTCCCGGAGCCGAAGATCGGAGCTCGCCGATTGTCGGCTACCGATTACGAGCACGAGTGCGAGCGTTTGTCTTCCGCCGATGCGGAAGTTCTCCGCGCAAGGCGCACGGCGCAAGCCGCAAGCCCATTTGTGTCTGGCAAGCCGATTCCGCCCGGCGAGCCCCGGACTTCAGTCCGGGGAGAGCCGATTGAAAGAGAACGCTTTTTCTTGCGTTGGTGCGGAAGCACCCAGTCGCCGACGGCCGTGCCGTCCTCCGCCGACTCAAGTCGGCGGCTCGAGGAGCCTTCGAGTTGGCGCTTATTCTTCCATCGGAGCGGAAGCTCCCGCTCAAGACCTACGACGCAAGACCCAAGACCCCTACTACTCCGGCGGCACCTCGCCGTAGGGGTTGGAGTTTCGCGGCATGTAGCGGCACAGGGCCACCCCACCGAAGTACAGAGCAATCAGCGGCAGAGCCATCAGCAGCATACTGCCCGGGTCCGCGGGAGTAAGCAGCATGCTCAACACCAGGATCACCAGCACGGCCACCCGCCACTGGGAAAGATAGGCTTCCACGGTGAAGATGCCGATCCGTTCCAGGAAAAGCATCACCAGCGGCAACTGGAACGAGATGCCAAACATCAACGGCAGCATCAGAGCGAAACTGAACCAATCCGAGATGCGCATGTCCGGATCCACCCCCGTCCAGCGATTGAAGATAAACAAAAAGTCCAGCACGATGGGCAGCACGTACACGAAGCACAGCACTACCCCGCCCAGGAACAGCCCCAAGCTGATGGGCAGAAAGATGTACACGTAGCGTCGCTCGTGCGGGTAGAGCCCGGCGGCCACGAAAATCCACAATTGGTAAAACACCCAGGGGCTGGCCAGCACCAGCGCGGCAACGATGGCCGCCTTGAGCCAAATCATGAACGTCTCATAAGGGCCCAGGCTCTTGATGCTCACTCGGGGGTCCTCTTCCAGCGAACGCCAGAGCACCACCGGGGCCATGTTCTGCTTGCGGGGGCCGGAGGCGATCATCTCCGGAAACAGGGCCGCAAGCAGCAGACGGTTCCACACCGGAAGCGGCAGACGGCCGCCGCTTTCCAACAGCTCTTCCAGTTGGGCAAACCGCATTCTCCGTTGTTGGGCCAGGCGTTGGGCCGGGGTGAGCTGGACCACTTGAAGGTTCAGCGCAAGGAACTCCTTGTAATCCTCCGGCTCCAGCAGCGGCTTGTCGCTTTCCACCAACTGGGCAAGCGCACCTACCAGCACGTCCAGTTGCGAGGGCTTCAGCTTTTCCGCATGGGCGGTGGCTACTTGCTTTACCACGCGCCGGGCTTCTTCATCGAGAAGTTTCCACAGCTTCCGCACCGCCTGGGGGCCTTGTTCGTGTTCTTCCCACAGCACCTGGCAGAAGCGTACCGGGTCCAGCAGATCCCGGGCTCCCAGCGCCGGGGGAGCCTTGGCCGAAAACTGCTCCGGGTGCAGTCGGGCCAGGTAGCGGGCCGTCTGCTCCACGTCCAGAAAGTAAAGCTCCGGGATCAAGCGGTCTTGCTGGATCGTCTCTAGCAGCGACTCCTGCGGGGGGGCCGGATAGCCCAACTGTCCTACTTCAGTAAGCTGACCTTCGAGCCACTGCTCGGCTCGTTTCAGATAAAAGTCCACCAGCACCCCCTGAAGCGGCCGGTTGATAAAAGCGATGATGCGGCTGGGCAAATCCACGGCCAGCACCAGCACGAACATCAACACCAGGCCCATCAACGCCCGGATCAGACACTGACGCAGTTCGGCCAGATGTTCGCCGAACGTCATCGTCGTGTCTTTGAACAGATCGTCTTCGTAAGGGGGGTGGGCGTGGGTGCTCATCGGCGGGGCTGAAACGAAGAAACCGGGACGTCCTGGTACGGAAGTTCGATAATAACCAGCCCCCCACGGGGCAACAACGCCCTCAGCGGCCGGACGCGGCCGGAAGCGAGGTGGTCAGCACCAGATTGTCCCGATGGATTACCTCCTCGTAGGGGCAGTGGCCCAACGCCTCGGCAATCTGGTGGCTTTGCAAGCCGCGGATGCGCCGCAGTTGATCGGCCGGATAATTGACCAGCCCTCGGGCCAGTTCCCGCCCCTGGGCGTTGCAGATGCGCACCACGTCCCCCTTGGTGAAGTTTCCCTGCACTTCGACGATTCCCGCTGCAAGCAGAGAACACCCTTGCTCCACTACGGCGGCCACCGCGCCGGGATCGAGCAGGAGCTTGCCGCGAGGCCGGGCCGTAAAGCCAATCCAGCGTTTCCAGGCCGGGACCTGATTGGCCTGGGGCAGAATGAGCGTGCCGACCGGCTCGCCGCGGAGGATTTTGAGCAGCACTTCCGGATCGCGACCGCTGGCGATGATGCAGTTCTCGCCCACTGAACCGGCCAGATGGGCAGCAGCCAGCTTGGAAGCCATGCCGCCGGTACCTAGTCCCCCCTTGGTATCGCGAACCAGGGCAAAGATCGACTCGTCCAGCCGCGTCACCGTAGGAATGACCCGGGAACGAGGGTCCTGGGGTGGCCCGTCGTAAAGCCCCTCCACGTCGCTTAGCAGCACCAGCAGAGGCCCTTGCAGCAGTGTGGTGACCAGAGCGGCCAGGCGGTCGTTGTCGCCGAAGGTGGTCTGAAGCTCGTCCACCGAGACGGTGTCGTTCTCGTTGACAATCGGCACCACGCCGTGGCGCAGCAGGGCCAGCAGGGTGTTTCGCACGTTCAGATACCGCGTGCGATGCTGGACGTCTTCGGCCGTCAGCAACACCTGGGCAGCGTGGAGACCGAACCGGCCGAACGCCTGCTCGTAGGCTTCCACCAGATGGGTCTGGCCCACCGCGGCAATGGCTTGCAGTCGGGGGATGTCCACCGGGCGGGTGCGCAGACCCAACCGGGCCATGCCGGCGGCCACCGCTCCGGAACTGACCAGCACCACCCGGCGCCCATGCTGCATGAGCTGGTGGACCTGAGAGGCCAACTGTTCGATCTGGCGGCGGTCCAGGCGGCCGCGCGCGTCGGTCAGCACGCGCGTCCCGAGCTTGACCACCCAAGTGGTGGCCAAAGCCACTTCCTGACGCAACAGATCGACCATCGAAAGCCGGAGCCTAAGCTGCTGGAGAAAAAAGCGGGTTCTCGTTCCAGGCTATGCTGGACCCGAACCAGCGACAAGGGCGGGCAAGGCCATTGCCATAGCGAGAAACCGCCGAGTTCGGCCAAAGGAGGCGTGGGGGGATGAGGGTGCTTCCGCATTGGGCGGGAATCGGCTTGCGGCGTGCGCCGTGCGGCTTGCGCGGTGCTTCCGCACGAATGCAAGGATGAACGCCGATTCTTGGAAACGGCGAGCCGCTGACTTCAGTCGGCGGAGGCGGCTCCCGCCGCTCCCACTGGGAGCTTCCGCTCCGATGCAAGAACAAGCGCCGATTATCACAGTCAGCGAGCCGGGAGCGTCAGCTCCCGGAGAACGGCACGGCCGCGGGCACTGGGTGCTTCCGCTCCAGGGCAAGAAAGAGCGGCCAACAGGCCACAGGGAGCTTTGGTGGGACGTCTCCTGCCGGGTTAGAACGAACCGCTGCGGACCCAAAACTTGGTCGGTTTGTTCCAGGTGGGGTTTCCCTCGGCCAGCCAGCGGGCGGTCCAGTCCAGCAGCACGGGCAGGTCCGGCTCCGGCAGGCCGAACAGCCGGTGGCAGCGCGACGCGTCGGCCAGCAGCGAGTCGTCCCCTTCCGGTTCCTCGAACCGCACGGGCCGTTCCAGGCGCCCGGCTAGCTCCTCGGCCAGACGGCGCACCTGAAGCCGCTGGGGGCCGGTTACGTTGAGCACTTCGCACGTCTCCGGGTCGGCACGTTCCAGCAGCCGCAGCAGCACCGCGTTGGCGTAGCCTTGCCAGACCAGGTTCAGTTCCGGCACGCTCAGCGGCACCGGCCGGTCTTCGAGGATCATCCGTCCCAGGTCCACCAGCACCCCGTAACGCAGCTCCACGGCATAGTTGAGCCGCACCAGTTGCACGCCGCAGCCGCACGTGGCCGCCAGGTGGCGCAGAACCTGTTCCCGGCCCCAGACCGTGATGGCGTATTCGCCCCGGGGCTGCGGGATGGTCTGCTCCGTGGCCGGAGGCTCTTCCCGGCCCACGAACGGATAGACGTTCCCGCTGCTTAAGGCCACCACCCGACGGGGCCGCAGCCGCTGAAGCCCGTGGGTAAGGCAGACGTTGCGCACCCAGTAGCTTCCCGGCGGATCACCCGCGGAGAACTTGTGGCCCACCATCCAGATGACCTGGGGCAGCCGGGGCAGTTTGTCCCAGTCGGCTTCCCGGCTCAGATCGGCCCGGATCACCTGCACCCCGGCCTGCCGGAGCACATCGGCCGCCTGCGGGTCGGAAAAGCGGGAGACGGCCACCACGGGCAGGTCCCCGCGTCCGGTTTCCAAGGCCGCCCGGCGAGCCATCAGGCAAAGCGAAGGCCCCATCTTCCCCCCGGCCCCGAGCACTAGCAGCCCTTGTTCCAGCCGGCCCATCAGCTCCACCACCGGCGGCTCGGGACGGCTAAGCCGCTCCAGCAGTTCGGCTTCATTTTCGGGAAAGGTCAACCGCGGGCACGTTTCGGCCATAGCCTGGTGCTTCGCAAAAGGGAAACGAAACTGGGGCAAAGGCCCCATTCTACCAGCGGGGAGCAAGTTGCGGTATTTTTGAGGCACGCCCGTTTTTGCTCAACTCCCCTTGCTCCCGAGGTGTGGTCGTGGATCGTTCGGTCATCCTGGAAAAGTATTTGCAGCGCACGCCCACGTCGGCCCGACTGGCCCGGCAGGCCCAAGAGGTGTTCCCCAGCGGAGTAACCCACGACAGCCGCTTCCTGCGCCCCTATCCCATCTACGTGGTGCGGGCCCAGGGGAGCCGCAAATGGGACGCCGACGGCAACGAGTACGTCGATTACGCCGGCGGGCACGGAGCGTTGCTGCTGGGGCACAATGACCCGGCCGTGCAGCAAGCCGTGCGCGAGCAACTGGACCGCGGCACCCACTACGGGGCTTGTCACGAGCTGGAGCTGCGTTGGGGGCAACTGGTCCAGCGCCTGGTCCCCTGTGCCGAGCGGGTGCGTTTTACCAGCTCGGGCACCGAAGCCACCTTGCTTGCCCTGCGGCTGGCTCGGGCCTACACGGGCCGGGAAAAGATTATGCACTTCCAGGGGCATTTTCACGGCTGGCACGATCACGTGGCCTTCGGCGTGCACTCGCACTTCGACGGTTCTCCCACCCCAGGTGTCGTGCAGGGGGTGGCCCAACAGGTGGTGATGGCCCCACCGCAGGACCACCAGGCCACCGCCCGACTGATGGAACAACACGCCGAGGAGCTGGCCGCCGTGATTATCGAACCGACCGGAGCCAGTTGGGGCCAGGTGCCCGTGGTGCCGGAGTTTTTACACTTTTTGCGGGAAAAGACCCGGGAACTGGGTGTGGTGCTCATCTTCGACGAAGTCATCAGCGGCTTTCGCTGCGCCCCGGGCGGAGCCCAGGAAGCCTGGGACGTCACCCCCGATCTGACCACTCTGGCCAAGATTCTGGCCGGGGGCTTCCCGGGTGGGGCGCTGGTGGGGCGGCGCGAGCTGATGCAGGCGCTAGAGTTTCCCGAACGGGAAGAGCGGGAAAAAATCTCCCATCACGGCACCTTTAACGCCAACCCGATCTCGGCCGCCGCCGGGATCGCTTGCCTGGAGCAAGTGGCCACCGGTGCCCCCTGCCAGGCGGCCAACCGCTATGCCGAGCAGTTGCGCCACCAGATGAACTGCGTTCTGCAAGAGGAAAGCGTACCCGGGGTGGTGTACGGCACCTTTTCCGGCTTTCATGTTCTGCTGGACCCACCGGAACCGGGCATGACCCCCGAGGCAGTCGTCCAAG
>WFOE01000201.1 GCA_015488215.1 Planctomycetales bacterium
GACCTCTTGCAACAAAACCACAAAAGCTGCTACAAGGTCCATCGTGAGCCTCCTTGCGTAGTGCCTGGATGGTGTGATAACGCCCAAGCATTATGCTGGAGGCTCGCTTCATGTAGGTAGGCCAATTTCGCCCTGAAAAAGTGCAAAAGTCGAACTGAGTAGTTCCGCTGGTAGCTCGCCGCGACTGTCAGCGTGCCCGCTCGAGAGCAATTGCTTACGTACTTGAGCCGTCGGGAGCCTGGGCTTTGGTAGAGAGTCTCAGGGAGCGAGCACCAAAATGCTTAAGGCGATCCCGCGGCGGCGGAACTGCTCCTGGACTTCCTCTGGAACCGCCTTGTGGTCCATCGCAATGGCCAGCGATCGCAAACGAGGCGCGTTGAGGAACACGGGAAGATGCTCCGGGGAAAGGCTCGATCCCCGGCCGTTGGGATACTCGAGAAACAGGAACACCAGCCGGGGCAGCCGGGCCAGCACGGCCGCCTCTTCCCGGGAAAGTCGCTGTGGCAAAGAGAGTCGCAAATACTGCAAATGGGGCAGCTTCTCCAAGTGCTTCAGGTCGGCGGAAGTGACTGGCGGGATGGTCAGACCGTGTTTTTTCAACTTCGCCTCGCCCCGGGCCCGAGCTTCTTGCCGCTTCGAGCCGGCCGGTTGTTCTTTCCCACCGGAAGCGGCCGCTGGAGGAGCCGTATCGCCAACGAGCAAACTAAGGTCAAACACATACATCTTGATGCTGCGTAACGTGGAAATGCGCTTGGCCTGGGCCAGCACCTGCTGCGGGTTGAACGTAAAGGTGGAGAGCTCCACCGGCGTCTTGGCCCATTCCGGGGTTTGCATGCCCAGCAGAGTCCAGAACCAGAGGAAACGCTCCTCGTAGGCCACCAAGCCGCCGATTACCGGGAATGGCCGTCCCGGGCCGGGCCGCTTTTGCACCACGGGGTCCTGCTCCACCAGGCGGCGAATCGCCATGGCATCCACCAGCTCCAGTCGGTTCAGGCGTTGCATCACGTCGCGCGCCTGTCCGGATGCGTGCCACGCGGAAACAAACGGCCAGAAAAGCAGCGTGACGATTCCCACGGCCACCAGAAAACTGCCCAAGTGGAACTGCCACAGGTTGCGGCCGCGGCACCATCGAAACAGCAGCCAGCCCAAGGCCGATACCAAAAGCATCCAAAGCGCCACGTCGGCCACCAGCGCCGCGGCGGAAAACCAGAGCACTTCTTTCAAGCCCTGCCAGAAGTGCCACCGGTGGAAAGGGCGGGACTTGTGGGCGGCCAGGTAGGGCCAGGGCCACCCGTAGCGCATCGCCATCTCCGCACCGGTGAGTCTCGTTTTTTCGCCGGTTTGCTCGTATCGCTCCACCAAGGCGAAGTCGTATCCCAGGGCCAATCCCAACCACAGGACGGCCACCGCTTGCCAAAGCACTCCGGCGCCGGTTGCGGCCAGGATGTGCCACTGATGACGGGGAAGTCGGGATGCCTGCCGCTGGGGGTTGGTCCGGCTCATCTTCCGTCCTCCCGCCTCTTCGGTGTTCCGCCCCTGCACCTCCACTGGGCCTAAATGATGTGTATCGCCGAGAAAACGCCTCCCGGGCCTGAGATGTCCATGAGACGTAAAAACGCGTAGAAGAGTCCCTTTCACACACAGAGTAGTTCGACGAAAACAGGGCTTCGCTGTAAATCTCGAGACGTTAAAGCAGGTAGAAAAGTTTCTCTTTCCCAACACAACATGCCGGGAACACACGGTTTTCACTTGCGCAACTGGCGGAGCAAGCCGTTCAGTTCCCGGTGGATTTCCCCCCGCTGGCGGACCACCAGGGCTTTGGCTGGGGCGAAGTAGTAGATGGTGCCACGACCTCCGTTTTCGACCCAGGAATCGGGACAGATGGTCCGCTGGATTAGTTCGATCAGTTGCCGGGCCTGGTCCTGTTCCAGCACGGCAGCCCCACCGGCGGCTCCGCTTCCGCCGGAAGCCGTGCCGGTCCGGTAAGCAACCTGCCGCAGTGAAGCGTTGCCGGAGCTGCGGTTTTGCCGGCGGCGTTGCGCCTGCCGCACCAGGCGCCGGGCCTGTTCCAGCATCCGCCGGGCCAGCATGTTTTGCAGCTCCATCCGGCGCCGCGGAGTAAGCCGCGGGGCCTGTTCCACTTGGCGCCAGGTAGCCAGCATCCGTCGGATTAGATACTGGGGCGGATGCTTGTTTCCCCGGCATGCGGCCACCAGGCGGCGCACTTGAAGCTGAACGTCCTGC
>WFOE01000202.1 GCA_015488215.1 Planctomycetales bacterium
AAGCTGCTGTTCCAGTTCCCGACAACGTTGTTCCCAGCGGGCGTTTTCCTCTTGCAGTTGCTGGAGCTGCTGGTGGTTGAGCAAGAGCTGCTGCTCGGTCTGAGCCAAGGCGGCTTCGGCCTGCCGGAGCTGTTCCGCCAGGGCGGCGTCGGCTGGGGGTGTGTGTTGCGGCTGCGTCTGGCCTGCCGATTCGCGCAGCCGCCGGCGGAGGTTCCACAACCGCCGGGCGAGTCGGGACCGCTGCTGGGCCAGGCGTTGTTGCTCTTGTTCAAGCTGGCGTTGCAGCCGGTCCAGTTCTTCCTGCCGGGTGGTCGTTTCCTGCTGGAGCTGCCGAAACGCCTGAAACAAGTGTTCCAGTTCCCCGGTAAGCGATTCTTCCAGCGCAGCCAGCCGGCCCTGGTACTGGCGGCCGTCTTCCTGCAATGCCCGGCGCGCTTGCTCTAGTTGGGCAAAGAGGTCTTCGGGAGCGGCCGCTCCCTGGGACGAAAGACGAGAAACCGGAGAATCGCTCATCGTCGCGGGTGCATCCTGCCACGGTAGCTCTGGGGACGGGGGTCCATGCGGCTTGGGCACCAGGCCGCACGCCGAAGTACACAGTAGGGCCTATTGACCAGATAGGTTACGGTTCTTCCCCGGGCAACGCGGCCGCGGACAATCCCTTCGGAGCAACGGCAGCTCGGCCTCCGGCAAGCGCGATTGTGCGGAAGGTAACGGCGGAAACGGCGCTGCCGGAGATTCCGCTTCAGGGCAGAACGGGATGGCGCGGGGCCTGGCCCGAGAGGACGCGAACCACCTCCTCACAGGCTCGACGACGCAACTGGCTCACCGACTGGTCCGAGGCGAACGCCACATGCGGCGTGACGATTACCTGCGGCAGGCAATAGGGTGGCTCTTCCAGCCGGGGCGGCTCCACTTCCTGCACATCCAATGCGGCCCCGGCCAGGTGGCCTTGCCGCAAAGCGTCGCTTAGCGCCTGATGGTCCACCAGTTGGCCCCGGGCCGTGTTGATGAGGTAGGACCCCCGCTTCATGGAAAACAACCGGCGGCGGTCAAGCAGTTCCCGGGTCTGGTCCGTCAGAGGCACGTGCAGCGAAACCACGTCTGCCCTGGCAAGCAACTCGTCCAGAGGACACCAAGTGACGACTTCCGGCAGGCTTTTGCGGGAACGAGACGTGCCCAGTACGGTCATTCCCAGTCCGGCGGCCAGTTGGGCCACCCGGGTGCCGATCTGTCCCAGGCCAACCACCCCCAGGCTCAGCCCACGCACTCGTCGCAGCGGCCAGGGACATTCCCGCTCGTAACTTCCGGCCTTGGCGGCAGCGTGAAAGTGCGGCACGCCGCGCAACAGGCCCAGCAGCAGGGCCAATGTGTGTTCGGCTACTTCGTCCACGCAGTAGTCGGGCACATTGGTCACGACCATCCCTCGCCGAGCAGCCGCTTCCAGGTCGATGTTGTCCAGGCCGATGCCTAAGCGGGCGATGATGCGGCACGCTCGGGCTGCTTCGATTACCCGGGCCGTTACCGGCGCCCAGCAAGTGAGGATGCCGGCCACGTCCTCGGCCAGTCGCGCCAGAGTGTCTTCGTCCTGGGCGGGAGCCACCACCAGCTCCAGCCTCGCTTGCTCCAGCACCTGGCGTTCGATCTGAACATCGGGCCAGGCGTAATCGGTCAACAGTACCTTGGCCTGCGGCATGGACTTTTCCGGAATAGTTTTTCAACTCAAGAGGCAAACATGCCCAGCAGGATCAGGCAGCCACAGCCCAAGGAAAGAAACGCGCCAATCCCGCTCAAGATGATCCCCACCAGGGCGTGCCCGTGCCCCTCATTGCCAGGCAGGGTGCGGGCCACCTGGATTGCTTGGATGCCCAGAATAAAAGACGGCACGGCAGCAAACAGACCAACAATCGGCAATAAGGCCAGAAAGCCCAGATAATAGGCCCACAACGACTTGGGATTGTTGACCGGCATCAGCGCCATGGCAAGTCTCCCCTGAGTTCCGACCGACATGACTCCCAGGGCAAAGAGGTGCTCGCAGTTTCGACACCATTGTGTTTAAAACGCAGCCCCAGGCAAGAGTTTGGCTGCGATTCGCCCCCAGGCGTGTTTTTGTGGTCAAACGGTCTTGTTGCGCGCCGCAGAACCTGGTCGGACGAACGTCCGGCTGGGGCACAGAGCATGTCTTCCCCTGGCGTTTTTCAGCCCAGTTCTTCGCGGAGTGCGGCTACCAGTCGGGCGATATCTTCCTCGGTGTTGTACAGATGGCAGGAGACGCGCAGGAAGCGGTCGCTGGTCCAGTTGGGCACAATCACTTCCACCCGATGCTTACGGCCCAGGCGATGCTGCAGCGCTAAGGCGTCTCCCGGCGGGATGCGCACCGTGACCATCGTACCGAAGCAGTCCTCGCAGTCCGGATACAGCGGCTCCACGCCCGGCAGGCGGCACAATTCCGCCCGGGCCATGCGGGCCAGTTCGTGCCCGTGGCGGCGGAAGCGTTCCCAGCCCACGGATTGCAGGAACCGGATGGCCTGCGGGATGCTAAGCGCCGGCGAGGGGTCGTAGGTGCCGCGCCAGTGGAACTCGTCGACCCAACCTCGGATGTTGCCCGGGAACGTATGCCCCCAACTGAGCACGGCCGGCTGCACCTGGCCCTGATGCTGCGGAGCCACCCACAACAGCCCGCAGGTAAAAGGAGCCGAAAGCCACTTGTGGCACGTGGCCGCGTAGTAGTCGCAACCCAGGGTGTCCAGGTTCACCGGGCGCATGGCCAGTCCGTGGGCGCCATCGATAAACACCCGGGTCGGGTGGTCCTGCAGGCGGCGGCAGATTTCTTCCACCGGGAACACAAGTGCAGCGGCCGAGCTGACATGGTCCACCAGCACCAGCCGCGTTCGCTCGTCCACCGCCTGGAGCACCGCCTGGAGGATCTGTTCCGGGTCATCTAGCGGGAGGGGCACGGGCACCACTACCAGCTCGGCTCCTTGCCGTCGGCATTCCTGCTGCAACAAGCGCAGCACGGCCCCGTAGGTCTGATCGGTGGTAACGACCCGATCCCCCGGCTCCAGCGGCAAGCTGCGTACCACGGCGTTGACCCCGGCGGTGGTGTTTTCCATTAGGGCCACGTCGCGACCGTGGCAGCCGAGCATCCGGCCCAGGGCCTCCTGTACCTGCTCCAGTGCCGGGGCCAGCGTGCGGGTGTAGAACCGCATGGGGTTCTGTTCCATCTGGTGCAGCCACTGGGCGCGGCACTGAAGCACTTCCCGCGGCGAAGGGCCAAAGGAACCATGATTGAGGTAGCTCAGCCCGGGCGGAAAACTCCAGTGGTCTCGCAGCTCCTCGGCACAGAAGGGGCTTTCCTCGTTCACGCAAGTGCTCCTTTTCTTGCACGTGGTCGCCAAGCGGGCGAAACCGGCAAAGCGAGACTTTCCGGGAGCTTGCGCTCCCGGCTCACTGTTGTACGCTTTTTTCACATCGGTGCGGAAGCACCTCGCAACAGCGCACGGCGCAGGCCGCAAGCCGATTCCAAGAATCAGCGCCTGTTCTTGTTCTGGAGCGGAAGCTCCCGCCCCATCCCTCCAAGCCTCCAAGCCCCCACGCCTCCGCCGACTCAAGTCGGCGGCTCCCCGGCTGGCAACACCGTCCGGGCTACTCGAAAACGACCTACTACGCAACACTTCGTTAGTCTTTGCCCGGAACAACCCAGCGGTCAAACGGCTTCTCCAACACCAAATCGCCTTCGGCCCAGTTGCAAGTGACGATGCGATAGCTTTGCCCGCGGCCCTGGGCCAGCATGAACAGGGCCAGCTCGGGCCGCTGCTGGCAGAACCGCCGGGCTTCCTCGGGACCCAGCACGAAGAAGGCGGTGGCCAGGGCGTCGGCCAGCACCGCCGTAGGGGATCGCACCGTGACGCTAAACACCCCGTGGACTGGCTCTCCTGTGCGGGGATCGAGCACGTGGGCGTAACGCCGTCCCTGGTGATGGAAAAACTGCGTGCCGCAGCCGGAAGTGCCCAGGGCCGCGTTGCACAGTCGCACTCGGGCCAGGCGGCGGTCCGGCATAAGCGGGTGGGCAATCCCAATCCAGAAACCTTGCTGCGGGTCGCGGGGGTCCTGGCTTCCCCGGGCCAGCACGCTGCTGCGGCCACCGTGAAACAAAAAGTCCTGCACTTGGGCTTCCAGCAGCTTTCGCGAGGCCACGTCCAATGCGTAACCCTTGCCGATGCTGCCCAGGTTCAGTTCCACCCCGGGCTGGGCCAGCCGGACGGTCCGCTGCTCGGGCTCTAGCAGCAGGTGTTGGGAACCGGTGCAAGTCAGGGCCTCTTGCAGCTCGGCCTCTGGCGGCATCCGGCCCTGGCGGCGGAAAAAGCCCCAAGCCTTGCTCAGTGCTCCGGTGGTGATGTCGAACGCCCCTTGCGTCTGCTCCCACAATTGCTTGGCAAGCCGCAGCACCTCCATCACTTCCGGCTCGACGGGAACCGGCTCCTGGTATCCGCGGGCGTTGATGCGGCTGATCTGGCTCTCGGGCCGATAGACGGTAAGCAGCTCTTCCAGGTGGTCCACTTCGTTCAGGGCGGCCAAGGCAGCCGCCGCCCCGTGAGGATACCGCACCGGGTCCAGCAGCACGGCGAACTCGCAGGCCATCGCCCGGCGACTGTAGCGCACCAGCAGCGGGGCCGAAGGAGCCGCGGTTTCCGCTGGCGGCGTTTCAGAAAACCCAAGGGGCTGCTCGGACATCCGGCGGTAGGTCTTACTGGAAAAAAAATGGGAGCGACCACGGGACGGCTTTTGCTATCCACAACCATTATCCACAAACGCACAACCAGCCGCGAGTGCCAGCTTGCCAAGCGAGCCGCTTCTGGCCGAACCGATGAGCGGCAGCTTGCGGAACGCGGGTTTTTGGCGTTTGTTCTCCCATCGGGCGGAAGCACCGCGTAAGCCGCGAGCTGATTGCCGGCCAGCGACTACGCCGATTACGAGGACGAGCTATTGTTCTTCCACTGGAGCGGAAGCTTCCCGCGCAAGACGCAGGTCGCAAGCCGCAAGCCGATTGCCGCTTCGGCGATCCCCGGACTTCAGTCCGGGGAGGCAAGAGGAAACGCTTTTCTGTGGTTTTTTCTCCGGGAGCTAAAGCTCCCGGCTCCCCGTTTCCAAGAATTAGTGTTTATTCTCGATTCTCGCCTGGAGCGGAAGCTCCCCCC
>WFOE01000203.1 GCA_015488215.1 Planctomycetales bacterium
CCCGCCCGACTGCAACAGCAGGAACAGGAACTGGCCCGACAACTGGCCCAACTGGACCAGGAGCTGGAACAGCTCCGCGCCCAGCAACAGCAGTTGCAACAACAGCGCGAGGAACTGGCCCGCGACGAGCAGCCTGCCCGATTGCAAGCCGAGCTGACCGCGCTGGACTACCAGTTGCAGCAGGTGGCCGTGCGTTGGGCTTCCGGTGCCTTGGCCTGGCGTCTGCTGCGGCAAGCCTGCACGGGAGTGGAGCAACAGGAAAAATCCCCCTTACTGCGGCAGGCTGAAGCGTTCTTCCGCCGCTTGACCCGGTCGCGGTTCGTCCACCTGGGAGCATGTTGCGACCGGGCCGGGTTTTGGGTCCAGGATGAACAAGGGAACCGCTGGGCTCCCGGCCAACTGTCCCGGGCCACCCAGGACCAGCTCTACCTGGCGTTGCGGCTGGCCTGGTGCTGGCAGTTGCGCAGCCAGGGCGTAGAGCTGCCGTTGGTGCTGGACGAAGTGTTCTTGCGGCAGGACCCGGCGCATCTGGAAGCGGCCGCGGAGTTGCTTCGGGACCTGAGCCGCCAGGGGTGGCAAGTCATCGTGCTGACGGCCCAGCCGCAAGTGGCGCTGGCGTTGCAGGACCGGGGAGCGGAACTGGTCTCGCTCGACGGCGCGTTGCCACAGCCGGTCCGTGCTCCCTCGGGAGCCGAGACGCCGCCCCCCTCGGACGAATCGTCCCAGTGGCAGGCCGAGCTGGAACAAGCCAACCGCCAGTTGCAACAACAGGCCGAGCTGCTGGCCGAAGCCCAAGCCCACCAGGTGTCGCCCGTTTTGCCCGAGACGGCCCTGCCGGAGCCTGCGCCCGCACCGGCCGGGGAGCCTGAGGAAATCGTCGCCGAGGAAGCAGAAACCGCCCCGGAGCCGGACTCCTCGCCTGAGCCGGTGACTGAAGAACCCAGCCCGCAGGCGGCTTCCGGCGGCGATTTGGACTGCGTCGAGGAAAACACTGTCCCGCCGGACGCGGCGGCAAGCGGCAGCGAGGAAGAGCCAGCTCGGACCGTCGCCTTGCAGCGAGATTGGGACGCCGAGGAGTTTACCGGCGAGCTGCGCGACGAAGTCTATCACCGCCTGGACGACGAACACGCCGGCTAGCCCGCCCCGGCCGCAGCGAAGCGGCCACCCGGAGAGATTTGCCTTGTCTCGGCCAGCCAAACCGGCTAAGCAAGGGAGCAGGGTCGCCGGCCAACGAAAGCGTCGCACGTGTTTGCAAAAAGTAAGGAGAAAAGGGTCATGCGACACGGGATGATCCTGGCAGCAGCGCTTGTTGCCCTGGGTTTCGGTACGGTGGAGCCGCTTCAGGCCCAGCAACGCGACAGCACGTTGTGGCTTCCGCCCGAAGTGCAAGGTTGGGTGTCGATCCCCCAGATCGACCGGCTAACCGACGCCTGGGAACAGACCCAGCTCGGCCGCCTGCTGGCCAGCGAGCCGTTTCAGAAGGTGATTCAGGCGTGGAAAAAGCAGCGGGAAGTGCGGCGCTACGGCATAGCCGGTTTGGAAATCACCTGGGAAGAAGTCCGTAGCATTGCCGGGGGCGAAGTGGCCCTGGCCGTGGTGCATCCGACCGGGAAAAAGCCTTCGCCGGTGCTGCTGGTCGATTTCCGCGGCCACGGCGGCAAGGCCAGCGACGTAATCCGCCGCTTCGACGCCCGGCTGCGCCGCCAGGGGGCGCAGATGCGCCTGCTGCGGCAACGGCCGCCGCTGGTTCAGTATCAGCGGCACGGCCGGACCACGCTCGTTTATTTCTACCACGACGAAGTGCTCTGCCTGACCAAGAGCGTTCCCGTGGCCGAAACGGTCATGGAATGCTTGCTGGATGAAAACCGCTCCCGGCTGGCTGCCGATCCGGTGTTCCAGGCCACGGTGACCGGACTGTTCCAGCAGCGTCGCCAGGCCGGCGAGACAATCCACGTGCGATGGTTCGTGCGGCCGATGGGACTGGCCCAGGCCCAACGCGCCCTGGAGCAAGGCAAGCTGCTCGGCGGCAGCGACGTGGACTGGTTCCAGGCCCTTTCCCGCACCGGGTTCGACCAGATTCGGGCCGCCGCGGGCGTGCTGACGCTGGCCGCCACGCGGTACGACGTCGTGCACCGGATAAAAGTCTATGCCCCGCGGCCCTGGAAAGGGGCGGTCAACGTGCTGGCTCTGGAGAACCATCCGCAGGTGCTGGCCCCTCCGCCGTCTTGGATTGCCGGCAAGCTGGCCAGCATCAGTCGCATGCGGTTGAACATCCACAAGGCGTTCGAGCACTTCGGCCCGCTGTTCGACGAAGTGGTAGGCGAAGGGGCCGAAGGCACCTGGGAAGACACGCTCGATGCCCTGGCCCACAGCGAACAGGGCCCCAAGGTGGACATCCGCCGCGAGATTGTCGACCACCTGGGCCACGACTTCGTGCTCCTCAGCGCGGCCAACAAGGCCGAAGACCACGACCGACCCCGGCGGCTGGTCATCGTGGCCATCAAAGACTCGGCCGAAAGCCGCAAGTCGGTTGCTTCGGCCATCGACCGCTACATGAAGCCCGAACGCGGCGTCAAGCAGCGGACCGACCTGGTGCCGGGCGTGGCCATCTGGGAGCGCAGCGCCGAGGTCCCGGAAGACGAAGGCCCCGAGGTGGATTTCGGTCCCATCCAGGTGGACCTGGGCGAAGACCAGCGCAACCTGACCGTGCCTGCGCCGAAGGTCAAGCCCTCGGAACCCGAAGGCATCTGCGTCCACGGCGGCTATCTGTACTACGCCACGCACTTGAGCCTGCTGGTGGATGTGCTCAAGAACCAGCAACAAGCCCCGCCTACCGGCGCGGCGCTGGCCCGATCCCCGCTGTTTGTGCAGTTGCGCAAAACCGCGCTGGAAGAATCCCAGGCCCAGGGCTGGCAAAACCTTTGCTTTTTCCGCTACGAGAACTCCGCCGAACAGTACCGCAACACGTACCGGCTGGCCCGGGAAAACAAGCTGGCCAAAAGCCAGAACGTGGTGGTGCGTTTTCTGATTGGGCTGGGCCGCGTGGTGGACGAAGAGGGCAACCAACTGCTCGACGGCAAGCTGCTCCCGCCGTTTGAACAGGTGGCCGGCCAGCTTACCCCCGGCGGAGTGCTGGTTCACGCCGACGCGGACGGCTGGTCGATCGTCTCCTTCGTGCTGCATCCCCAGGCGATGACCGCCGGTGCCCGCCCGGCAAAGCCGACGGCGGCTCCCAAGCGGTAGGGCGTCGCTGCGAGAGGACTCCTTCCCCCGGACTGCGACTTCCGGCGGCGACACGAGCCGGTTGCCGTCTTTGTCGGGACGCTTTGCCGTCTCCGTGCCACGGTCGGAGAGCTGGAAAACCCGGACCTTCTCGGCTACGGTAACAGGACGGTAATCGGCGTGTGTCCCTGCTTTCCTGTGCCTCTGTCGAGCCAGAACCCTTATGCTTCCCACGACGACCCAGGCCGAATCCCGCTGGTACCTGCTGGCCCAACGGGCGCTAGAGGAACAGCCGCTTTCGCTGGAGCAGGCCGAGGAGGTGCTCCACTGCCCTGATGAACAACTGCCCGACTTGCTCGCTGCCGTCTACCGCGTGCGGCACCGGTACTTCGGCAATCGGGTGCAGCTTTACTTTTTAATCAACGCCAAAAGCGGCCACTGCCCCGAGGATTGCCACTACTGTTCCCAGAGCCGCATCGCCAAAACACCCATTGCCACCTACGATCTGCTGGATGCAGACACGCTGCTGGCCGGAGCCCGGGCCGCCTGGCAACGCGGGGCCAAAACCTACTGCGTGGTCACTTCGGGCCGCGCCCCGGGCCAGCAGGAACTGGAGGCCCTAGAGCGGATTGTCCCGGAGATTAAACGCCGGTTCCCGCTCAAAATCTGCGCCTGCCTGGGCCTGCTGGATGAGGAACAGGCCGCCCGGCTGAAAGCCTGCGGCGTGGATCGAGTGAACCACAACCTGAACACCAGCCGGTCGTTCTACCAGCAGATTTGCTCGACGCACTCGTTCGAAGACCGTATGCGGACGCTCCAGGCGGTGAAAGCCGCCGGACTGGAAATCTGCTGCGGTGGCATCGTCGGCATGGGCGAAAGCCCCCGCCAGGTGGCCGAAATGGCCCTGGAACTGCGCGAGGTGGGAGCCCATTCGATCCCGGTCAACTTCCTGCATCCCATCTCTGGCACGCCCTTGGAAGACCGCAACGAACTGAATCCCCGCTACTGCCTCAAGGTACTGTGCATGTTCCGGCTGACCAACCCGCGGAGCGAAATCCGCATCGCCGGGGGTCGGGAACTACACCTGCGCAGCTTGCAGCCGCTGGGATTGTATCCGGCCAACTCGATCTTCGTGGGCGACTATCTCACCACCCGCGGCCAGGCCCCCGAGGCCGACCTGGCCATGATCCGCGACCTGGGCTTCGAGGTGGAGCAGGTCCCCGCCGACGCAGGAACAAACGCCGATATTTGAAGTCAGCCAGCCGCCGACTTTCGGTGAAAGGCGTGGAAGCTTGGAGGCATGAGGGCTTGGGGAATGGAGACGTAGGAGTGTAAGGGGCGCGAGCCCCGCACGTCAGTGCGGGGAGAAAAGTCGGGAATCGGCTTGCGGCTTGCGACCTGTGTCTTGCGCGGTGCTTCCGCACCAATGCAAGAATGAACGCCGATTCTTGGAAACGGCGAGCTCCGAGCTTCAGCTCGGGGAGAATCAGCGAGCCGGGAGCGTAAGCTCCCGGAGCGGCAGGGCCGCGACCACTTGGTGCTTCCGCACCGAAGGAAAAAGACGCGGACTCTCTCAGAATCTGCCAACTGACTTGGTTCACCCGGCAACGAAACACACCAGCTCGTCCCTCCGGCTCTTCTGTGCCGGGCTTGTTGCGATAGAATGGTCCAGGCTCTTCCCCCGGACCGCGCGTTTTTCCAAGCAAAGGAAAAAACCATGACTCAAGATGCGGTAAAGCGCCTCCCCAAGCGAAGCGAAGTGCCCGAGCAGGACACTTGGGACCTGAGCAGCTTGTTCCCCTCGGACGAAGCCTGGGAACAAGCCTTCCAGCAGTGGGTGGCCCGCATCCCCGAATACGAACAGTTCCGCGGGCAATTGGGCCAGGGGGCCGAACAGTTGGCCCAGTGCCTGGAGTTCGATCTGGAGATGGACCGGCTGGGCGAACGGCTGGGCTGCTACGCCTTTTTGAAAACGGCCGAGGATACGGCCAACAGCCGTTACCAGGAGATGCGGGGGCGGTTCATGCACGCGGCGGCCCAGGCGGCCGAAGCCGCAAGCTTCATCCGCCCGGAGCTGATGGCCGTGCCCGAGGAACGGATGGAGCAGATGCTCCAGTCCCCGCGGCTGGAGCCGTATCGGCTGTTGCTGCGACGCATTTTGCGCTACCGGCCGCATACGCTCTCTCCCGGCGAGGAGCGGCTGCTGGCCATGCAGTTGCAGATGGCCGAAACGGCCCCGCAGGTGTTCCGGCAACTGAACGACGCGGACCTGAAGTTCCCCAGCGTGCGCGACGAAAAGGGGGAGGAAGTGCCGCTGAGCCACGCCAACTTCGCCGTGCTGCTGCGCAGCCCCGAGCGCGAAGTGCGCAAAGAGGCGTTCCACAAGTACTACGGCGTCTATCGCGATCACCAGAACACCCTGGCGGCCACACTCTCCGGGGCGATCCAGCGCGACGTGTACTACGCCCGGGCCCGACGCTACCCCAGCGCGCTGGAAAAGGCCCTGTTCCCGGACAACGTGCCGGTGAGCGTCTATGACAATCTCATCCAGGCGGTGCGCGACCACCTGCCGGCGTTGCACAAGTATTACGACGTGCGCCGCCGGGCGATGAAGCTGGACAAGCTCCACGTGTACGACACCTACGTACCTATCCTGGCCGAGCTGGAGAAACGCCACACCTGGGACGAAGCGGTGGACGTGATTCTCCAGGCCCTGGCTCCCTTGGGACCGGAGTACCAGCAGGTGCTCGAACAGGGCCTGCGGGGCCGATGGTGCGACCGGTACGAAAACCAGGGCAAGCAGTCCGGCGCGTTCAGCTACGGCACCTACGACGGCGACCCTTACATCCTGATGAACTACAAGGAGGAGGTGCTGGACCACGTGTTCACGCTGGCCCACGAGGCGGGCCACTCGATGCACTCCTGGTACTCCTCGCGGCACCAGCCGTTCCAGTACTACAACTACACCATCTTCGTGGCCGAGGTGGCCAGCACGTTCAACGAAGAGCTGCTCTTCCACCACCTGTTGCAACAGGCCAAGGACCCCCGGGAGCGGGCCTATCTTATCAACCGCGAACTGGACGACATCCGCGGCACGCTCATCCGCCAGACGATGTTCGCCGAGTTCGAAAAAATCACCCACCAGATGGCCGAACAGGGGCAGGCGCTCACGCTGGAAGCGTTCTGCCGGGTGTATCACGAGCTGCTGGAGGCGTACTTCGGTCCGGACGTGGTGCTGGACCCCGAGCTGGACCTGGAGTGCTTCCGCATTCCGCACTTCTACCATGCGTTCTACGTGTACAAGTACGCCACGGGCATGTCGGCCGCGATTGCCTTGAGCCGCCGGGTGCTCTCCGGCGGGGAGGCCGAACGGGAAGCCTATCTGAACTTCCTCAAAGGCGGCTGCTCGAAGGATCCGCTGGACCTGCTGCGCGACGCCGGGGTGGACATGGAAACCCCCGAGCCGGTCAACACCGCCCTGGACTACTTCGCCCAACTGGTCGATGAACTGGAAGAACTGCTGGGTGTGAAGGGAGGATAAGGGTCTGAAGGCTTGGAGGCGTGGAGGGAAGGGGGAGAGCTTCCGCTCCAGAAGGTCTTGCGTCTTGGGTCTTGCGTCCTGAGCAGGAGCTTCCGCTCCGAGCAGGAATAAACGTGGATTCTTGGAAACGGCGAGCCGCCAGCTTTAGCTGAGCCGAGGCCGTCTTGACAGAACCGCTCCTTGAGCCCACCTTGCAGCAAAAGCTCGCCTTTGCCACAGGGAACCGCACAGATGCCTGGGCACGGGTTCCCACTTCCCGCCAGGCCAGGAGCCGATCCATGCGAGTGCTTTCCGGAATCCAGCCCAGTGGGCGCTTTCACTGGGGCAACTACTTCGGCGCCATCCGGCAGTACATCCAGTTGCAGGACGACAACGAGGTTTACTACTTCATCGCCAACCTGCACGCACTGACCAGCATCCGCGACAAGGAACTGCTGGAGCGGTACACGCTGGACGCCGCGCTGGACCTGCTGGCCCTGGGGGTGAACCCGGATCGGGCCGTGCTATTCGTGCAGTCCGACGTGCCTCAGGTTTGCCAACTGTTCTGGCTGCTGCTGGCCATCACGCCCATGGGCCTGCTGGAGCGGTGCGTGGCTTACAAGGAGAAACGAGCCCAGGGGCTCCCGGCCGACACGGGGCTGTTTGCCTATCCGGTGCTGCAAGCGGCCGACATTCTGGCCTACGACGCCGAGCTGGTTCCCGTGGGAGCCGACCAGGTGCAGCACATCGAAGTGACCCGCGACATCGCCGGGCGGTTCAACCACTTGTTCGGCCAGACGTTCGTGCTTCCTCGGGCCAAAGTGCTGGAAGAAGCGGCCAAGGTGCCGGGCGTGGACGGGCAGAAAATGTCCAAAAGCTACGGCAACACCATCGGCGTGTTCGACGATCCGAAAACGATTCGCAAAAAGTGCATGCGAATCGTGACCGACAGCCGCCCAATCGAAGAGCCCAAGGAGCCCGAGGGCGACCACTTGTTTCAGCTCTACAGCCTGTTCGCTTCGGACGAGGAACGTCAGGAGATGGCCGCCACGTACCGCCGCGGGGGATTCAAGTACGCCGACGTGAAAAAAGCCCTGGCCGAGAAGGCGGCCGCCTATTTCGAGCCGGCTCGCCAGCGGCGGCAGGAACTGGAAGCGGACCTGCCTCGCGTGCGGCAGATTCTTGCCGACGGGGCGGCCACCGCCCGGCGAAAGGCCGAAGAAGTACTCCGCCGAGCCCAGGATGCCGCCGGCGTGTACCGCAGTTCGGGCCTGCCGTAGCCTCCCACCGCAGCGGGCCAGCGGTACTGCGCCTTGCCGGGCCGGGGCTTTGCGAGTTACTGGTCCGGCACCCAGACGGGCCGTTCTCGCAGGATACGATCCCGGAACGGACCGAACCCGAAGTGATAGTACCGACGGGAAAGGTCCACTTCGGCCACGACGACCGTGCCCCACTCTCGGGCCTGCACCAGCAAATCGCCCGATGGGCCCCACACGCCGCTTACCATCCAGCGCGGCCGGGTATTGTAGGTGCTGGTGAGCAGGTAGATCTGGTTTTCGATGGCCCGGGCCTGGGCCAGCCGCGGGTCCCCACCCCAGATGGGCATGGCGATGATCTCCGCCCCGCGATTGGCCAGTCCGCGGGCCACTTCGGGAAAATGGACGTCCCAGCAGATCATCATGCCCACTTTGCCGAATCGGGTCTGGAACACCGGATACTCCTCTCCTGGCACCAGGCCGCCGTCAATTTCGCCGGTGGGCAGAGCCAGCTTGCGGTACTTGCCCACCAGCTTTCCATCCGGCCCGATCAAAGCGGCCGTGTTGTAGATGGCCTGGCCGTCCCGTTCCACCAGCCCAACGACGATGTAAAAGTTGTGCTTGCGGGCATACTGGCCCAGGAACCGGGTGGAAGGCCCCGGCACGGGTTCTGCCACCTGGGCGTAGCTTTTGCCGGTTCGGACGTAGGTGACGCACTCGCCCAGGCAGACCAGATCGGCCCGTTGCTTGGCGGCTTTTTCCAGCAGGGGAACCAGGCTTTCCAGGTTTTGCCGGGGGGTTTTTCCCGGCGGGGTGAAGTGAACCGCGGCCAGGCGAACCTTGCGCGGGGGCGGCGGTTGGGCCGCTTCCCACCGCGGACGTTTCCACAGTACCTTGCCGCCGGGAGCCCAACGCAGTTGCAGGTTCACCACCACACGGGCCGCCTCGGGCGGGGCCTGAAACACGCCGGCAACTTCCCGCCATTGGTTCCCCAGGAGTTTCCCCTCGCCGGGAAAGTCCGGCTGGGCCTTGACGCCGGGCCGAGGGGCCTTGCGGCCCGAAGCCGTGTACCACCAGAGCTGCACCACGGCGCTTCGCCGCGGATGGGAAATGTTTTCCACCCGCCGCAGCACCGAAAACCGATACCACTGTCCCCCCTGGACCGGAAACTCCGCTTGCCAAGAGCCGAACTGCCCCGGCTGGCTATCGGCCCGAATGGCCAGAATCGGCTCCCCGGTGGCCGGATCGCGCAGTTGCTCGAAGTGCGGCCGCGGCACGCCGGCGGTGCCCGCAGGCCGCCAGCGTGGCGAACCGTCCCCAGCGGACTTTTCCTCGGCTTGCACTGCGGTTCCCACAAAACCTGCCGCCAGACAAAACGCGGCCAACAGGGCAGATCGCCAGGAGAGGTTCACCGTCGAGCTCCTTGATGCGCGTGGGGAACAAGAAACGCCCTTTTCCGGCACGGCGGGGGAGAATCGCTTGCGACGAACCAAAGAACCCAAGGGGTGTCCGCCGGCGCGCAAGCCGCTCCAGCTCCAAGGTACATCTCCCAAGAGAGGATGTCCACGTTGGCAAAGACGATTCGCCGAGTGTTGCCCGGCACGGGACGCCGCCGCGGGTGGAACCGTTTTCCGGGGTCCGTCTTGGCCTGAGCGGTGGCCGCGGCTATACTCCGCCGCCCTGTGTGGATGTTCGGAGAAAGGCAAGCCCGGCCCTCGGCGTGGTTTGGCTGAGGCGTGCCAAGGAAACGACTCCAGCGGACGCTGCCCATGACAGCACGGCCTGCACGAAAAACGGTGGCAGGAGCGGTTTTGTTCCTGGGGCTTTGCCTGGGCTGTTCCACGGTGCCGGATTGGGTTCCGCCGTGGTGGCCCGGTTCCGAGGAGCCGGCCCCCATCGAAACCCCCGCCCAGCGCGTCGAACGCTACCGGCAGTTGGAACAGCAGGCGGCCAGTCTTTCTCCGCAGCAGCAACAGCAGCTCAGCCAGCAGTTGGCCCAGGCTTTGTCCCAGGAGCCCGACCCGCTGGTGCGGCAGCAGTTGGTCCGCACCCTGGGGCGTTTTCCCACCCAGGCTGCCGCTGCGGCGTTGTTCGCCGCGCTGAAGGACGAATCCACGGCGGTGCAACTGGAAGCGGTGGCCGCTTGGGGACGCCGCAGCCCGCAGGAAGCCCTGCCCGTGCTGCAACAACTGCTGCAAAAGCCGGACACCCCCTTGGACGTACGATTGGCGGCCATTCGGGCCTTGGGAGAGCTGAAGTCTCCCCAGGCCGTGCAAGTGCTGGCCCCGCTGCTGGACGACCCGGACCCGGCCGTCCAGTACCGCACCGTCCGCAGTCTGGAGCAACTGACCGGCAAGCGTTACGGGGACGACGTGACCCGGTGGAAACGTGCCCTGGCCGGCCAACCGGTGGAGGAGGAGCCTCTCTGGAGCGTGCAATCGCTCTGGCGGCGGTTGTTCTAGCCGGGCAGCAATGGAGTGGGTAGCGATTCAGCGATTCGCTTTTGAGCAGACGCAGGTGGCCTGGCTTCCCGACGAACCGCCACCAAGGGAGGACTTGTGTCTTGCGTCTTGGGTCTTGAGCAGGAGCTTCCGCTCCGGCGGAAAAACAAGCGTTCGTACTCGTGCTCGTATTCGATAGCTCGTCGTCGGTAATCGCGAACCACCGGCCGCAACGGACGAAATGGCGGCGGCGAATCCCAACGCCGATTACGGTTCTTTCTTCACCTTGGGAGCCACCAGGGGGAGCCGATCGCGACCGATGCCGGAGATGCGAAACCCCAGATCCATCAGCAAATCCAGCTTCCTCTTGTCCCCGCCATCATCGACGCCATCTTTATAAACGCTGTAAAGGACGTAACCGTCCCTTTCGCGGCGGTAAGTGAGCGTCTTTCCTGGGGCGAACAAGTCCGCAGGCAGCTTGGGCAATAGCTCCGGCACCAGGGCGTCCAGTTTCTCCGGATATTTGCCGTGCCGGGCCCGATACGCAGCCAGAGCCAGGGTGGTTTCGATCAACAGGTCCCACTGGCGGGCACGCAACTCGGCCACTTTGGCGGCATCCAGGGCCGTAACGTACATGCCCAGGAGAACGTTGCTTACCAGTTCGCTTCGCACGGCACGACTGAACGGGACAAGCAGCGAAAGCCACCGATTGTTTTCCCGTTTTCGGGCTTGTTGTTGCCAGTCGAGCAACACCTGTTCCAGGGCATGCGGATCGTTGAACTGGCCGAAAGCAACAAGTTGGTCGTAGCGGAAGTTGAACTTGCGCATCATCAGGTTCCAGTCCAGCGCCCCGGGGGAAATGCGGATTTCTTGGTCCCCCAAGCCTTTCAGGTTGGAGCTGCGCAGTTGCAGGAGCGAATCCAGCGCAACAAGCCGTTCTCCTTCGTCCACCACGCGGGCAAACGACGCTTGGGAGCGGTGTTGCCGCCATTGCCGCAGCCACTTGAGAGCGGTGGCTTCGTCCGGGGGGCTATGCTCCAAAAGCTGCACAATTCCTCGACATGCAAATCCCTGGGCGGCCACGTGTATTAGCATGCCAACCAACGACCAGTGCTGCCCTGTGAGGATTCCCAGCCGCTTCACGGCAAGCAGGTCTTCCCAGGCTTGCTGGGGCCGGCCGTGCCCCAAGTGCCACATGGCGCGCATGGAAAGATCGCGGATTGGTCCCCGGATTGCCTGCAACACCGAAAAATCCGCCTCCAGGAGCGGTTTTCCCCGGGGAACCACCGGCACGAAGAACCGCCGGCGCCGGCTGGCTTGTACCACCAGGCCGAGCCGGCTCTGTTTTTTCAGCAGCCGGGCCGCTTGGACCGTGAGGCAATTTTCTTCGCTGCGCCAGGGGCGGTAAAGAAGCTCTTCGCGCAGTTTTTCCATCTGTTCCGCAGCGAGCGGCTCGTTGTGGGAAAGCAGCTCGAGTTGCCGCCAGACCGAAACGTAAGACTCCGCCCCCTCCTCCGGCCAGGGAACGCCCAGGAGGCGAAACACCTCCGGGTTGATAGGTTCCCCGTCGGGCCGGGGACCCAGGGCCCGCAGCAGCAACACGGCGGCGTTGTTTTCCGGGGTGACACCCTGGCTCATACGCTGGTTGAGATACGCCACGTAGTCCGGCAGCCCCTCGGGCGTAAGCGGCTCGGTGATGTAGGTGGTTTCTCGGGAGATGACCAACGCCGGGGCGAAGTGCTTGCTGGTGGAGTAAACATAGGCCACCAGGGCCAGACCCAGCGGAAGCACCACCACGGCGGCCAGCACCCACCCGAGAGGAAACCGCCGGGAAGGGGGAGCTTCCCGTTGGGTGTTGGGAATTGCGGCGTCCGTCATGCGAAAAAGCCCCTTGCTGGAAGAACCGAACAGAATCCCGTCACGCCTGGTCCAAGCCGAAGCCTATTCTAACAGGGGCGTTTGCCGCCCGGTACTCAGAGTTTTGGTGTTCATGAGCAAGCGTGACGTTACTCGGCGCTTCGGCGAGCCCCGGACTTCAGTCCGGGGAGGTCCGGTTGCAAAAAACGCTTATTCCTGCATCGGTGCGGAAGCACCTAGTGGCAGCGGCCCCGCCGCCTCCGCCGACTCAAGTCGGCGGCTCGCCGGGTGCGAGAATCGGCGTTTGTTCTTGCACTGGAGCGGTAGCTCCCGCGCAAGGCGCACACCGCACGCCGCAAGCCGATTCCTGCCCGGAGCGGAAGCTCTCCCCCCACCCCTCCAAGC
>WFOE01000204.1 GCA_015488215.1 Planctomycetales bacterium
CGTAGGAGTGTAAGGGGCGCGAGCCCCGCACGTCAGTGCGGGGAGAAAAGGCGCGAATCGGCTTGCGGCTTGCGCAGTGCGCCTTGCGCCTGGAGCTTCCGCTCCGGCGGAAAAACAAACGTTCGTACTCGTGCTCGTACTCGGAATTCGTACTCGGCAGCTCGTAATCTGCGATCGCAAAGCGGCACCCAGCGAGCCGCCGACTTTAGTCGGCCGAAGACAGCGAGCCGGGAGCGTCAGCTCCCGGAGTCCAAAAGATAAAGCAAACGCCGGTATCTTTGCCGCTCCGCGAGTTGACACTCGCGGCTCACCGGATATGCGAACAAACGCCGATTCTTGCACCCGGCGAGCCGCCGACTTCAGTCGGCGGAGAAGAATAACAGCGAATAACAGCCAGCGTTTTTGGGCTTCCCCTGGCTGCTACAAGAGCCTCAGCGTCGGCAGGACTGGAAACCAAAGCGGCCGCGGTTCCGGGCGGCTGGAAATCCCCCCGGGGCGGGCTATTGCGGCCGGGCCAGTTGGCGGATTTCCTCGGCCAGTTGCTGGTCGCGCTGGCCGCTACGCAGCTTTTCGATAATCTGGTACAGCGTGGCCGCTTCTTCTTCGGTTTTGAAGCTCACCACAATCTTGGCCCGTTTGGCCGGCGGCAGCCGCCGCAGCACCTCGACCACCCAGTCCTGGTTGTCGTCGTTCCAGGCTCGCAGCAACTGGTCTTTGGCCTGGGCCGGTTTCAGGCTGCCCAGCAGGGCCACCGCCTCGGCTACTGCTTCGGCCTTCTGGCCGCTTTCCCACTGCTGCAACTGCTGCTGGAACGCCTTGCTGGCCCGACGCTGGGCCTCCTGGTCTTCGCGCAGTTGCTGGAACTTGACCTGGAGCCGAAGCGCCTGCTGGTCCAAGGCGTTCTGCCGCAGCTCCAAGGTGCGCAGGCGGACCGCCCGGGCCTTCTCCAGCTCTTCCAGCGAAGGCCCAGGGCCCAGCGGGTCTTCCTGGACCTTGGGCGGGGGGAGTTCCAGATCGTAGGCCACGGCGAGCATTCGGGCCACTTTCTCCTTGCTCAACTTGCCCTGGGAAACCAGGTAGCCGGCCATCAACAGCACGGCCAGCCCGGTGGCTCCCAGGAACAGCAGCACGGTTCGGGCAAAGGCTCCAATCATCCCATCGCCTCCCGGTAGTTCAGGCCGTTGGCGATTTCATCCAGCAGCTTTTGTTCCTGGCGCAACAATTGTTGCTGGTGCCGCCGCCGCTGTTTGTCTCGCAGGCGTTCCAACAGGCGCACTTGCCGGTCGGCTTCGGCCAGCAGTTGCTGGCGCCGCCGTACCTCCTGGCGAACCTGCTCCAACTGCTGTTCCAAGTGTTGCTTCTGGGCGGCCAGCAGCAATTGCTCCCGGGCGGCATCCAGCAGCCGGTCCACGTCCACCACTCCGATTCCGGGCTGCCGCTGCCGCAGCGCCCGGTCAAGCTCTCTTTGGAGCCGGTCGATCTGCGCTTGCACAATCCGTTCCGCTTGCAGGGCCTGGGCCAGCTCCTGCCGCCGCGTGTTGCGCTGGGCGGTGGCCAGCCGCAGCAGGCTTTCCAGTCGGAAGCGGAAACGCGTCATGGGGATCGAGTCTGTTCAGGATGGTTCGTTTCTAAGTGCCGCTTGCGCCGGGGGTCGTTTGCGGCGCCGCGGGGGTTGCGCCGGCCGTGGCGGCTTGTTGCTGCTGTTGCTTGATGGCTTGCAATATCTGGGCCAGTCCGGCTTGGGCCCGGGCCAGATCGCTTGGCTGTTCGACCGGCTGCTGCAAGTAGGCGTCGATGGCCTGGCGCATTCGCAGGGCCAGGTCCACCTGGGGATCGCTTCCCTGGCGGTAGGCGCCGATGGTGATTAGGTCTTCGTTGTCCCGGTACACGGCCAGCAGACGCCGCACCCAAGCGGCCGCTTCCTGCTGTTCGGGCGTGGCCAGCCGGGGCATCAGGCGGCTGATGCTCTCCAGCACGTCGATGGCAGGAAAGTGCCCTCGCGAAGCCAGCGAGCGGCTCAGCCACACGTGGCCGTCGAGCAAGCCGCGCATCGTGTCGGCGATCGGCTCTTGCAGGTCGTCCCCTTCCACCAGCACGGAGAAAAACGCGGTAATGCTCCCCCGCGGAGCCATCCCCGCCCGCTCCACTAGCTTGGGCAACGCGGCAAACACCGAAGGCGGATAGCCTCGGGTGGCCGGAGGCTCGCCGGCCGAAAGGCCCAGCTCGCGCAAAGCCATCGCGTACCGGGTCACCGAATCCAGCAGCAGCAACACCCGCTGCCCCTGGTCGCGAAAGTATTCGGCCACGGCCAGGGCCAACTGAGCGGCCCGAATCCGAAGCGGAGCCGGCTGATCGCTGGTGGCCACCACCACCACGGAGCGGGCCAGTCCTTGGGGGCCAAGCTCGCTTTCCAGGAACTGATTCACCTCGCGCCCGCGTTCGCCGATTAGGGCAATCACGTTCACCTGGGCCGAGCTGTACCGGGCCATCATGCCAATCAGCGTGCTTTTGCCCACTCCGGAGCCGGCGAAGATGCCCATCCGCTGGCCCACCCCGCAGGTGAGCAGCCCGTCGATGGCCCGAATCCCCGTGGAAAGCGGCTCGTCGATTAGCCCGCGTTGCGTGGCCGGAGGCGGAGCTGCTTCCAACGCCCGGCGATGCGGCAGCAGCGGGGCCGGAGCGTCGTCCATGGGGCGGCCCAGCGCGTCGATCACTCGCCCCAAAAGTTCCGGGCCCACTTTGGCCCAACGCTGCGAACGTTTCAGGCGAACCGGGTCGCCGGGCCGGATTCCCTGGGGCGTTTCCAGCGGGATCATCAGCGTTTCGTGCTCCTGGAACCCCACCGCTTCGGCCAGCAGGGGAGGTAACCCGCGGCGGTGGACTTCCAACAGGGCGCCCAAGGGGACAGGGCATCCTCGGGCCACGAGCACCGGCCCCTGGCTCCTGGCCACCTGGCCGCGGATTTCGGTCGGCGTGGTGCCGCGAATCTGTTCCACTAGCTCGTCCATCGGGTGTTTCTGTCAGGGAGGCTCGGGGTGGGGGGCTCCGGGGCCGCTACTCCAGCTCTTCCAGCAGGCGCTGGAGCTGGGTGCCCAGTTGCTGATCCACTTCGCCCCAGGCGGTGTGAACCACTGCACCGGCTGGTTCCACCGTCGGGTCGGACTCCAGGCGGAACTGGGCCGCGGGCAGGAGTTGTCGGGCCAGTTGCTCGACCTGCTCGCCCAGGGATTCCACGTCCCGGGGGTTCATCCGTACCACCACCTGCGGGCTGCCGGCAGCCGCTTCCAGGGCTTCCTGGACCCACTGCAAGGGAATATCCGGCTGCTGTTCCAGTTGGCGGCGGATAATCTTTTCGGCTATGGCCACCGCCACCCGCAACGCGTTTTGCTGCCAGTGTTCCAACCACTGGCTGCGAGCCTGGGCCAATTGCTCCACCACTTGCTGCAAGGCGGGCAGCAGCGTTTGCACCCGCTGGTTCAGTTGGGCCAGAACTTCCTGGGCCACCTGTTGCTGGAACTGTTGCTGCAACTGCCCGCGCACTTCGGCTTCCACCTGGGCGCGTTGGGCCTGGGCCTGCTGCTTGGCTTCCAGCAGGATCTGGCGGGCCTGGTTGCGCACGTGTTCCAGATACTTTTCGGCCCGTTGGTTCAGGTCTTCCAGGTTGAACGGCCGCGCGCCTCGGGCGGCCGCTTCTCCTTGTCGGATAAGCGGCATGGAAAACCTTCAGGTCTTGAGTCGTGGGTCTTGCGTCTTGGGTTATTTATGTGGACAGGGGGTTGGGCATCCGGCAAGGGATGCCTCTCCAGCCGGTGGCGTTCTTCTTCAGGCGGCTTGCAGCGAAGGAAGCTGCCGGAGTGAGAGCCGCCCCTGGGCTTCCAGTTCCAGGGCCAGTTGGACCACTTGTTCCTTCGCTCGGCGGATGTCTTCCAGTTGCAGGGGTCCGGGATCCTGCCAGCTTTGTTGCAACCGGTTCCGCTCCTCAGGCGAAAGGTAACTCAGGAACCGTTCTGCCAACCCCGGAGAAGCGTCCAGCAGGGCCAGACCGAGCAGTTCCAGACCCGCTTCGGCCGCCAAGGTGCGTCCCTGTTCCACGGGCAGGAAGGCCAACTGTTCGAATTGCAGGGAGCGGGTGTGGAACTGTCGGGCCAGTTGCGGATGGTACCGGCGGAAGTTCTCCACCAGCTCGTGTTCGGTTTTGCGCGGGGCGGCTTGCAGCACCCGAGCCACCAGCTCGCTGCCGGTCAGCGGCGTCTGCTGCTGGATGCCCGGGGCGGCCTGCAAGCGGTGGCAAAGCCCCTGTTCCACGGCTTGGAGCACGTCCGGGTCGATTTGTTCCAGTCGGGCCATGCGGCGAAGCACGTCGGCCTGCAGTCGGCCCGAAAAATGCGAAAGAACCTCCGCGGCGTGTTCCGGGGGCAGATGGGCCAGCACCAGGGCAATCGTTTGCGGCCGTTCCTGCTGCAAGGCTCCGGCCAGTTGCCGGGGGTCCACCTGGGCCAGCGTGGCCAGCGGGCCGGAAGGCTCTCCCGCGGCGGAACCGGGGCCACGCTGCGAAGCAGCCGGGCTGCCGGACGGGGTGGCCGCCGACTGGAGCGGGGCCTCGGGTCGGCGCGGCTGGGAATCTTCCCGGGCCGGGCTGCCACTTAGTTCCAGGGAAACCGCCCCCTCGCTTTGCCCCGGCGGGGGCTTTGGTTCCGGCTGCTGCCAGCGGTGGACGAACTGTTCCATCACGGCCGCTTGTTCCCGCGGATCCACCCGCTCCAGCTCCATCAACCCCTGGCGCAAGAGGGCCGCCTCCTGGGGACTGAGCCGCTCCAGAAGCTGGTCCACCGTTTCGGCATCCAGGGCCGAAAGCAGCACGGCGGCTTTTCGCAGGGGGTTGGTAGGATTCATCGGCAATTCGATTCAGGCGGCAAGGCACTTTGCGGTCCGGGAGAGGCGGTTGCCGCTCAGGAACTGAGCGAGTTGGCAATCCAGCCCTTGAGGATCGAGGCGGCCGTGTCCGGGTCGCTGCGGACCATCTCGACCAACTGGTCGCGGAGCGTGGTGGGTTTTTCCCAACCGGGGGTTCCTTCCTTGGCGGTTTCCTGTTCGGTTTCTTCTTCGGCCGTCGCGGAGCTGGCCGCGGCCGGTTCGGGCGTTGCCGTCTCGGGGGGAAGCTCCGGAGCGGAAGACTGCATCAGTTTCCGCAGCATCAACAGGCCCACCAGCGATAGCCCCAGCAGCCCCAGCGTGCTCCAGTAACGACCCAGCCAGCCCAGGGCCTCATCGGCCAAGGTAATCTCCGGCAGCGACTCTTGCGGCACGGCGGAAAACGACGTGACGCGAACCAGCGATTCCACGTCGCTTCCGTCCGTGGGCGGGGGGAGCAGCATGGCCACGTGCTTGCGGATTTTTTCCAACTCCTGCTGTTCGATCTGCTGCATTTCGGTGGGATCGGGCCGGGCTTCCGGATCAGCGGCTTTGTCCGGGTGGAGCTTCCGCCAGATCTGCTCGAAGTACGTGCTGGGCACACCCACGGCCACACTCACTCGCCGGGGAGTAAGCCCGATGTGGCGGATTTCGCTTACCGAATGGGCCGGCAGCGTGCTCTCTTCCCGCATGGTTTGTTCTTGTTCGCTGCTGCTGGAGCGGGCCGAGGCGCTGAGCTGGGCCGCCTGGTTGGCTCCGCCCTGGGCCACTAGGCCGGGACGTCCGCCGGGGCTGCCCGTGGTGGAACGGTTCGTCATCGTCTGTTCCCGCAGTGCCAACTGGCCGCCGTTTTTGTTGTCGTAACGCACGTCGCGCTTGGAGCCTTCCACTTCGGGGTTCAGCTCCACGTGGGCGCTGACGGTCACGCCGGGCACGTACTGCAACGCCCGCAGGATGTTCTGTTCGATTAGTTTCTGATGGGCGTGCATCACGCTCAGGTATTTGTGTTCCGAACCGGCCCCGGTCGCGTCGTCCCCGGTACCGGCATAGACGCGTCCGTTGAGATCAGCCACGGTGACGTTTTCCGGTTTCAGGCCCACGATGGCCGAAGCGACCAGGTGTTTGATCATGCGGGCCCGTTCCGGGTCGAGTTGCTGTCCCATGGCCGGTTTGACACTCACCGAGGCGGTGGCCACCACCTGGCGCGACAGGCCGCTTTTGCGCTGCACGTCGTAGTGCACGGCGGCGTTCTCGATTCCCGGCATGGAACGAATGATGAAGGCCAGCTCCTTCTGCTTGGCGTTGCGGAGCAGCTCTTCGCGCTTTTGCGGACTGACGAAGGGTCCTTGTTCGGCCAGGGCCTTGTCCAGATAGGTGTGGAAATCCGGTGGGATGGCTCCCGCATCGGCCATCGCGCCCACGTAGAGGGCTTCCTGACCGCGAGGGACGCGGATGCGATTGCCTTCGATTACCGCCCCGGTCAGCCCCGCTTTGGCGAACGCCGCTTCGATGGCGGCCAGCTCCCCGGCCGTAAAGGGCCTGCCGCCCAACAAGTAGGCGTCGGCCTGTTCCACCTGCTGGGTGAACAGAAAGCCCAGGCTCACCACCACCACGGCGGCCAGCAACACGGCCAGCAGCCGTGCCCCGGCCGAGAGCGACAGATAAAAGTCCCGAAGTTGCTGGAAACCCTGTAGCGCCACTTCCATGGCCGGCCCTTAGTCAGCGAGCTACACCTGGATGTTCTTCACTTCGTTGTACGCCTGGACGATTTTGTTGCGGATCTGAAGCATCATGCGGAAAGCCAGGTCGGCCTTCTGCACGGCGGTGAGCACTTCGGCCGGAGAGATTGGCTCTCCGGTCATCAGGGCTTCGACCGCCTGCTGGGCTTCCTGCTGCACGGAGTTGACGTCCTGAATGGACTCCAACAGCAGGTCCTTGAACGAGGCGGAAGCACCGGGAGCCTGGGCACTTCCCGGCGGGGCCGGCGGAGTGGGCGGCAGCGGCACCGCCGGTCCGGCGCCCGGCGGCAGCAGGGGTCCGTTCATGGCCGGGTCCTTTCCTGGGAGGATTTACGGTTCGGCCTGGCCGGGGGCACTCGGGGTCAGACCAGGATGCGCAGCGTCTGCTGCGCCAGGTCGCGGCTGATTTCCATCACGCCCACGTTGGCTTCGTAGGCCCGGGTCGCCTCCAGGGCGTCGACAAACTCCACGGTCAGGTCCACGTTCGGATAGGCCACGTAGCCTTGCCGGGGTCCTTCTTTGACGGCGTCCGGGTGGTTCGGCTCGTAGCGCCACAGCGGTTCCACCTCGGCGGTACGCACGGCGGCCACTTCCACCCCGGCGGCGCCTGCCGGAGCGGAATCCACCGGCCGGGTTTCAAATACCACGAACCGCGGCTGGTAGGGCCGGGGGTTCCCCTCCTCGTCCCGCGTGGTCGATACGTTGGCGATGTTGCTCGAAATGGCGTTGAGCCGCACGCGTTGGGCTTCCATGCCGCTAAGGCTGATGTCGAACGCGGCGAACATGGCAACATCCTCCTGCGGCCAGGGAGCCGAGCAAACCGAACACACACGCCTTCCCCCGGCCGGCCCGTGGTGGCCGGCACCAGCGGGAAGCTCCGGCCATATAGACAATCCCTCTGCCGGCGTGCAACACCACCTGGCGCGCATGCAGGCAATGCTTTCGCCTGCGGGACAGGGCGTGGAGGCTTGGAGGCGTGGGGAGATGAGGGGGCGCTTCCGCACCAATACAGGAACAAGCGCTGATTTTTGCAACGGGCGAGCCCGCTACGGTCCCGCGGCTACGGCCGGGGCGGACTGCCGGGGCGGGTCGTCGATCAGCTCATAGAAGACGTTCCGCCGCCGCGGCTGGTAGCCGGCCTGGCGAATCGCATCTTGGATTTGCTCCAGCGTAAGGTGATAGACCGTACCGGCGGCCGAGACGACGTTCTCCTCAATCATCAGCGAGCCCATGTCGTTGGCCCCGTAGAACAAGGCCAACTGCCCCACCTTCAACCCCTGCGTGACCCAACTGGATTGGATGTTGGGCACGTTGTCCAGGTAGAGCCGGGCCACGGCCTGGGTTTTCAGGTACTCGTGGGCTCCGGCCTTGGGGATGTGGCTCATTTGGGTGTTTTCCGGCTGGAAGGTCCAGCAGATGAACGCGGTGAACCCGCCGGTTTCGTCTTGCAGGCGGCGGATCTGTTCCAGGTGTTCGATACGGTCGGCCAGGGTTTCCACGTGGGCGAACATCATCGTGGCCGTGCCGCGTCCGCCCAACTGGTGCCACTGGCGGCAGACTTCCAGCCACTGTTGGCTCATGCACTTGCCGCGGGTAATCTGGCGGCGCACGCGGTCCACCAGGATTTCGGCCCCTCCGCCGGGCAGCGACCCCAGGCCCGCTTCTTTCAATCGCACCAGCACTTCACGCACCGGCAGCTTGAACACCTTGGTGAAGTGCCAGATTTCCGCCGGGCTGAAGCCGTGGATATTCACCTGCGGGAAGCGGCTCTTGATGTCCCGCAGCAGCTCCTCGTACCAGGAAAGCGGCAGCTTGGGATGAAAGCCGCCCTGGAGCAGAATCTGGTCGCCACCCAAGGCCACCGTTTCTTCAATCTTGCGGTAAAGCTCCTCCCGCTCGATGACGTAGGCGTCCGCGTCGTTCAGCCGCCGGTAAAACGCGCAGAAATCGCACGTGGCCGAACAGATGTTGGTGTAGTTGATGTTGCGGTCGATGTTGTAGGTGCGCCACGGCTCGGGATGCAGCCGCCGGGTTACCGCGTCGGCCGCCTGGCCCAAGGCGGTCAGGTCATCGCACTCCGCAAGCAGCAACAGACCTTCCTGGGGCGTAAGCCGCCGGCCTTCGACCGCCTTGTCCAACACGCGGGCAACCGCTTTGGCAACCACGATGCTTCTCCGTTCGGGGGGCCTGGGAAGAAACCAAACCGGCACGGCAACCGGACCGCTCACCCGCCGGCGCCGGGCCACCGGGGCGTGGCATTCCCGGCAAACCGGCCGCGCTGAAAAGAGCACGTCCGCCGCCACGGGTGCATTTTATACCACATCGGCCACGTTTCATCCCCCCGGCATCGGCTTGCGGAGAGCTTCCGCTTGGATGCGAGAATAAGCGCCGATTCTCGCAATCGGTGAGCCGCCAGCTTTAGCTGGCAGAGGAGGAACAACGAGCAAGCGCTTTTCTCCGGTTTTCCCCGGACTGAAGTCCGGGCTCCGAAGAAACACCGCCAGCCATCTTGCAC
>WFOE01000205.1 GCA_015488215.1 Planctomycetales bacterium
CCCCAGAACAACAACAAGCCCTCCGGGCAATCCAGCACGCCCTGGAAGCCCGGCGGCACCAGGTGTTTCTGCTCCACGGCATCACCGGCAGCGGCAAGACCGAAGTGTACCTGCAAGCCATCCAGCAGGTGATTCAGTCGGGACGCAGCGCCGTGGTGCTGGTGCCTGAGATCAGCCTCACCCCCCAGACCCAGCAGCGGTTCGAAGCCCGGTTCGGCCGCGTGGCCGTGCTGCACAGTCATCTGACCGACACCCAACGCAGTTGGCACTGGGAACAAATCGCCGCAGGCCAGGTGAGCGTGGTGGTCGGGGCGCGCAGCGCCGTGTTTGCTCCCGTGCGACACCTGGGACTGATTGTGGTGGACGAGGAGCACGAATCCTCTTTCAAGCAGGAAAGCGCTCCTCGGTACCACGCCCGGGAAGTGGCCCTGTTCCGCGCCCGGGAAGAAGGGGTGCCGCTGCTGCTGGGCTCGGCCACCCCTTCGCTGGAAAGCTACCACCGGGCCCAAAGCGGCCAGTACCAGTTGCTACGGCTCACTCGGCGAATTAACCGCCTGCCGTTGCCGCAGGTGGAACTGGTGGACCTGCGCACGCCTGGCCCCGGCCGCAGCGGCCCGGCCATGATTAGCCCGCAGCTCCATCGCGCCGTAAGCCAGGTGCTGGAAGAAGGAGGGCAGGTGATCCTGCTGCTGAACCGCCGCGGATACAGCACGCACGTGCAGTGTCCGGCCTGTGGCTACGCGATGCAGTGCCCTCGTTGCGAAATCAGCTTGACCTACCACCGGCAGGACGCAGTGGTGCTGTGCCACTGGTGCGATTACGAGCTGCCCGCCCCCAGAACCTGTCCCGAGTGCCGCCATCCGGCCATTCGTTTTTCCGGCTGGGGCACACAGCGGCTGGAAGAAGAAGTGCGGCGGCGGTTTCCCCAGGTCGAGTGCATCCGCATGGACACCGACTCGATGCGCCGCCCGGACAGCCATCGCCGCGCCCTGGAAGCGTTCGAGCAAGGCCGGGCCCGTATTCTGCTGGGCACACAGATGATTGCCAAAGGGCTGGATTTTCCCAACGTACACCTGGTCGGGGTAATCAACGCCGACACGGCACTGCACCTGCCGGATTTTCGGGCCTCGGAACGCACGTTTCAGCTTCTGGTCCAAGTGGCTGGGCGAGCCGGCCGCGGACGCCGCCGCGGCTGGGTGCTGGTGCAGACGTTCACGCCCGACCACGCTGTGCTTCGGGCCGCAGCAGAGCAGGACTACACCGGCTTTGCCCAGCGGGAACTCCGGATGCGCCGCGAGCTGGGCTATCCGCCCTTTGGCCACATGGCTCGGCTCGTGCTGCGGGGAGCGAACGTGGACCAGGTGCGTCTTTGGGCCGCGGAAACCTGCCGTCGCATCCAGCAGCAGCTTCAGGCCACCGGCGCGGCCGAACAAGGAGGCCGCGTGCTCGGTCCGGCCCCCGCCCCCTTGGCCCGGCTGCGCGAACAGTACCGCTTCCACCTCCAGGTGCTTGCGCCCGAGACGGTGCCGCTTTGGGACCTGGTGGCCGAATCCCTTGCCGGACTGGAACTCCCGCCGGAAGTCCTACTGGCCGTGGACATCGACCCGGTGAACATGCTTTGAGTGGCTGGAGTAAGAAAAAGCGTCTCTTCTCGCGCTCCAGGTAAGCCGCCGGCATCGGGGCAGCCGAGGCTCCCGCGTCCTCCAGAAAGCGGTTTATCCGGCCAGCGGATCGGGATAGTCCGGATGAGGGAAGGGGACCCGCGGCGCGTCGTCCCAAAGCTCTTCCAGGGCGTAGTATTGCCGGGTTTCGGGGTCGAACAGGTGGATGACTACGTCCCCGTAGTCCAACAGAATCCAGCGGCTTTGCTGATAGCCTTCGATTCCCAGCCGCTGGTCCCCCAGTTGGTTTTCCAGCACGTCGTCGATTTGTTCGCTAATGGCGTGCAGTTGCCTTCGGCTGGTGCCGGTGACGAGCACGAAGTAATCGAACTCCGACGAAAGCCTCCGGATGTCCAGAATCAGGATGTCTTCTCCTCGATTGTCCCGGGCCACCTGAGCCGCAGCCAGCGCGGTACGCAACGCCCGGTCGGTGGTTTCTGGAAACGCAGAAGTTTTTGCCACAGTTGCTCCTCGCCCTGGGGGCAAAAGCACATGGAAAGAATTGCTCCACGCCACGGCAAACTCGTGGCGCAGGTATTGTACTCTGCCTCCCATCGAGAAGAAAGCTGTCGCCCTCTTGTGCCAGGTCCGCCCGCTTGCTATTTGTCGGGGCTAGTTTCTCGGGAGTAGCGGGCCGCATAACCGGAAAAATCGGCCCTTGGCTCATTGGGCACAACCGGCTCGTTCGATGCAATCGATACAACCGGCTGCTTGGTTTTCCGGCGGCCGGAGCGGGGCAGCTCCTTAGGGAACGAGCCGAAACCGCCCATGGTGCAAGCACGCTGGATTTGCCTGTTGCTGCCGCTGCTGGAGCTGTTGCTTGCTGGGCAAGCAGCTCAGGGACAGTCTGGCGCCGGAAGCGAACGCTTCTTCCGCGGCTATCGGCCCCCGCCGGCACGGCCGGTCCGGTTGCCTCCGGTGGAAACGGAGCACGTGCCACGACCACTTCCGCCGCCTTCGGCCATTGCCGATCCGGCTCTGCAACCGGCCGGGCTGTTTGTTCCGTCGAGTAGTTTTGCTGGAGCGGCCCCGGGGCAGGAGGAGTTGCCCAGCGGGCCGGTTTTTCCGCGGCGACTGGTTTCGGCTGGTACGGCTTCCCGGCAAGGGGGCAACACGGCCCAAGCGGCCACCTCGGCCGAGGAACCTGCCTGGATGAAACATCTGCGGCGGCTGGAGTTCAGCGGCCACGTGCGCATCCGGCACGAAACGGATGCGGAACGCCTGGTCGGACCCACTCGAAACCGCCAACGCCTGCGTGCCCGGCTGGCGCTGACGTATCGGTGGAACTCGGAAGTTCGGGCGGGGGTGCGCTGGACCACCGGCGACCGCAAGATCGTACTGGAACCGGACGACCGAGCCGGCAGCCCTCTTTCCTACCAGGACGCGGGCGACGTGCTGGACAAAGTCGAGTTCAACCTGGACCGCCTGTTCATTCATCTGCAGCCCCGGTGGATGCCGGCCCAGGGGTGGGTCACGTTGGGCAAGTTCCGCAATCCCGTGCGGCTCAATCCCATTTTCGCCGCTCCGGTGGGGGATTTGGTCTGGGACGAAGCGGCCCATCCCGAAGGCGTGGCCGCCGGCTGGCGACTGGAGCACTGGCTGGGAATCGACCGCGTGGAATACCTGCTAGGAGAATCCTGGGTGCTGGAGCTGGCCAACCAGGACGACGCCAGCTTGTTCTTTACCCAATTGTGGTTCGACCACCGTTTTCATCCTCGGTGGCAGTTCCAGTTCGGGTTTACCTGGTACGATTGGAACAACCTCAACCCGGACGGAAACACTCGCATCAGCGCCGAGAACAACGTGGGCAACGCCGTGGTGCCGGTGGGCCCGGGGCCGGACGACGTGGTGTTCGCCTCCGGGTTCAGCATCCTTAATCCGTTGCTCGTTCTTTCCTGGCAGCCGCCGGGCTTGCCGGCGTTGGACACGATTCAGGTGGTGTGGGAATACTTTTACAACACCCAGTCGTTCGATGCGGACCTGGCCGACGGGTTTTCTATCGGCATGCAGCTCGGGCCGGCCGTCACCTCTCGAAAGCAAGGAGCCTGGAAGATTTACTACACCTGGAACGAAGTCCGCCAGGAAAGTGTGTTTACGCCGGTGGTCCAGGACGATTTCCAATTGGCTTCCAACTTCCGCGGCCACTGGATAGGGCTGGACTGGTTTGTTTGGGACGAAGTAGAGCTGCGGCTCTGGATTCTCTCCAGCCAGCCGATCCAGCCGGTGGCCGGTAGCCGCCAGACCCAGTGGCGATTCCGCATCGACCTGACCACGTATTTCTAGCCTTGGGCTTCGAGTCCGCCGAGAGGCTCCGTTCTTCTTGGGCTTTGTAAAGCGAAAGCAATTTGCCCTGGGGGGACGCTCGGAGAGTAGTCCATCGGCGGGTCGTCTGCGTAGAATAAACACGCAGGGCTTTGGCCGCGTAGCGTACGATGTTTTCCCCTTTATCCGCAGGTGTTTCTCCGAAATGAGCCATACTGTTTCGCAGCAGAGCGTGGACGAAGACCGCCGCAACCGCGACGCGCTGGTCGAAGCCATGCACCGTCTGGACCTGGCGTGGATGGCCCCCCAGTGCGGCCGTCCCGGACCGTGGCGGCAACTGCTCTCCCAGCGGCTGCAAGAAGTTTGCCGCTTGCTGGAAGAACACGCCCGCCAACTGGAATCGCCCCAGGGACTGATGAGCCAGATTGCCCAACAGGAGCCGCGACTGCTGGACCGCATCGAACAACTGCGCCGCGAGCACCGGGAACTGGTCGCCTCGGCCCGGGAACTGCAACAGCTCGTGGATAAGGAACCGGCTGAAGACCCACTCCAACTACGCCAACAGGTGGAGCGCTTTCTCAAAGCTCTTCGGGAGCACAATGCCCGGGAAAACGACTTGATCTACGAGGCTTTGGAAACCGACGTTGGCGTAGGCGACTGAGCTTATCTTCTTGAAAGAGTGGCAGTTGCGAAACGAAGTTATCGCCATGATTTCGCAGAGAAATCACAGGGGGTACATGCAGCGGCAATTGCGCAGTCAATTTGATGCACTCGACTGTGCCTTTCTGGTGCATTGAGATTGACATATTTTCACATCTTCTTTACCCTATGGGTAGGACGTGTTGCGCAAAGGGGGAAGCACTCTTCTCCTGCTGGGCAAGGACGCCGGACGCACAGCTCGTTCCCGACTGTTGGAAAACCGTAGAGCTTCGGTTTCAGCTCGTCGTCGATCCGGCGGACTGCACCGGTTGAGGCTCTCCGGGAACGATTCCACACCGGGCTGGCTGCCAGCTCCTGTGGACGGATCCACAGCCGTCGGCTTTGCTGGCGAAGGTAACCGGCCCCTCCCAAGGAGACTTCCATGCGGTTCTGACTGCTCAACTTCTTGCCGCTTGGCTTGTTCCTGTGGACTAGCACCAGTGCGGATGCACCGCTGGGCGACGTGTTGCTGAAAAACCCTTCCACCTACCCGGAGGATTGAGGCAGAGACACACCAACCAATACCCAAACTAGCCTAAGAGACACACTGGCAACGGTTGCCATGCCGCTTTTCCCGCGGTGAGCGGAGAACGAGAGCGGCCGACTTTTTGACCACGGAGGCGCCAATCCCCCTCATTTTCACGGACCAGGTGACCTGATGAGCATTGCCGACAAAGCCACTCGCCGCCGTCCCTGGCGGCATCCGCGGAATCGTAAAGTGGTTCTTCCTTATCGCACCGCCGCTGCTGTGGCGCTGATGGAGATGGGTATCAGCGACTACGCGGTGATTGCCGAGGCGGTGGGGCTCTCCACGCAGGAGGTTAAACGCATCGACAAGGCCGAAGACGAGCCGGTGCGGTTGCTCAGCACGCTGGGCATCCCTTCGGGCGAGTACTTCAAGCTGGAAAAAGAGGTCCGCTGTCCCAAGTGCCACGCCCGCGTGGTGCTGGCTCCCTGCGTGGCCTGCCACAGCATGTTGTACTCCACCAGCGGTTAGTCTCGCGGCAATCTCCAGGTGGACCGGGGAGCCGGTCGTTCTGCGCGACGGCCGGTTCCGTAGTTCCGCTACGGTGCAACTCATAGTCCCGCCTGCTAACCGGTCATTTCGCGCCGAGCAGTCCGTAGCAGAACTTTGCCCGACGCGAGCTGGAGGGTCAGGTTTTTCCCCGCAGAGCCGAAACGGCTTGAACGATTCGCCCAGCCGCTTCGCTTAGTTGCTCCCAGGTCGTTTCGGGTCCGAAGCTGAACCGCACGCTGCTTTCAAGCAGCTCGGGCGGACAGCCCATCGCCTGCAACGTGGGCGAGGGTTCGCTTGAGCCGCTGGCGCAGGCCGAGCCGGTGGAACAGGCCACTCCGGCCAGGTCCAGCCGCACCAGCAGCCGTTGGCGATCCACGCCCGGAAAGGCGATGCTGGTGGTTTGCGGCACCCGGGGGACTTCGTGAGCGTGAACGTGAGCCTCGGGCACGGCTTCCAGCAGCGTTTGTTCGAAGCGGTTGCGTAGTTGCTTCATCCGGCGGGCTTTCTGGTCCAGGTTCTGGCAGGCCAATTCCAGCGCCAGGTGCATGGCGGCAGCCAGGGCAGCCGGCTCGGTGCCGGGCCGAAGTTCGAACTCCTGGGGCCCCCCGCGCAAAAGCGGCCGCAAGGGAACCCCCTGGCGGAGTAGCAAGGCCCCGATACCTACGGGAGCCCCGAACTTGTGCCCGGCCAGGCTCACCGCGTCGGCCTGCCAGGCGGCCAGGGACAGCGGCAGTTTGCCGGCCCATTGGGCCGCGTCGGTATGGAACCGTGCTCCTGCCTGGTGAGCCATGTGGGCGAGCTGTTCCACCGGCTGCACCGCGCCGGTTTCGTTGTTGGCCGCCAGAACCGAGACCAACTGGGTGGGCTGTTGCAGCAGTTGTTCCAGGTGGTCCAGGTCCACCACCCCGGTGCCGTGGCAGCGGAGCCAGGCGACAGGAACCCCTTGTTGCTGGAGCCAACGGGCCGGCTGGGTCAGGCTGGGATGTTCGATCCGCGAGACAATCACCTGGCCTGCGTCCGGCTGCACAAGGCCGCAAAGGGCCAGGTTGTTGGCCTCGGTCCCGCCGCTTGTGAGCACGAGTCGGGTTCCCGGTTCGGCATCCAGCAGTGCTAGCATGCCTTCGCGGGCATTTTCCAGCAAGCGACGGGCCTGGCGACCCAGGACGTGCTGGCTGGAAGGGTTCAGCGGCCCTAGGGCTAGCCACTGCCGCAGCGCTTCGGCCACCTGGGGCGGGACCGGGGCCGTGGCGTTATAGTCCAGGTAAATAGGCAGTTGAACGCTCATGGACGTTTATCGCAGAATGGGTTCCACCAAGCGGAACGGAAGCGTGCTTGAATTGCCAGGGAGTACGCAGCCTTTCCCATTTGGCTATTTTGGCCATTTGTCCGCGAAAGAATAAGGCACCCGCCTGCGGGAACAGTTACACTGGAGATTCAAGGGCCGTGTCCTCCCGGCACGATACGAGCCCCAGGGACCGGGGGCCAGAGGACCTTTCGTCCCAGCGATCCGGGAAAACCGGCATGACCTTCGTTCAGGAACAAGTGAAGCCCGCCCAGCGAGCACCTTACGCCGACCGGTGGTGGCATCCGCGCGTCTGGCACGGATACCAGTTCGGCGCTTGGGTGCGGATGCTGGCCGCGCACGGCTTCCGTATCAGCCCCTATCGCTGGCCCACGGCACTGAGCATTACGTTGTGCAGCCTCGGGCACTCGGCCTTGGGGCTGCTGCAACGGGCGGTGTACGGCGGGCGGCTTCGTCGGGCCGAGTTGCCGCAGCCGCCGCTTTTCATCGTGGGACATTGGCGTTGCGGCACGACGCTGCTGCACGAGCTGTTGAGCGTGGACCCGCGCCACACCTACCCGACCACCTATCAGTGCTTCGTGCCGTCGCATTTTCTGCTCACCCAGGGGTTCGTGCCGCGTTGGACGCGGTTCCTGCTGCCCCAGCGCCGGCCGATGGACAACGTGCCCTTTGGCTGGGACCGGCCGCAGGAGGACGAGTTCGCCCTCTGCGCCCTGGGCGAACCGTCGCCGTACTGGATGTTCGCCTTTCCGAACCATCCGCCGCGGCTGGACTACCTGGACATGCAAGGGGTGCCCGAAGCCCAGCGGCGCCGCTGGGAGCGTAAACTGCGCGAGTTCCTGGTGGCCGTCTGTTACGGGACCGACAAGCGGGTGGTGCTCAAATCGCCCACGCACACGGCCCGTGTGGGACTGCTGCGGCAAATGTTTCCCGAAGCCCGCTTCGTCCACCTGGTGCGGCATCCGTATCAGTTGTTCCGCTCCACAATCAATATGCTCCAGCGGATGGCCGAAGTGGAAGCGCTCCACTGGCCCCGGTGGCAGGACCGGCTGGAAGACCTGGTGTTGCAGATGTGCCCTCGGATGTACCGGGCCTTCCATGCCGCCGAAGCCCAGATTCCGGAAAACCGCCTGATCCACTTGCGGTTTGAAGACCTGGTACAAGACCCATTGGCCCACCTGGTGCGCATCTACGAACAGTTGGAGCTGGGCTCCTTCGACGTGGCGTTGCCGCACGTGGAACGCTATCTGGAAAGCATGCGCGGCTACCGCCGCAATCCACACTGGCTGGACGAGCACCTCAAAAGCCGCATCGACCGAGCCTGGGCTTTCTACTTCCAGCGGTACGGCTACTCCCCGAACGAAGAGCTGGTGTAATCCCTCCGGCGGACCCAGCCCTGGGACCGGCTTTGCGCTCTATTCCGGTTTTGTCGCCCTTGGGGACAAGCTATGGTTGAAGGTAGCCCGGGTGCGCGCTCGGGCAAGCGGCCCGGTCGCTTCCTGGTCCCGTTGCCAGCCGGTGGATTCGGCGCCGGCGAGTCGATGATCCAAGTACGCCAATTGGCCAAGCACTACTTCGATCTGCGCCTGGGGCGGATCGAAGCCCTGCGGGGCATCAGCTTCGATGCCTACGCCGGGGAGATTTTCGGCCTGCTGGGGGCCAACGGAGCCGGAAAGACCACCACGCTGCGCATCCTGGCCACGCTGCTTCAGCCCAGCGGCGGCACGGCCACCGTCGGCGGATACGACGTCGTGCGGCAACCGGCCCTGGTCCGCCGCCAGATTGGCTACGTATCGGCCAACACCGGCGTGTACGACCGCATGACCGCCCGCGAGATGGTCGAACACTTCGGGCGGCTCTACGGCCTGGAACAGCGCGTGTTGTGCCGGCGGATCGACGAGCTGTTCGAACGGTTGCAGATGCGGGAAATTGCCGAACTGCCCGGGGCCAAGATGTCCACCGGCATGAAGCAGAAAGTCTCCATCGCCCGGGCGCTAGTGCACGATCCGCCGGTGCTCATCTTCGACGAGGCCACTGTGGGGCTGGACGTGGTCGTGGCCCGCAGCCTGTTGCAGATCATCGGTACGCTGCGCGAATCGGGCAAGTGCATCGTCTTTTCCACCCACATCATGCGCGAAGTGGAACGGCTCTGCGACCGGGTGGGAATCATCCACCACGGGCGGCTGCTGGCCCTGGGCACGCTGGAAGAGCTGAAGCGACACTACGGGCACGAGGACCTGGAGGACCTGTTCTACCACCTGGTGGCCGAATCCGGTTCCGGCGCCGCGCGGCACGAGGGCGAGCTGCCGGCTCCGGAGCAGGCTTCGTCCCTGGCACGTTCGGAAGCGGAGCGTCCATGCGATTCCGTTTGAACTGGCGCAACGTGTGGCTCATCTGGCAGCGTGAGGTGCGGGACCAATTCCGCGACCGGCGGATGCTGTTTTTGATCTTCGTGCTGCCGCTCTTGCTCTACCCCCTGATGGGCGCCACGTTCCTGCAACTGGCCCAGTTCGTGCAGGAGACGCCCACCACCGTGCTGGTGCTGGGACGCAAGCACCTGCCGCCCGAGCCGCCCCTTTTCGACCTGCGGCAGCGGACGTTTCATCCCCAGTGGTTCGACCGGCCCGAGGACGCCCCCCTGCTTCGCGTGCAGTTTCTGGAAGACACGGTGCCGGTACGGCGTCTGGACAGCCGCACGCTGGAACAACTGGTCCGCCGTCGCTTGCGGACCGGGCAGGTGCAGGCGGCCCTGGTGTTCAGTCCCGGCGGAAACGCCGACTCCGGCGCCGAAGCGACCGCCCCAGCCCGGCGTTTCCCGCGGCCGCAGTTGCTCTACTACTCGGCCAAGCGGGGCTCGCAGGTGGCCCACCGACGGCTTTGGGCCGTGCTGCGCAACTATCGCACCGGCGTGGTGCGGCACTACTTCCGGCAAAACGGCCTCTCCGAACGGCTGCTGGAACCGTTCCAACTGAACGAACAGGACCTGGCCGACCAGCCCTTGCGGCAAGCGGCCGTGTGGTCGGCGGTGTTTCCGTTCATGCTGCTCATCTGGGGACTAACCGGGGCGTTCTATCCGGCGATTGATCTTTGCGCCGGGGAAAAAGAACGCGGCACGCTGGAAACCCTGCTGTGCAGTCCCGCCCGGCGGAGTGAAATCGTCTGGGGAAAACTGCTCACCGTGATGCTCTTCAGCGTGCTGACCGTGGTGCTGAACCTGGCCAGCGTGGCGCTGACCGGGGCAGTAGTGGTGGCCCAGGTGCCCGAAGCCGTGCGCGGCATCGGCCCTCCGCCCCCGGCGGCCGTGTTCTGGGTGCTACTGGCCCTGCTGCCCGTTGCGGCGCTTTTCAGCGCGCTTTGCCTGGCCCTGGCCGCCTTTGCTCGCAGCAGCAAGGAAGGCCAGTACTACCTGATGCCCCTGTTCCTGGTGGCGCTGCCGCTGGTGATTCTGCCCATGTCCCCCGGCGTGGAGCTGAGCCTGGGCAACTCGCTGATTCCCGTCTCGGGCATCGTGCTGTTGCTGCGAGCGGCCATCGAAGGGGACTACGCCCAGGCAGCCCGATACGTGCTACCCGTGGTGTTCGTCACCGGCGTGTGCGTCTGGCTGGCGGTGCGTTGGGCCGTGGACCAGTTCAACCGCGAGACGGTGCTGTTCCGCGAAGGCGAACGGTTGCAGTTGGGCCTGTGGTTGCGGCATCTGCTGCGGGATCGGGACCAGACGCCTTCGGTGGCCGCGGCGCTGCTTTGTGCGGTGCTAATTCTGTTGTTGAAGTTTTTCTTGGGGCTCAGCGTCTCGCTGCGCCAGGCTTCGGTGCCGGTGATGATTGTTACCGTGCAACTGGTGGCCGTGCTGCTGCCGGCCGGACTGATGACCGTGCTGTTTACCAGCAGCCCTCGCAAAACCCTCCTGCTGCAACTGCCCCGGCCCGCTGCGGTGCCGATGGCCGTATTGCTGGCCGTGGTGCTGCATCCGGTGGTAGTAGCGGTGGCCCAGGTGGTGGAGACCTTGTACCCGCTCAGCCCCGAGATGAAACAGGCGGCTCGTGCCCTGCTGGAACAGGTGCCCGGCGGGCCGCGGCGATTGCTGCTGTTGGCGCTGCTGCCGGCAGTGTGCGAGGAGCTTGCGTTCCGGGGGTTTATTCTCTCGGGCTTGCGGCACATGGGGCACCGGCGGCTGGCCATCGTGTTGTGTGCGGTGCTATTCGGCATGATTCACGCCGTGGTGCAGCAGGCGATTGTCGCGGCGCTGGTGGGGGTGGTGTTGGGTTACATCACCGTCCGCAGCCGCAGTTTGCTGGTGCCGGTGCTGTTCCACGCCACGCACAACGCGCTGTCGCTTAGCCACGAACAACTGGCCCAACTGTGGCAGCGTTTGGGCGGGCCGCAGTGGTTGCTCCGCACGGCAGCCGAGGGCGAGCTGGAGTTCACCGCCCCGGTGGTACTGGTAAGCGGGCTGCTGGCCGCCGCAGTGCTCTGGTGGTGGCGCAGCCAGCCGGTGGAACCCACGCCGGAAGAAGAACTATTGGAGGCCCTGGCCCACCAGGAAGAACCCGCTTCGGCTCCCGCGTGAAAGCGGCACAAAACGCCCGTCGCCGGCGACGAACGCTTCCCGAGGGTCGCCGAAGCACAAGGGGAACCAACCAACCGGTCTGCTGCCGCTTTTCAACCGGGGGCGTGCAAGCGGTTCCCGGCCGCTACGACCCTTGCAGGTTGTATTTGGCCAGCCACTTTTTGAACTCCGGCAGAGTGTAAAACTCGGCCTGGCCCTCCACGTGCTGCGGTTTGACCGGAGAGTTGGCGTCCGGCACCACCACTTTGAGGCCGGTTTCGTAGATGTCCCCCCCGGGCTTGCCGTAGTTGGGATACATCTCCTCAATGGTCTTCTTGTCCCCTTGCACCATGGCTTTCATCATCCGCACGGCCTGATAGCCAATCTGGTAGGGGTTCTGGACCAGCAGACAATCGATCTGCCCTTGTTCCATGTAGCGGATGGCATCGGGTTGGGCGTCGAAGGCTACAATCAGCATCCGGTCGCGCACGCCCAATTGTTTGACCACGTCCACAATCGCTCCGGCGTTGTAGGACCAGATGCCCACCAGGATCGAAACGTCCGGGTGGTTCTGGATAGCGTGGCGGACGTTTTCGCGGGCTCGGGTCAGGTCGTTTTCGTCGGCCATGTTGTCCACTCGTTGGAACTTCTCTCCGGCTCCTTCGGCCAGGCCGCCCACTCGCTCGATGGCGTTCTGAGCCCCGGTGCGACCGACGAAAGTGACGTACTTTCCCCCTTCGGGTTTGAGGATTCTCATGCACTGGCCCAGCAGTTTGCCGGCCTTGAAGTTGTCGGTGCCGATGAAGGCATAGCGAGCGTCGGCAAACTTTTTCCGATCCAGGTCCGAATCGATGGTAATCACCTTCACTCCCCGCTGTTGCAAACGGCGCAGCTCGTCGGCCACGGCGGCGTTGTCTTTATCAATGGCCGAAACGGCCACGGCGGCGATGTTCCGTTGGGTGTTGAACTGCCGCAGCTTTTCCAGTTGCCCTTGGGGAGAACCGTCGTTGGATTCCACGACGGCCACGAAGCCGGCCTGTTCCAGTTGCAGCTCCCGGGAAGCGTCCTGCACGCCCCGACGACAAGCGTCCCAGAACGGCGATTCACCGTTGATGAGGATGATGAGCCGGCGAGTCTGCCCGGCAGAAGAGCCGTTGCCTGCGCCGTTGTCGGAAGAGGCCGGACCGCCGCAACCGGACCCGGCTGCAAGCATCAGAGCCAATCCTGCCACGGCCAGAGAGCTGATCCAATTGTTCTTCATCGGATGCGTTCCACCAAAAGCCAGGAGAAAGGAGCTTGCCGGAACCGTTTCCGGCCACCGCTTTGAAATCGCAGAAATGGTCCCGGGCGTCCGTTTATTCTTTCACCATATTGCCCGGGGCGCAGCGGGTCAATCAGCAGGTTCTTGCCGCGTGCAGCATGCGCAGGTGGTAACCTCGCTGGCGGCGTAAAGGTTTGGAAGGCTTGCTTCCTGCCGGCCTTCATTCCCCTCGCTGTACCCAATCAATAGTCTTTGAGCAATCAGCAGACGCTTCGCCTCGGCGCTTCGGCAACCCCTGGGCTTCAGTCCGCGGAAGCGAGCGGAAATGCTTTTCTGTGGCTTTTTCTCCCCGAGCTAAAGCTCGGGGCTCGCCGTTTCCAAGAATCGGCGTTCATTCGTGCATTGGTGCGGGAGCACCGCGCAAGGCGCAGGTCGCAAGCCGCAAGCCGATTCTCGTTTGGCGACTCTAGTTCGGCGAGCCCCGGACTTCATGGCGAGCCCCGGACTTCAGTCCGGGGAGAGCAAAGGAAAACGCTTGTATGTGTCATTTTTGTCTCCGGGGACTGAAGTCCCCGGCTCGCCGAATGCAAGAATTGCCTTTGTTCTTGCGCTGGAGCGGAAGCTCCTGCTCAAGACACAAGACCCAAGACGCAAGACCCTTTGGAGCGGAAGCTCCCCCCCATCCCCCCAAGCCTCCACGCCCTCACACCCTTTGTATAAGCTGGCGGCTCGCCGCAGAAC
>WFOE01000206.1 GCA_015488215.1 Planctomycetales bacterium
CCCGGAGCGGAAGCTCCTGCGCAAGGCGCAGGTCGCAAGCCGCAAGCCGAGCGCCGACTTTTCTCCCCGCACTGACGTGCGGGGCTCGCGCCCCCACGCCTCCAAGCCTCCGTCCCCCCATCCCTCCACGTTCGGCTTCTTGAGCCCCGGAAAGCCACTCCGTAGGATGACAATGCCGCGGGCCGAACCGGGGGAAAGCTGTGCTCTCCGGGGCCCGGGCCGGCGCGCGGCGTGCCGCCGCCGTTTGGACGTTTTCCCGTGCACGAGAGGCATCCCCCGCGATGAAAGTTCTGGTCGTCGGCTCCGGAGGCCGGGAACATGCCCTGGCCTGGAAACTGGCCCAAAGCCCACTTGCCACCCGGGTGTTCATCGCCCCGGGAAACGCCGGTACCGAAGCCGAAGGGGAAAACGTCCCCATCGCGGCCGACGATGTGCCCGCCCTGGTCCAGTTCGCCCGGCAGGAGGAGATCGACCTGACGGTGGTCGGGCCGGAGCAGCCGTTGGCCCTGGGAATCGTGGATGCGTTTCGGGCCGAGAAGCTGACCATCTTCGGGCCCACGCAGGCGGCCGCCGAGCTGGAGAGCAGCAAGGTGTTCTGCAAGGAGCTGCTGCGGTTTGCCGCCGTGCCCACCCCGGAGTTCCACGTGTTTCACGATCCCCAAAGCGCCCTGCGGTTTCTGGAAAGCCGGAAGGACATGCCGGTGGTGGTCAAGGCCGACGGGCTGGCGGCCGGCAAGGGAGTCATCGTCTGTTCCAATCGCCAGGAGGCCATCGAAGCGGTCCGCCGCATCGGCATCGAAAAGCAGTTCGGCTCGGCCGGCGACCGCCTGGTGATCGAGGAACGTCTGGACGGGGAAGAAGTGAGCGTGATGGCCATTACCGACGGCAGGACCATCCTGCCGCTGCCGCCTTCGCAGGACCACAAACGGGCCTACGAAGGAGACCAGGGGCCCAACACCGGCGGCATGGGGGCCTACTGCCCCACGCCGGTCCTGGACGAAAAGTTGTTGCGCTGGGTGGAAGAGCGCATTCTGGTACCTACGGTCCACGCGATGAAGCACAAAGGACGGCCCTTTACCGGAGTGCTTTACGCCGGGCTGATGATTACCCGCCAGGGCCCCAAGGTGCTGGAGTTCAACGTCCGCTTCGGCGACCCGGAATGTCAGCCCACGCTGTTTCGGATGAAAGGGGACCTGTTGCCCATTCTGCTGGAAGCCGCCCGGGGCCGCCTGGACCGGATCGAGCCGCCCGATTGGGAACCGGGCGCGGCCATCTGCGTGGTGATGGCCAGCGAAGGCTATCCCGGCTCCTACGAAAAGGGAAAGCCCATCCGCGGACTGGAAGAAGCCCAGTCGCTGGAAAACGTCAAAGTGTTCCATGCCGGCACCGCTCGAAAAGACGGCCAGATTGTCACCGCCGGCGGGCGGGTGCTGGGCGTGACGGCCCGAGGCCCTTCCATCTCGGCCGCCAAGTACGAAGCTTATCGGGCGGTGAAGATGATCCGCTGGGAAGGCGCTTGGTGCCGCAAGGACATCTCGGACCGGGCGCTGAAGTACATCCAGGAATAACGCTGGCCGATGGCACCCCCGGCCCATGATGCTCCCCTGGCCGCCTACCAGTGGTTGCTCGGCCCCGAGGGACGGCAACTGCTCGACCACTTGGCGGACGCGGACCCGCTGGCCACCGGTCTAGTGGCTCGACTGCACCGCGAGCTGGGTGCAGAGCGGGCCGTGGTAGTGATTGAACAACTGCGTCTCCGCCGCCGGGCGAAGGAAAAGTTTCCCATGGCCCAGGCCATGTTCTTCACCCGGCAGCGGCTCGAACAAGCCACCGACTGGGCCGTGGCCTGCTACAAGGCCGGACGTTTCCCGCTTGGGGAGCCGTGGGCCGACCTGTGCTGCGGACTGGGGGGCGATACGCTGGGGCTGGCCACCCGTGGCCCCGGTCTGGCCGTGGACCGCGACCCGGTGGCCTGCCTGCTGGCCGAAGCCAACCTGGCTGCCGCCGCGGAGTTTCTCCAGCGGCAAACTCCCCCGCAAAAACTTCACCCGGTCCAGGTCCGTTGCCAGGACGTGTTCGAGGCGGACCTGGCCCACGCGGCCGCCTGGCATCTGGACGCCGATCGCCGCCAGGGGGCCCGGCGCGTTTACCGGCAGAGCGAAACCTCCCTGGGCTGGCAGGCCGTCGAGCGGTTGTTGCAACGCGTGCCGCACGGGGCGGTCAAGCTCTCGCCGATGGACGAGCCACCCCCGGAGTGGGAAGCCCGAGCCACCTGGGAATGGATTAGCCGCGGCGGCCACTGCCGCCAGTTGGTCGCCTGGTTCGGCTCGCTGGCCGAGGAGCCGGGCTTGCGCAAAGCCACGCGGCTGATGCCCACGGGGCCGGTTTCGTTCCAGGGGAGCGCGGTCCCGGCCGGCGAAGCGGCCTTGGGTATCGAACGCTTTCTCTACGAGCCGGACCCGGCCGTGCTGGCAGCCGGGCTGGAGTACGCCCTGGGGGACCGGTTGAACCTCCGCCCGGTGGCTCCCGGGGCGGTGTACTTGACCGGCCAGGAAGCGGTGGAGCATCCGCTGCTGGCCGGGTTCGAAGTGTTGCAGGTGCTTCCCTTCGACCGGCGGCGGCTTCAGCGGACGCTCAGCCGCGGCGACTACCGCGTTACCGAGGTCAAAAAACGCGGCGTGGACGTCTCTCCCGAGGCGCTGCTGCGCAAGTTGCGCAAACGCGGCTCGCAGCCCGTGGTGCTGGTGCTGGCGCGCGTGGTCGATCGCGTGCTGGCCGCCTTGTGCCGCCGGCTGGACCGGTAGTTGACCCGAGAGATGAGTTGGCCCGAGAGAAAACACTCGCTGCCGCACCCGGGTGGAAGAGCAGCTTGCGCACTTGGGCAACTCTCTCCCCAAGGGGCGGCCCCGGTGCCAGAATAAGAGCGTGTCACAAAACTTTCGGCGGCAGACGCTCCGTCCGAGGATTGGAGCAACGCCGGAGGGTTACTTTCCGCCCCAGGCGTTCGGCCCGGGCCGTTCCGGACCAGGCGGTTCGCACCGGGCCGCGGAGCTTTTCCCCTTGGGTTTGTAAAAGGAAGCCCTGACGATGCTGCACGCGTTGGTGATGGCCGGGGGAGCCGGGACCCGGTTCTGGCCCGAGAGCCGAAAACAACGTCCCAAGCAACTGCTCCCCCTGGCCGGCGAGCAGACCCTGTTGCAACAGACCGTGGCTCGGCTCCAGAACCTGGTGCCGCCGGAACGCCTGTTGGTGCTGACCAACCAGCAACTGGTCGAGCCCATCCGCCGCCAGCTCCCGCAACTACCCGCGCAAAGCGTCCTGGGCGAACCGTGTAAACGGGACACGGCTCCTTGCATCGGGCTGGCCGCTTTCTGGTTCCGGCACCAGGACCCGGAAGCTCTGATGCTCGTCTGCCCGGCCGACCACGTAATCCGCAACACGGAAGCGTTCCAGCAGGCGGTGCGTCAGGGGGTGCAACTCGTCGAACAGGGCCGCGGGCGGTTTGTCACGTTCGGCATCCCGCCCCATTACCCGGCCGAAACCTTCGGCTACATCCAGCGCGGCGAACCGCTGGACGAGGCCCCTGCCGAGGGAGAGGCATTGCGGGCCTATCGGGTGGAGCGGTTCCACGAAAAGCCCCGGGCGGAGCGGGCCCGGCGGTATCTGGAGGCCGGCACGTTCTACTGGAACTCGGGGATTTTCCTCTGGCGGGCCGCCGACATCCTGGACGCTCTGGCCCGGTTTCAGCCGGCCATGTACGAACAACTGGAACAGATTTCCCGGGAGTTCGACTCGCCTCGGTTCCAGGAAACGTTCGCCCGCTGCTTCGCGGCCATCGAGGGCACTTCCATCGACTACGCCGTGATGGAAAAAGCCGAAGACGTGGTGGTGATCGAAGCCCCGTTCGATTGGGACGACCTGGGCTCCTGGCAGGCGTTGGCCCGGCTCCACGGCACCGACGCCCAAGGGAACACCGTACTGGGCCGCCACCTGGGACTGGAGAGCCGCGGACTGATCGTGCGCAGCCAGGGCGAGCATCTGGTGGCCACGCTAGGCGTGGAAGACCTGATTATCGTCCACACTCCCGAAGTGACCCTGGTGGCTCGCAAAGACTGCGAAGAACAAATCCGCCGCCTGGTGCAGCAACTGGAACAGCGCGGCTGGCAGGAATACCTGTAAGAGCGGCATTGCCCGTCCCAAGCATCGGCACCGGTTCCCTCCCGGTGCGGCAGCACTGCGCAAGCCGCGAGCCAGCTCGTGCCCCGGGGAGGACCGGAGAACCGGAGAGAATCGCTTGTTCGTTCTTTCCCTCCACCGACTGAAGTCGGCGGCTCGCTGAATTGCGGTGTCAGCGTTTGTTCTTGCGCCGGAGCGGAAGCTTCATGCGCACGGCGCAGGGCGCAAGCCGATTCCAGCCCGGGGCGGAAGCTCCCCCTCCATCCCCCCACGTCCCCAAGCCTCCACACCTCCGGAGCCCGCCTGGTGCCAGCGGTGCTGGCACGGTGGAAGATTCCGCCTTGACCTGCCGGGGGACGATGGCCTATCTTCCCGCCCACGCGTCAAGGAGGAAGCAACTGGGCAGGGAAGCCCGGGGCTTCTTCGCTGGACGCCGGCCGCCCCGCGTGGCCCAGGATGGGTGGGTCTGCACTCGGAGCCGGGGACCTGGGTCCCTCCTTTCCGGCAGACCACGGAGCGGTCGCCGACGCACGGAAGCGAAGGCGACGCTTCGAGCCCGAGCAGGCGAGCCGTGCTCGCCAGGGCGGTCAGGCAAACCGTGGCTACCTCCAATCGCTCCCGGAAGTCTTTGACGGAGTCCTCCGCCCCCCTGGGACGCCGCCCGATTCCGGGAGCCTTTTCTTTTGCGCTTTCCTAGCCGTTCAGGCACCGCCCGGGCCGAAAGCTTCCCGGTAAGCCACTTCCACGCGACGGAGCTCTTCGTCGGTCAAAAAGTCGAACAGGTCGTGGCGTTTCCGGGCCGAAAGCCGCCCCTGGTTCTGCCGCAACAACCGGATCAACAGGTCGATTTTCCGGTCCGGCATGTCCACCACTTCCTGGATTGCCCGCTTGGCCTGGTCGTAACCGCGCAGAAACTCCAGTTCCTGGGGCAGATCCTCCGAAAGCGTCCACTGGATGAACCGATACAACGCTTCGGCCTGCACGGTCAGGTCCATGTACCGGTACCACCGGGCCGTCTGTCCGTGGACGGTCATCTGCCCCTGGGCGTCCAGCGTGTAATCCACCACCTCCAGCAGCGGCCCGGAAAACGCTTCCAGCGATTCGTCGTATTCCTTCGGCCGATTGAGCATGGCCGCCGAAACCGGAAAGATGGCTCCCGGGGGAGTGAACCCGCGCCGGGCCAGAATGTTGTGGATCAAAAAGCGGTGGATGCGCCCGTTGCCGTCCAGGAACGGGTGCAGAAAGACGAACCCGTAGGAAACCACCGCGGCGTGCACTACCGGAGGCACCCGGCCCGTCTCCATCCGCCGGTGGCACGCCAGCAGCCCCTGCATCAGCGAGGGCAGGTCTTCCGGCCGGGGAGGGACCAGATGGACCCGTTCCTCGTGCCAGGAAACCGATTCGCCCACGTAGTTCTGCTCGCGCCGGTAGTCGTTTTCGGCAAAGCGGGGATCGACAATCTGGTTCTGTAGCTCGATCAGTCGTTCCCGGGTGCAGTAGTCTTCCTCCTCGGCTTGGCGCAGCAGGGAGACAAACCGCCTGGCCCGGTCCGAGGAGAGCCGGACGTTTTCAATTTCGAACGAGTGCTTGGTTTCTTTGGCGAACAAGTAGCTCAACGCCCGCCGCAGCAGGTGCGGGGGAAAATCCTGGACCAGCTCGCGGGCCTGCCGGTCCAGGCCGGCCTGCTCGAACCGGTCCAGCTCAGGCGTGCGGCGAACCACGGGACAGAACTCTCGCGGGCCCAGCAGGTTGTTCAGCACCCGTTGCCGCCGCACCACCTCCCGCATGGAAACCGTGTAATACTGCCGGGAATCCAGCAGATCCACGTAGGCGGTGCGGCGCGAGATATCTTCCAGCGGCAGGCGCCGCCCGGTCAGCCATTCGTAAAAAAACCAGAGCCGCCGGGCGTACTTGCCCCCCGGCTTGGAGCGGATGTAGTGCACCAGCTCCTCAGCAGGAGCGCACTCGAAGATGGCCTGAAGCAGCGCCAGGTTCGTGCCGTCGTACTTCAGAGCAAACTCCAGGTGGTCGCCCAGGCCGTCCCCGGGCCAGAACCGCTTGGGGAACGTCTCTTTCACCTGCCCCGGCAAGTGTTCCACGCGGCGCGTGCTCCCCCCCACCTGGGACACATGCCAGTTGGGTATCGCGTTCAAGCCAAAACGCCGCACCAGCTCGGCGTAGCCTGCTGGTCGTAACTTTTTTTCCGATTGAGACATACGTCACAAAACACCGGTAGGGAGCAGACGGCCGGAAGCGGGCTTCTCTTCTGCCCCAATTCTACACGCTGAGGATGAAAAAATGCGCGCAAATCAAGCCGTGCTCAGAAAAATTATTGCAAATCGCGACTAGAACGACAATTTGCAAGCATTTTCAGGCATGATAAGAAAAACGAGTGCAATCAGGGATTGCTGTAGGAAAATTGGGAGCAAATTGGGAATGGCAGTTTACTTTTGGTGCAATACGGAACCAGATAGGAAAATTGCGTGCAAAAGCCGGTGGAAAGGCACAAACGCGGGCACAACGGGCAGGTGTAGGAAATCCTGCCTCCTTGGGGGCTATCGGCGGAGAAAACGGGCGGGGCAACCGGCCAAGGCGTCTCTAGCCGCAGCCGCGCGGGCTACTCTGGCAGACGGCGCACCAGATGGGCCCCGCGCACGTAGGCCACGAAGTGCTTGCCCCAGTGAGGGCTGCGGGGATCGAACGGCTGCGGGTAGAAAATCACCACCTTGGCCCGACGCCAGGGGGCGAATCGCACTTCCCGTTCCGGGGAGCCGAACCAGGGCTGGTTCAGCTCGGCTCCCAGTTGCCAGGAATAGATTAAATCGTAGTCCCAAGCGAAATCGAAGCGGTGGAACGCATCCACCTGGCGGCGGTAGCCGGAAGCCAACGCCACCCAGGGGGTTACTTCTTCCACGCCGTGGGCCAGGGCGTTTTCCACCGTGCGGCGGAATGTTTCCCGGGTGTAGCCGATCTCCGGCACCGCGTAGAGCGAGCAGGCGAATGTCTCCCCTTTTTCGGTCAGCGGAAAGTATCGCGCCTGGCTCCAGCCCGTGGCCGAGGCCGAACGCTGCACCGCCCCGCGGGCGTACCACTCCACCCGGGCCTTCGGAAACACGGACCGGGCCACCTGATAGGCCGCGTCGTACTTGGCCGCCAGGGCCTGGTTCCAGCGGGCATCGCCGGGCTTGGTGCGGAAGCGCTCGGAATCGAACAGCACGGCGGTTACCTGCACCTGGGTTTGGTGGCGGCGGTTGGCTTCGGCCAGCGTGTCGCGGAGCAGTTGCAACCGCTGCCGCAGATAGGCCAGTTCGGC
>WFOE01000207.1 GCA_015488215.1 Planctomycetales bacterium
CCATTAGCCTGCGTGCCATTGAGCTGCGTGCCAAGTACCGGGTCCGGCTTGCGTTCCCAAGCCCGGCACCCATCTGCGCCCCCGCCAGGGGAGCACGGAGACCGGTCGCTAAAGGGGTACTTAGCTGGCGGCTCGCCAAGTGCGAGAACCGGCGCTTGTTCTCGCATTGGAGCGGAAGCTCCGCGCAAGGCGCAGGTCGCACGCCGATTTGCGCCGTTTCTCCCCGCACGTCAGTGCGGGGCTCGCGTCCTTCACACCTCCATGCCTCCAAGCCCCCAAGCCCTTTGAAGGAGAAGCTCCCAGTGGCCTCTTTTTCGTCCGCAAGGTGCAGGGGAGCGGGCAGCCGGGGCGCCGGCGTTGTGGCTTTGGCGTATCTCTCTTGCTTCGCATTGGCCACTTGGGGTAAACCGCCCGGGGACGATTTCCCCCGGCCGACAAGCCAGCTTTGGATTTGTAAGCCATAGTTGTGCTGGGGGAGCGGTCCCCCCTGTGGTCCCACGCTTCTCGAAGCCCGACCTAGGTGGCCCATGCCCTCAGAACCGCTTCCTACTCCGGCTAGCCTCTCGGGGGTAGCTTTGCCGTTGCTGCCGGGCGATGCGTCCCCGCAATCCGCCGGGGCGGCAAGCTTGTGCCCGGAAGAGGCCTTGGCGCTGCTTCAGCGTCCGGCGGTAACCATTTGGGGCGTGCCGCTTCAGCCGCTGTCGTTTGAACAAACGGTGGATGTGGTGGATGCGTGGATTGCTACAGGGCGGGAACCCGGCTACTTCATCACGGCCAATTTGAACTACGTGATGCTTTCTAACCAACAGCCGGAGCTGGCCGAAGTGAACCGCCGGGCAGCGTTCCTGGTGGCCGACGGGATGCCGCTGGTGTGGTACAGCCGGGTGCTGGGCTGCCGGTTGCCGCAACGTGTGGCCGGAAGCGACCTAATCTACGCCCTGTGCCATCGGGCCAGCCGGCGCGGCTATCGGGTGTTTTTTCTGGGGGGGCTGCCCGAGGTGGCCGAAGCGGCCGCGTCGCGGCTGGTGAGGCTCTACCCGGGCTTGCAGTTGGCCGGAGTGGAATCGCCACCGTTTCGCCCGCTTTCGGCTGAAGAAAACGCCGCCCTTTGCCGCCGCATCCGCGAAGCCGGGACCGACTTGCTGCTGGTGGCCTTCGGACAACCCAAGGGCGAGCTGTGGATTCACCGCAACCTTGACCGGTTGCAGGTGCCGATGAGCGTTCAGTTGGGAGCTTCGTTCGACTTCGTGGCCGGGCGAGTCCGCCGGGCTCCGCGCTGGATGCAGCGTTGCGGACTGGAGTGGCTGCACCGCGTGGCCAGCGACCCTCGGCGGTTGGGGCCCCGCATGGCCCGCAATCTTCTGTTCTTGTTCACAATGTTGCTGCGCGACGCAGTCAAGGGGCCGTATTGAGCTCTTATTGTCCGCTGGGGGCACGAGGGTTTCTTTCTACTGAAAGCGAGCTGCATGGCCGGGCAAGGTGCGCAAAACGGAAACCCACCTGCCGGTGGGTTTCCTGGAAGCAGCTTGCTTGTTTGCTTCGCCCGCTACCGGTTGATGTCGAACCCGAAGGTTACACCGTGGGCGAACAGGTACTGGCGGTTGTTGTCCCGCAGAATGCCGAACTGCGGGAAGGTGTAGTTGATCATGCTGTTGGGCCGGGCCACGCCGTCCAGCACGAAACCTCGCCAGCCGGCTCGCACACTGATGTAGCGGGTCAGGTAATACGAGTAGGTGAAGCCAACTTCGATCATGGGGACGAACTCCACCTTGGCCCAGGAGTCGCTTACGGCATCGGCCGAGATGCCCACCAAGTCGGTTCCCACAATCGGTGCCTCGTCGCCTCCACCACCATCGCCCGGGGCGAACACGTACCGCTGGGATTGATCCATAAAGGAGACTTTCTGTCGGATTCGCTGGAAGTTCAAACCGAATACCAGACGCCCATCCATGCGGAATCGCCAGCGTCGGGCTTGCCGCATCCAGGAGGCACCGAATTGGATCGTGATCATGTTGTTCTCAGCCGCACTGGCCAAAGTCAAAGTGGATAGAATCCCACCCTCCCCATCGATGATGAACTCTTCGTCGAAGTTGATGTAGCGCAGACCCCAAAAGGTTTCCCAGAACCCTCCGTAGTGGGATCGCGGATATCGGTGGAGCCAGTTGAACTCGGCGGTCCAGAACTCGGTTTCCAGCGTGGCCGTCAGGGCGTTGAACACCACGGCGGGTTGCACCGTGTCGTCGAAGTCCACAGGAGCCGGGACGTCCGGGATGCGGTCCGGAGGCGTGTCTATATCCAATCCCTGGCGACCGTGGATGCCGTCCCCGTCCAGGTCGTCGTCCCAACCGTTCCCGTCGAAGTCAACGAAGGTGGAGATCAAGCCTTGCGGGTCCGGCAAAGAGATTTCGGTTGCGCCGTTGGAGATGCTTTGTTTGAGGTTGTTCAGGTCCAAGGTGCGGACCATCCAGCCTCGATCTCCTTCGATGTAGCCGAACTCGATAAGCTGTCCGCTGTGCCGTCCAGCTTCAAAGAAACTGGTATCCAACGAGTTGAACGCCGGGCGAAAAATACCGCCAGGAAACGGCGGGTCCTGCACCAGCGGATTGGCGTGCGGATTACCGATCACGGCACTTTCCGGAGAGCTCATCCACCATTCCAGATAATCCAACGAGAAGAAGAACCCCTCGTTGTTCCAGGGCCGGCGGTCGTACAGGCTCATGTCGAACTTGGCAAACGGCTGCACGTCGCCGATATAGTAATCCTCTGCTGCGGCGGGAACGGACCAGGCGAGCAGAACTCCCAGCAAAACAAGCCTTCGGCATGCACGTCGGAACAACATCGGCTCGACTCCGCTTACGCGGCTCCCGGACAAGGGATCGTTGGCAACCACCAGAGGGTGGATTTTCCCTCTGTGCCGATAGTATCGGTCATTCCTGCCGTGACAGTTGAACCAGAAACAGGGCGAAGTGCAGCCGGTGCCCTGGCTGGGGACTTCGCCTCTGGCGCCGCTAGCAGAGCCTCTTGTCATCGGCCCGCTCGGGCGACAGAATACAAAGGAAGAAACAACAGCGTTGCGGGCGTAACTCAGTTGGTAGAGTGTCAGCTTCCCAAGCTGAATGTCGCGGGTTCGAGTCCCGTCGCCCGCTCTTGTCGTCGACCGCACCTCTGCCGAAGGTGCGGTTTTTTGCATACTGGGTGCAAAGAACCGGAGCAGCGCGGCCGGCGTTGCTGGCCTAGCCGGGGCTGCTGAGCTTGAAGATGGGCAGCATCAGCGCCAGCCCGATCCCTCCGACCACCACGCCCATCACCCCAATCATCAGCGGTTCGATCAAGCTGGTTGCCGTCTTCAGGGCGGCTTCCACTTCGCGGTCGTAGTGCCGGCTAATGCGTTGTAGCACTTCGTCCAGACGGCCGGTTTCCTCCCCCGTGGCAATCATCCGCACTAGCATTGGAGGGAATAGCGGCTCTTC
>WFOE01000208.1 GCA_015488215.1 Planctomycetales bacterium
ATCCCGTCCGGCTACGTCTTCCGGTCGAATGTGAAACACGTAAAGGGAGTAGCCGATTCGCTCCACCGGCCGAAGGCGGCGCAACGGGGCGAAATACTCCCTGGGCAGCGGCACGAACCGGCCTTGAGGGTCGCGGACAAAATGCGTCAGCCCGTACAGCGGGTTGACGCTCACCACATACCATCCGGGACGCGGCTCTTGCGGCGGCAAGTGGTAACGAATGCCCACGCGCCTCGGGTCGTCCATGCCGAAGTAGGCCAGGTAAAGCGGCTTGCGGTCGGGATGCCGCCGGTACCAGTCCCGGAGAAAGTAAAGGTCCTGCCCCCAGTCGATGTTGGAATCCAGCAGGTGGGCCGGACCGTTTTCCGGTCCGCCGGCCGCCAGGTTGAAAAACGAAAGCCAGTGCGGGCTCACCCGCGCCACCCAGGCGGTACTCCAAACCACACAACACCACACTGCCACCCGCAACCAAGGGAGCTTCCACAGCCGAGGATGGCCCAGCCGGGCACCCAGCAGGAACAAAAACGGATAGGCCGGCAACAGATAGCGCAGATGATGATTGAAGCCGGTTTGGGAACTGACCAGTACGAGCACTGCCAGCCCCAGAATCAATGGGAACCGTTCTCCGCCCCGCCAGGTGGCCGGCCAAAACAAGCTGGCCAGGCCCAAGGCCCAAAGCCCCAGCGTCCCCAACGGAGTCTTTACACCCAGGGCGTACAAGTAGTAGTACCACCAGCCGCCGTCCTGCTTCCACTTCCCTCGCAGGTAAGAAGGATAGCCGCGTTCGAACTCCCAGCGCTGGTAGTCGATTCCCTGGACGAACTCGGCCGGCAGCGGCACGGGCAGCCACCCCAGTCCCCAGTGGCGGAAGCGATTGCCGGTTTGGATTCCGGAGGGTTCTTCCCTGCCGGAAAACAAGCAACTGACGAACTCGTACTTGCCCAACGGGCGCAAGGTGTCGGCAAAACGGTACACGGCATTGACCACGAGCACCGCCACCGCGCAGGCCAGCAGGGTTCCCTTGGTCCGGCCCCAGCTTGCCCGTGCAGCGGCCCGAGAGCGGATGTCGGCCACCACGGCCGCAAGCAGCAAAAGCGGCGGGAACACAAGCAGCGTGAACTTGCAGGACAAAGCGGCTCCCAGGGCCAGTCCTGCCAGCAACCAGGCTTGGTATCCTCCGCCCCGCATCGCCCGGACCACCGCATAACAGGCCACGGCGGCCATGGCCGCGGCCGGCACGTCGGTGGCCACAAACGCGCCGTGTCCCAACACCATCGGCGAACTGGCCCAAAACCAAGCGGCCAGTTGTCCGCCAACCGGCCCGTAGAGCAGCCGCCCCAGCCGGTAGCATGCCCACAGGCCCGCCAGCGCAAAGCCCAGCATTCCCAACCGGGCGGTAAACAACACCCCGTGCCACCGAGCCGCGTTTTGCTCCAGCAGGGCTTCGGCCACCAGCATGTCGGTCCGCATGGCGGGGGAAGCGGGCACTTTCGGCTCCCGGATCGAAGCCAGTCGGAACAACACCAGCGGATATGTGCCCACCAGCCTCGGCAGCGGCGGGTTGACCCGATACAGCCCCCAGGCGTCCTGATACTCCCATTGCACAATCCCCGCGGCGATGTGTCCCGACTCGTCAATCACCACGCTGTGCACCCAGGCGTTCCAGAGCAGCAAGGCCAGGTATCCGCCCAGCAACACTCTGGCAAACACACGCCGCCCGGCGCGGTGGCTCATGTTTCGGGTACCAGTTCCAGCGGGATGACTTGGGCTCCGGCGGTCCGCCCACCCAGCTTGACCACCGCCGGCTTGGACAACGCTTGCTCCACGTGCAACTCCACCCGCCATGTGGTTTCATCCAGCGGAACTACTCGGGCATGCACTTCCGGCGGAGAACTTACCGAGATTGCTTCGGTTCCCTGCGGATGCTCAAATCGCACCAGCACCACGCGGTGCAGGGGGAGTCGATCCTTTGAAACATATACCCGCGGCGGATAGGCCCGCCAGGGCCGAACCACCCGCAAATAGACCGGAATCTGCGGCAACCGCACCTTGGCCGCGCCGCGCAGAACGACGCGGGTAGTCGTTTCCGGATCAGCCGCGTCGGCGTCGATTTCCAGGAGCAACTCTCCCCGTCGCACTTCCTTGGCTCCGTGCAGCGGTTCCGGCACCGGTTCGGTGGCTGCCGGGCGGTGCCAACGCAGGTGGACTACGCGCAGCGCCTCGTGCTCCACCCGCGCCTGGACGTTTCGGACCACCTCGGCCATGCCCCAAAGTTCGACCTGGACCCTGCGCTTCTGGCCCGGGCGCAGTCGCGGCAGCGAAACGTGCCCCGGCCGCAGCACCAGCGGCGACACCACTTGCATCTGCACCTGAAGTACGTCCTGCACGCGGCGCCACCCGCTGCGGCCGTGCAGCCGGACTCCCACGCTCAATGGCCCTTGTCTGCCTTCGGTGGAAACGGCCAGCAGCAAGTGGTCCTGCTGGCCGGGAGCCAGCCTGCGCGGCTGTCGAAGCGACGCGCCGGAACTCCAGCGCAGCACCGTACACCCTCAGCTACCTTCCACCTTGTCAATCACCAGCGGCCCGGGACCGTCCCATCGCACCCGCACCGGCACCTGCAACGCCTCTCCGGCCAGTACCGGCCGTTGCAGGGTGACGACCCTCTGGGAAAACACCCGGGCCGGTCCCGTGGCCAAAGCCCAGAAAGTCAACCCGGCGCTTGCTGCCAGCACCAGGACCAGCAGTCCCCAGCGCCGCGCCCGGGTCGGCGGTTGTGGTGCCATGGACGATTTCGACGGTTTTTCTGTCGTCTTGTCTGGCATGGATGCTTTTCCTCACCAGGCCGGGCCAAGGTGGGTCAATTGCCCGTGGGCTTTTCCTCCGGTGGGGCGGCCCCCGCCGCGTGGCGCCACCACAGGGCAAGCCCCCCGGCCAGCACCAGCAGCCCCAGCGTGGCCACTACGGGCCAGAGGGCCCCGTTCTCCGCTGGGTGGGGGCCTGGTCCTAAGCCTACTTTTTGCTGCAAATATTCGTTGTATTCCTCCGGCGTGAAGGTGCGGGCCACTTGATTGTTCTTGCCATAAATAAGCACCTGCTTGGTCTCGTTCGTGTCCGGATCGTAGTGCATAATGACCGCGTTCTCCGGAATGCGAAAATCAAACGCTTCCGGCGGTAGCGGCTGGTTGATCACAACCTCTGAAAACATCGTGTGCCACGCACGGGAAAAATCCGGGGCACGTGCAACCCACTCAATACGCACCGGCCAGCACACGCCATTGATACGAACAAACTTTGACACGGTGTTCTTCGAATCCTGAACGACTTCGCCGCCCGCGCCCCAACATGTGCTGTGGATCTTGCGAATTGCATAGTCGTGTTCAGGATCGAAACAGACCAGAATCCGCTCTCGACGTACGTTCCCCTTACGGCTGGAAAAATACAGCTCCAGGCTCACCTTGTCCCGAAGCTTTACCCTCTCGCAACGGGGAATCAGTTCTTCCAAATAAAGACGGGAATCCTGGGCGCTGGCGAGGCAAAACGAAGACAGCTTCCGCAAAGACCGGACATCCAAGATGTCTTTCCACAGTGAAAAGACTCCAGGATGAAAATCGCACCGCATTCCTGTAAAGGGTATGCGACGTTGTATGGACTGCTTGGCAGACAATGAAACGGGAAATGCATCCACGTCATGCATGTTCAGGTGATAACAAAACTTTCCGTCCGTGTAGTAATCCACAACCATTCGCTCAAAACGCCGCAACGAGGGATCAATGTTTACAAAATCTGGAGCCCAAAACTCCGCCAACCGGGATCTTTTCTGATCCATGGCGTATCGGCGGCGGAACAAAAGCGTACCTTTTTGGGTATCATATGTTTCGGCCACCGCATATACCTGCATCACTGCACTGCGAGCCTCGGCATGGCGCCGGAGCAAATAATCAATGTGGTCGGCATTCACTCCAACCACAGCAACAATCAGGAGTGCAGGATTAAGCATGGCTCAGTTCCAATTTAACAGGCGTCTTCGCTGCTACCTGCACGAACCTGCAGGAGCCGGGCGAGTGCAGGGTATGCGCGTAGTGGCGCAGAATCCCGGACATGCCGCTCCCCCCAACAAACACCCGTAAAGCCAATTAGAAGAGACACAGAACCCCGTTCCCCCTGTCGTTTGGCACGTTTCGTTTGGCATACAAACCGGGGAGGGGCCCCACTGACAAATATACGTCCTAGTCTTATCACATCTCATATACCATGCCCCTGCCAATGTGTAGGCCGCTTGTCCGATGACCATTCCGACAACAATCGTTGCAACAAGAACTGGCACTCGCCAATTTGTGTCAATCTTCAACATGCTCGTACCCTCCTTTCGGCACGTGTATCAAGTCGGCAACGGTTTTCTCACGAGATGCTCTCGCTGCAAGAAGCAATAACCCGGCAATGCCCCAGTCCAGCGCCAGCATGGCAGCCGGGGGCACCTGCAAGGGGCCAAAGCAGCCGCAAGAGCTTTCCCCGCGTAGCGTCTTCCACAAAGCCACCCACCCGAGCAACAGAAAAAATCCCGCCGCAACCTGGCTGCTGTGGTGCAAACCCACTCCGCTTGCAAGCCACACCCCAAGCCAGAACTCCGCCTGGATTACCGCCACGCGCACCCACGGCATAGAAAGCAGCGGATCCTGCGGCGCATCCCAAGGCAAAGGCCAAAAGAGCTTAGCTGCCGCGGCCACAAGCAACAATGCGGCTGCCAAGTACCGAACGGCCGGGGCGAACCAGCCGCCGCGCTGCCTGCCGACTGCCCCCGTGGCTGACATGGCGTCTCCCCTTCCACGGGCAATCCCAAGCTGAAGTGTAACGGCAGTGTACCGCGCCCCTGCCAGGGCCTGTCAAGTCTTTTTGCAAAAAACCGGTAGTGTCCTTTGAAAGTGATGTTTATCCTCGCCGAGCCGCGCGGCGCCACCACAGGGCAAGCCCCCCGGCCAGCACCAGCAGCCCCAGCGTGGCCACTACGGGCCAAAGCGCCGGCTTTTGGGGTGGTTGAGGCCCCGGGGGCAGCCCGCGCTTGCGATGCAGGTACTCTTGAAACTCTTCCGGCGAGAAGGAGCGGGCCACCTGGTTGTTTTCGCCGTAGAGGTAAACCCGGGTCAGCTTGCTGCTCCCCTGCGTTTCCACTACCAGTGCGCCTTGCGGAAAACGAAAATCGAAGCATTCTTCCGGGAGAGGTTCATTGAGGAAAACACGCTCAAATATCCACTTTACGGTGCCAAGAGAAACATTGTTGTGGGTCAGTTGCGAAACGACTTCTTTGGGCCAGTAGACCCCGTTGCGGTTGTAGAACTCCCGGGCGTAAGAGACACTCCGCCACGACTGGGACGGGTCCTGGTAGGTGGTTTCGATCCTGCAAATCAAAAAACCGGCGCGGGGTTCCAGCCAGAGAATAAACTGTTCTTTGCCCTCGGGCCGATCCGGTGCGGCGGCCACCTGCAGTTGGATGCGAATCTTCCCGTCTTCCTGCTGCGCCCATTGGACGTCATTCGCCTTGTCCAGCAGTTGTTCCAGGTGGACGCCGCGGGAAAGCGGCGCGGAGCGCAGGGAAATGGAAAGCATGGCTGCAACTTCTGGATTGGCCCAGGCACGACTGGTCGCTCGAGGCTCGACGGCGGCGCGAAACGCCTCGTGTTGCGTGTCGCTGATGCAAACAGGAAGCCGATCCGTCCCCTGGATTATCAGGCTACGTCGCACATGTTCGTCGCCATATTCGTCTTGAAACAGCAATTTCGGCCCCGAAGGCCCTCCGCCGGTGAGCCGGGTTCGTGTCTGGTAACGGTAGCGGTTCCCCTGTAGGGCCCAGAAGAACACAATTTCCCGCTCTACGGGCCCCGCGGCTTCGCAGCGTCCTTGGACGTAGAATCGTTCAATACTCTCCCGGGTGGCCCGATGCATCCGGCAGATTTTCTGTAGCCGCGCATTGTCCGTGGCAATCTGCCCCAGCGAGAAGCCGGCAACGCAAACAAGTGCAAGGTGGCTCATCGAACTGTTTGCTTCAGGGGAACTCACATGCGTCTGTCGGACGGTTCAGAGGACACCACACTCCTGCAAACGGTCCGGCGGCACACACGCCTGCGCAAATGGAGGTGTCCTGGATCTGACTACAGTCCTTAAAAAAGCCGATGCTGCTCTCGACGCACTTACCGGTCTCGATACTCGCCGTCACACAAAGATAGCCGCCGCAATAGAGCGAGCTTCGCGTGTCCGCCATGCAGAGGTAAGTTTTCGTGGTATCGCAGGTAACTCGGGTGTCGCTGGCATACAAGGCGAGCTGAAAGGCGGTTTCCCCAACGAGCGTGCCCAATACGATACCGAAAAACAAAGGTAACGAACATGTTTTGAACACCGGGCGCATAGCTCACCTTGAAGTCCAAGAGGTAACTTTTGTTTGCGGCCGCCCTGCTCGGGCGGAATGGGGCATCCCAATTGCGGACGTACTTTACTCTGCGGCGCCGCGGTTCTCGCTGGTCGACTTTTCCGATCCAACGCTTGCCGCGCGGCGCCACCACAGGGCAAGCCCCCCGGCCAGCACCAGCAGCCCCAGCGTGGCCACTACGGGCCAGAGGGTCCGTCCGGAAGGCGATGTGGTCATTTGGGGCGTAATGGCCGCGGCAAACTGTTCCCGAGTCATGACTTTCACAGGTCGATTTCCCGGGCCGAAGACCAAAGCCTCCTTGATCTCGGGCTGTGGCACATCCAGACGCAGGACGACGGCATTCTTCGGAATTGAAAAATCAAACGCTTCCTTGGGAAGAGGGCGGTTGAGAACCAGCTTCCGCACCACGAGCCTGTTGGCCGACTCCTCGCTGCCCGCGAAGTAGTTTACAATCTCCCGTGGCCAGAATGCGTCCCCCTCCCGATAGAACGCTTTGACTTCCCGAATTTGCTTGCTTCGCGGCTTGCCGTTGCTATCCAGCAGAATGGTTGTGTGTTTGGTCACGGCGTAGTTGTATCGCTCATCCAGCTCGAAAACCAATTCCGTAGGAGTGGCAGGATCCTGAAAATACAGCGTAACTTCCCACACATGCGCGTTTTTCCGCCGCAAATGGGAACGGGTGGCCAGAGCCACAAGCTCTTCCAGATAACGCGAGTACCTTTGCGGGGGCTTCGTCTTTGTAGCAATGGGGAGAACCACGAACGCCCGCAAGGCGTGCTCGTCAATATACTCAAACCGCTGAGGCCAGGCGCCCGATGGGACCTGGAAAGCTTGAAACTGAAACTGCTTTTCCTGTTGATTCAAATCTTCCGGCAGAACGCGTGGAAGCTCTGCGATATTTCTCGCCCTCAGAACATAACAATGCGAGCTATCCTCGAAACAATCTTTCAGAAGGTCAGGCGGCCTGTCGGGTCGTGCCCCTTTGGGGGAAATCCAACTCTTTTGGAAGAACCGGCGACGTTCTGGATCGAAGGCATAGCGCATCTGGCTAATCAGTTGCGGCTGGTTGCTCAGGTAGTTTTTGTAGTATTCCGCCTCGCCGTACACTTGCATCACCGCCATCCGCCCGGCCTTATGGCGTTCCATCAACTCGGGCAGCGTAAGCGTTTGGCCAAGCACAGAGACGACAAGGACCGCATGGAGATGGGCCATGATCTTGTCCCCCACCGGAACCCAAGTAATCTACCAACACAGTTTTAGTCCTGCGCCACTGACCGCTATAATTGTGTTTAGCAAACAAAGCCGCGAATCCAAAGCAAAGCAGCAAACCTTGCTTTAGGGAAGGATCGGCTGGCACGAATTCGGTGGAGACGGGCGATAGCACTCAATGACTGGGTCGGCGATGCATATTCCCGTACAATACCTGCCCGGAGTCGTGAAAAACCGCCAAGTGCCCGGTCCAGGAACATTAGTAACTACTCCTCGTTCTATTGAGGTTGGGATACACGTTTGATTCTGGAGCGGGCAGTTAGGCGCTGGGCCCGTCTTACAAGTATAAAACTTCAACGTATCACAGTATAATCTGCTGTATCCCTCCTGAGCGATGACGTTGCCAAAACCACCAAGAGCAACCCCCGCGACGATGCAGGCTAGCACAACAGCCGCATTCCGATCTTTTTGAAACATCGCACACGCTCCTTTCAAGGGACGAATGTGTTACGTTGGAAAAGCCGTTTTGGTTCGGCCCCGCTGGTAGGAGTGTGGTTTTTTTCTGACAAAGCAAAAAAGTTTCCCCGTGCTTTAGCCGATGCTGGCTTCGTTCCCTGGTTGGAAAGTGTCGTTCTTGGTGCTACAGTTTCTTCGTAAGCTCCTAAGATTTTGGAGGTTTAGCGTCGCCAGCAGCCCTGCAATGCCCCAGTCCAGCGCCAGCATGGCAGCCGGGGACACTTGCAAGGGGCCAAAGCAGCCGCAAGAGCTTTCCCCGCGCAGCGTCTTCCACAAAGCCACCCACCCGAGCAACAAGAAAAACCCCGCCGCAACCTGGCTGCTATGGCGCAAACCCACTCCGCTTGCAAGCCACACCCCAAGCCCGAACTCCGCCTGGATTACCGTCACGCGCACCCACGGCATAGAAAGCAGCGGATCCTGCGGCGCATCCCAAGGCAAGGGCCAAAAGAGCTTAGCTGCCGCGGCCACAAGCAACAATGCGGCTGCCAAGTACCGAACGGCCGGGGCGAACCACCCACCGCCGCGCCTGCCAACTGCCCCCGTGGCTGACATGGCGTTTCCCCTTCAATGGGCAATCCCAAGTCGAAGTGTAACGGCAGTGTACCGCGCCCCCACCCAGGGTTGTCAAGTCTTTTTGCAAAAAAATCCTGCAGTGTCCTTCGGACGCTTACCCTCTCCGAGCCGCGCGAGGATACCACACGCTAGCCGTGGCTCTGTCTGCGCCCCTGCTCGAACATCGGGCTCGCCTGGCCGTACAGGAAGCGGCGGAGGCGGCTCCGGCCACAGCCACTGGGAGCTTCGGCACCAGGGCAAGAGTAAGCGCCGATTTCTTCAATCGGGCGAGCCCCGAGCTTTAGCTCGGGGAGGAAAAATCCACAGAAAAATGTTTCGTCTTGCCTTCCCGGACGAAAAGTCCGACACTCGCCACGGCAAAAACAACGAGCACGTTTGAAACCACGCGCGTTGGCAACCCCCTGGCGATGAGTTCTCCCCAGCGCCCCTCGTGGCAGCTCCCCCCGGGTGTGCCGCCCGGGGCGTGGGAATATGCGCAGAGCCGCACGGTGGCCCGGGAGTACGACCAGCACTTCCGCGACGAGCCGCTGTTTGAACTGGACCTGGAAGTTGTGCGCCGCGTGGCCCCGGGACCGGAAGCGGGTTGGTTTGTGGACCTGGGCTGCGGCACCGGTCGGGCGGCCGTGGAGTTTGCCGCCCGAGGGTACCGCACGCTGGCCGTGGACCTTTCCGTACCCATGCTTGAGCAAACCGCCCGCAAGGCCCTTGCCCGAGGGGTGACGGTTCACCGGCTGCTTGCCAACCTGGTGCAACTGGACTGCCTGCGGGACCAGGTGGCCGGGGTGTGCGTCTGCTTGTTCAGCACGCTGGGGATGATCCGCCCCCGGCAGAATCGCATCCGGGTGCTGCAACATGTTCACCGGCTACTTCGGCCCGGCGGAGTGTTCGTGCTGCACGTGCACAACCGGTGGTTCAACCTGTGGGACCGCTCCGGGCGGTGGTGGCTGGTGAAAAACGCCCTGGAATCGCTCTTTGGCCGGGATCGGGAATGGGGCGACAAGTGCTACCCCTACCGCGGCGTAAGCCGCATGTTCCTGCACGTGTTTTCCCTGGGCGAGATCCGCCGTGATCTGCGCCGGGCCCGCTTGGCCGTGCAGGAAGTGGTGCCGGTGCCAGGCCACGGCCGCGGTCGGCGTCTGCCGCAGTGGATTCCTCCCGCGCTGCGAGCCGCCGGCTGGCTGCTGGTCTGCCGCCGCGGGGAGGACTTTCCACCGGCTACCACCCCAGCGAGCGGCGAAGCACTTCCAGATTGAGCGAGCCGGCCTGGAACGTGCGCCCCGATTGCAAACTGTGCAGCGTCACCGCCGCCGGGGAGAAGAGCAGGGGATCGATCTGGTAGAAGTCGCCTCCGTGGCGGCGAAAAATCTGCTCGAACGGTTCGCCGTAATCGGCCGAAGCGGAACTAGGCACGCGCTCCGCCACGGCTTGCAGTTCCTCGTCGGTCGCGTCGATCCACAACACGACCCGGGCCGCGTAGAGAATCGCATCGTTGGTGCGGCCCAGGGCGGGCAAGAACTCCGGGGCCGGGGGCACCAGCGGCGCGGCACCCCAGCCGCTTTGCACCTTTTGCAGCGGAAAGCCCAGCTCGTGCAGTTTGTGCAAGGCGGTCTCCAGGCTGCGGGCCACCACTTGCACCGTGCCGGCCAGGCTGGCGGTGGGGGCCACCAGCAGCGTCAGTTCCCGGGGCGAGACGCCGCAGCTTTCGGCCACCTGCCGGCACACGTCGTCCGGTGGCAACGAGTCGCTTTCCAGCACGCCCACAGCCACCGAGCTACGCTGCTTCAAGCCGTAGTGGGCAAGCAGTTCCTCCTTGCCGGCAAGCAGGCGCATGGGCCCGGAGCCCATGGCGAAAAACCCCTCGCTAGTAATCTGCCACCCGGCGTACTGGCTGCCCATGCAGGCCCAAAGCGGCTGGTCGGTGGTCACGGCCACCAGCGGCAGCCCGAGGGAATCGTCGCCCCCGGGCACAAGCTCCACGCGGCCCAAACCGCTCAGGCACACTTCGGCCAGGCGGAGCCCGGCTTCAACTCCCCCGGGCACCTGGACGCCCAGGTCCACCACCTGGGCTCCGGCTACCTGGTGCACCTGGGTGCGGAACCGGTCGGGATGGAGTTGCAGCGGTGCGGCCAACTGATGGGCCTGTTGGTTCAAGTCGAGCATGGCAGGAGGATTCTCTTGCGGGTCGGGCGGGGCTCGGTTTGCCGTTTTCTTGGGGGACTGAAGTTCCCGGCTCGCTGCTGGAGTGTGTTCGGATTGTTCTTGCGCCGGCGAGCCCCGGACTTCAGTCCGGGGAGAGCCGATTGCAAGAAAAAACGCTTATTCTTGCGGTGGTGCGGAAGCACCCAGTCGCTGGCGGCCGTGCCGTCCTCCGGGAGCTGACGCTCCCGGCTTGCTCTTGCTCCGCCGACTAAAGTCGGCGGCTCGCCGAGTGCAAGTATATACGCTTGTTCTCACACTGGAGCGGAAGCACCTCCTGCCGCAAGCCACAAGCCGACCTCTTGCCGCGGAGTGGGAA
>WFOE01000209.1 GCA_015488215.1 Planctomycetales bacterium
GATCGGAAGCTCCTCGCGCAAGGCGCACGGCGCAAGCCACAAGCCCATTCCTGCCTGGAGCGGAAGCTCTCCTCTCATCCCCCAAGCCTCCAAGCCCCACGCCCTCTGGAGCGGAAGCTCCCAGTGGCAGCGGCCCTGCGCGCTTCGCCAGCTAAAGTCGGCGGTTCGCCGGGTGCAAGAACCAGCGTTTGTTCTTGCACTGGAGCGGAAGCTCCTGGCGCAAGGCGCACGGCGCAAGCCACAAGCCCATTCCTGCCTGGAGCGGAAGCTCTCCTCTCATCCCCCAAGCCTCCAAGCCCCACGCCCTCTGGAGCGGAAGCTCCCAGTGGCAGCGGCCCTGCCGTCCTCCGGGAGCTACGAGCGTGTTACAAAGCCCACCGGCGCCGCTCCCATCTTCGGGCGTGGCGCTTGCGACCGGAAGTTTTGCGACAGCCTGAAAATCTTGGAAGCGTACTTCAGTCGGCGTGCGGCTCGGTCATCCGCCAGGGGTCCAGGGCCTGTTGGAGTTGTTCCGGTGGAAGCACCTGTTTTTCCTCGCACAACTGGCGAATGGTCTTGCCGGTGGTGAACGCCTCTTTGGCCAAAGCGGCCGCCTGGTCGTACCCGATCAGCGGAGCCAGGCTCGTGACCAGGGCCAGGCTCTTTTCCACGAAGCTCTGGCACACGTCGGCGTTGGCTTCCATCCCCTGGATGCACTTGTCCACTAGCAGTCCCACCGAGTTGGCCAGCAGCCGCACGCTTTCCAAGGCTGCGTGGCCCATGACCGGCATCATGATGTTCAGTTGGAATTGGCCGCCCGTGGCGCCGGAGAAGGCGATCACCTGGTCGTTGCCCATCACGCGGGCGGCCGCCTGCATGGCGCTTTCGCAGATGACGGGATTCACCTTGCCCGGCATGATGGAGCTGCCCGGCTGAAGCTCCGGCAGGCGAACTTCGTAGAACCCGCAACGCGGTCCGCAGGAAAGCCACCGGATGTTGTTGGCCACGTTGAACAGGCTGACGGCCACCGCCCGAAGCTGGCCGTGACATTCGACCAGGGCGTCCCGCTGAGCGTTGGCTTCAAAGTGGTTGACCGCTTCGACGAACGGGATACCGGTTTCCTGGGCCAGCACTTCGGCCACGCGGCGACCGAACTCCGGGTGGGTGTTGATGCCGGTGCCGACGGCCGTGCCGCCCACGGGCAGCTCCAGCACGGCTTGCAGGGCGCGTTGGGCCCGCTCACAGGAAAGCTCCGCCTGGCGGGCAAAGCCGCTTAGTTCCTGCCCCAGCCGCAACGGCGTGGCGTCAGCCAGGTGGGTTCGTCCGATCTTGACGATGCGGTCCCAGGCTTTCGCTTTTTCGGCCAGCGCCTGCTGCCAGCGTCGCAGTTGCGGCAGCAGTTGTTCCTGGATAGCCCGGGCCACCGCCACGTGGATGGCCGTGGGAAACGTATCGTTGGTGCTCTGGCCCAGGTTCACGTGGTCGTTGGGATGGATGGGCTTTTCGGCCTGGAAGCGGTCCCCTCCGGCCAGCTCGATGGCCCGGTTGGCAATCACCTCGTTGGCGTTCATGTTGCTGGACGTGCCGGAGCCGGTCTGGAACACGTCGATGGGAAACTGGTCGTCCAGGCGTCCTTCGGCCACCTCGCGACAGGCCTGGAGCAGGGCTTCGATCTGCTTGTCGTCCAGCGGGCGTTTCTTGTGCCCGGCCAGGCGTCCCAGGTCGCGGTTCACTATGGCGGCGGCGTACTTGACCAGCCCGATGGCGTGAATCAGCTCCGGCGGCAGGCGGTAGCCGGAAACGGGAAAGTTTTCCACGGCCCGTTGCGTCTGCGCCCCGTAGTAGGCTTGGGCCGGGACACGAACTTCGCCCATCGAGTCGCGTTCGATGCGGTACTGAGGCATGATTGTCGGCTCCGCTGGAGAGAGGGTGGGGGAGGTCGGCTCTGCCGGGCGGAAGGCGTTTCCGGAAGGCAGGCCCCGGGCTGTGGCCAAATCAACGGAGCGATTTTAGAAAACGGAAGAACTCTTTTTCCAGGGGGGGCAAGGGGCCGAAGATGGAGGTGAACTCCTCCAGGCGTTTCTCCGGCGTGTCCCAGCGTAGCACCGGCTTTTCGGCCAGCAGCTTGTGGTACTGGGTCATTTGCCGGGGCCGGGTCTTCATCAGAAAGTAGTACCAGGCCCAGGCTTCGTCGTAGGCGTGGTGCATCTGTTTCGGGTCGCGGAACCGTTTGTCGTCTTTGAGCAGTTGCACGAGCGAATCGCGCGGCCGCTTGGGCAGGTATTGCAGAAAGCCGCGGGCGCGGACCGGGTTCACTTTGCCCAGTCCCCGCCAGCCGCGGTTGCTTTTCAGGTCGGGCACTTCGAAGTACATGGCCAGCCCCTCGCTGACCCACACCGGCACGTCCGAAAACCGCCGCTGCAAGCCGGTGTTGTAGGCAATCTGGTGCGTGGCTTCGTGGATTACGGTGGCCACGGTGCGTTCGGCCCCGGGCCGGGAAAGCAGCACCCGAATCTGGCGGCTGGTCATGTACCGGCGTTTCTGCGGGGCCACGCCGGTCAGGTCCACCAGCGCCATGCGGTTGGTCCGCTGGTTGTAAAAGCCGATTACTTCCTTGGCCGCCTCGCCCAGTGCGGGACGGGCGTAACGCTCGAACGAAGCCCGATCGGCAAACACCAGGGCCACCAACGGGAACTGCGGCTCGTGCAACGGGAACCGCTTGCGGTCCCAAAACGTATGGAACGCCCGGTAGAGCCGCTCGAACATGGCCCCGGTCCAGCGGGAAAACGCGTCGCTGGTGTTATAGCAAATCAGGTAGTGCTTGGTGCTGTGGAGCCGGAACTCCGGGCCAAGTTCGGCCAGCAGGCGTTTGCCCAGCTCCTGGTGGGAGTAGGGAGTAAAGGGTTCCGCCGTGGTTTTTCGCTCCAGCAGCTCGTCGGCCCCGATGGTCCAGATTCGGCCGTCGCGTCCAAGCAGGAGTACCCCTCCTTGTTGGTCTTCGACCAGCACCTTGCCTTCGGCCCGGAGAGTCCGCTCGCCGTGGCGAAACGTCACTTCTTCCAGCCCCAGGGCGGAAGGCCCACGGCTGAGCAACACGGCCGCCCAGGCGACCGTCCAAAACACCAGGCCACATCGACGGCAAGCCATGTAACGACAAATCCAAACGGGCTAAAGGCGCTGGAGACAAGGAAACACCGGTCCGGCCCCGGGGCTGCGGCTCTTGTTCCAGTTTACCGCGCAGAGCCGCTCCGGCGGAGAGCGCCGTGCGAAGCTCTCGCCCCCCGCCGAGCTGTTTCCCATCAGGCAAAAACCGGCCGGTGGTGTTCCTTTCCTAGCGGGAAATTCCTGGCGGAAACGGCCCGCAGGAGGGTTACTTCCGTTTGCCGTTCTGGGGCGGCTTTTTGAACAGGTACGCGCAAGCTTCCAGCCGGGCCCCTTGAGCATCGACAACGGCGAACCGGCTGGGCCCCCACATGGCCCCTCCAGCGTAGCGGCCATCCTTGGCCAACAGGTAGAACTTGAGCTGGAACTTGGGGCGTCCCTGTTCGTCGCGAAGCCGCTTGGGCGTTTTGCGATGCACGCGGCGCAGAACCTCCAGCACGGCTTCCTTCGGGCTACAGCCACCGCGAAGCAGCTCCACGGCGGCGAAGGAGCAGAGGTTTTGCAGATTGGCTTCGCCCCGGCCCGTGCTCCCGCAAGAGCCCAGGTCGTTATCCACATAAAGCCCCGCGCCGACGATGGGCGAATCGCCCACCCGGCCCGGCACTTTGAAGGCCAGACCGCTGGTGGAGGTGACACAGGAAAGATCCCCCGCGGAATTGATGGCCGAAACGTGCACGGTGCCGGTGGGCCGGCCGAAGTAGTCCCAAACTTCCGGATCGACTTCCTCCGGCGGTGGGGCGAGCCAGTCGTCCTGGTCGCTCAGGTTCTCTTTCCAGTAGAGCCAGATTTTACGGGCCTTTTCGGTGAGCAGGTTCTCTTCTTTGAACCCGTGGGCTTTGGCAAACTCCAGCGCTCCCTGGCCCACCAGCAACACGTGGTCCGTGCGTTGCATCACCAGCTTGGCCACCAGACAAGGATTGCGGATGCGTTCCAGGGCGGCCACGGCTCCGGCCTGATGGGTGGGGCCGTGCATTACGGCCGCATCCAGTTGGACCACGCCGTCTTCGTTAGGCAGCCCGCCATAGCCGACGGTGTAGTCGTCGGGATCGTTTTCCACTTCCACCACCGCGTCCAGGCAGGCATCCAGCGGGTCCTTGCCGGCTGCCAGGGCGGGGAAAGCCTTCTGGAGGGCCTTCAGCCCGTTGGCCGAAGCGATCATTCGGGCCGGCACGGCCGCTTTGCCACCCGCCCGGCCGGCACGTTGCGGCTGCGGTTGAGCCGGGGCGACGGCAACGCGGGGTTCGGCTCCAGCCGGGTCCGGAGCGGTTCCCGCCTGGGCAGCGTTTTGGCCGGGCGAGCCAGCCTGGCAGCGCGGGCCCAACAGCCCCCAACCAAGCAGCCCTCCGGCTGCCGCCTGGAGCATGGTGCGGCGCGACGCGTTCCAGGAACCTTCGGTTCGACAAGGCATGGCGGAACTCCTCTGGCGGCAAGCTTGCATCCCGGGCCGGACAAACGGCCCGCGGCAACGCATACCGATTGTGATTCTTGCCGCGGGAACGTGCAAATCGGGCGAACCGAAGGCAAGAACCGCCTGTTCGTGTATCCAGAGAGCCGCGAATGTCAACTCGCGGAGCAATGGATAAGCCACGGGGCGTTCGGCACTTTATCTTCGGGAGCTTGCGTTCCCGGTTCGCTGTTTTCGTCCGACTGAAATCGGGGGCTTGTCGCGTGCCGGTCAGCGAGAACGAGCTGCCATGACGAGTACGAGCACGAGAACGAGTACGAGCACGAGTGTTTGTTTTTCCGCCGGAGCGGAAGCTCCTGCTCAAGACCCAAGACCCAAGACGCAAGACCTCTCGGAGCGGAAGCACCTCGCAAGGCGCACGGCGCAAGCCGCAAGCCGATTCCCGACTTTTCTCCCCGCACTGACGTGCGGGGCTCGCTCCCCCCATCCCCCCAAGCC
>WFOE01000210.1 GCA_015488215.1 Planctomycetales bacterium
CCACGCCCCCATCCCCCCAAGCCTCCACGCCCTCCCGCCTTCCATCCCTGCGAAACGGGAGCTGCTGCTTGAGCTCCAAGACGGCCCGGGCCGCGCTACTGCCGGAAGATGTCCTCGCTTTGGTATTCCATCAGCTCGACCACGGCTCCGTCGGGGGTGAGGAAAAACGCCACCCGCAGTCCCGGCAGGGGTTCGAACGGTTCCAGCAACACTTTCAGCGACCCGGCCGCTTGTTCGATTTGCGGCACGCGGTAAGCCACATGCGGTTGGTTCCGCACAGGGCCGGTAACCGGGCTGTCCGGCTCGAAGCGAAGCCATTCCACGTGGAACGGATGGTCGACGAAATTAGTAATCCAAACCCGCGTGGCTTCGATGAACACTTCGCCGGGCTTCGGTTCGGTGGTAATCATGCCCACGTGGGAAAACTGCCAGGTGGGGTCCATCAGGCTTCCTCCCAAGAAAAACGGAACCAGGTTTTTCGCGGCACGGAGTGGCCACTTGCTCTTGCGTCGGCCGGGAGCGTCCCGTGGCCATTCCCACCATACCGATTCGCTTTGGTTCCGCCAAAAGCCTTTGGGCAGCGAAAGTTGAACTCCTGCGGCGGCGGGACAAGGAGTAGCCGGGGGGAGCAAGGAGATTTTTGCTCCGAACCGCTTGTTCCCCCTGGTCGAAATCGGACTGGTGGTGTAAGTTTCGGCCAACTCCTAGCACGTTGGCGACCATGCTCACTTGGACTGCTGACGACGAAAGCCAAACGGCACGCCTGGGCCGCCTTCTGGCGGAAACCCTGCCCGGTGGTACAACCGTCGCTCTGATTGGCACTTTGGGCAGCGGCAAAACCACTCTGGTGCGCGCCGTGGTCGAAGCGCTTGGGCTGCCCGGTTCGGCGGTAACCAGCCCCACGTTCGTGCTGGTTCACGAATACCCTGCCCGGGTGCCGGTGGTGCACATGGACGCCTATCGTTTGCAGAGCCTGGAAGAGTTCTACGAGCTGGGAGCCGAAGAATACTTCGCCTCGCCCTCGTTGGTGCTGGTGGAATGGGCCGACCGGGTCCACGACGCATTGCCGGAGGACCGGTTGGAAGTGCACATTGAAGTGCCCTCTCCCGAAAGGAGGAAGTTCACCATCGTCGGCTACGGAGCCTGCCGGTGCTGGGAGGAGGCCCTGGCCCGCAAGCTCCAAGCCGCCTAGCCGACCGAAGCGGCCAACGCCGCTCCCGGCCATTTGCCGCAAGCTCCCCACGCCCCAAGAAGGAGAACGGAAACCGGACGATGGGCTTATCCCTGGAGTTTCAACTGGTGGAAGACCCGTCGGCCCTGGACGAGCTGGTGCAGCGGATGGGCTCCGCCGAATTGATTGCTCTGGACACCGAGTTTGTCGGCGAATACAGCTATCGGCCCCAGTTGTGCCTGGTTCAACTGGCCCTTTGCTTTCCCCAACGCCGCCAACCGGAGCTGGTGATTGTCGATCCTCGCCGAGTGAAACAGTTGGCCCGGTTCTGGGAACAACTGGCCTCCGGAACGCATCGCACCGTGGTTCATGCCGGACGGCAAGAGTACATCTTTTGCTGGCGCCAGGTCGGCCATGGCCCGGCCCGGCTGGTCGATGTCCAGGTGGCCGCGGGACTGGTGGGACTGGAGTACCCGGCCGGTTATTCCAACCTGGTGCAGCGCGTGCTGGGCCACAGTTCCGGCAAGCGGGAAACGCGCACCGATTGGCGTCGTCGGCCGCTGAGCAAAGCCCAGCTCCAATACGCCGCGGAAGACGTGGCCCATCTGCCGTCGCTGTTCTACCGCCTGGAAGAGTTGCTGGCCCAAAAAGGGCGTACTGCCTGGCTGCAAGAAGAAATGCAGCGTTGGGAAACCGATATCCAACAGCAACTGGAACGGGAAACCTGGCGGCGGCTCTCGGGGCTTTCGGGCTTGGACCGCCGCCAACTGGCCGTGGCCCGGCAGCTATGGCAATGGCGCAACCAGGTGGCGCAGACACAAAACCGCCGACCCAGCCAGATTCTGCGCGACGATCTGCTGGTGGAGCTTGCTTGGCGGGCCAGCAGCGACCCGGCCCAAATCACCGCCATCCGCGGGATGGAGTGGAAACGGTTCCGCCGCTACGTGGACCAGATTGCCCAGCAGATCGAGCAGGCGCTGGCCCTTCCGGAACACCAGTGGCCCGAGCCCCTGCGGCGTAGCGCCGGCTCCCAGTACGGAACGCTGAGCCAGTTGCTCTACGCCGTATTGTCGTGCCACTGCCGCCGGGCGGAAGTGGCCCCCCCGCTGGTCGGCACTCCCAACGAGCTGCGGCAGTGGATTGCTTACCGTCTGGAAGGGGGCTCGGTCGAACCGCCGGCGCTGGAGAGCGGGTGGCGCCGGGAACTGCTCGGTTCGCTGCTGGAAGACGTGCTCCAGGGCCGGCTGGCCGTCTGGGTCCAGGAACCCCGGTCGGACGCACCCCTGGTCTGGCAGCAGCGAGAGTAGGCACCATCGCGGCTCCGTCGTTTTTCGTGCGGAGCGTGCCTCACACGGGGCGAAGGCGCAGTATTGGCTTCAGCTTGCCACGCGCCAGCGTACGGCGAACAACCTTCCCAGGCCAAACAACAGCAGGGCGCTGCTGCCCAGAGTAAACAACGTATTCCACAGCAACGGCCACCAGGACCCCGACCTGGGCTGGCTGGTAGTTTCTCTGATGTTCAGAGGTAGTTCCAAAGCCGTACCGACCGGGCTGAGAAACAACCCTTGCTGGACCACCTCGGCCCACTGCGGCTGGAACGTCTGGACGAAGGCTGCGGCGGCCAACGGACCGAAAAAGATGACCAGCAGCACCGAATAGGCCAGAATCAGACTGACACTGGTACGACGGCTCAGCACGGACGCGGCCAGCCCCACGATGGAAGTAAACACCGAAGTGACGAGCATCAGCCCCACGAACCCGAGCAACACCAGCAGATTGTCGCGGGTGTGGTACTCGGGCACGAGCACGGTCGCCAGCACCATGGGCCAGAGCAGAAACAAGGTCAGCACGGTAGAGACGCGCCAGGCGGCCAGCAACTTGCCGGAAAGAATCTGCCAGGGGGTCAGCAGCGTGGTGAGCAACAGGTCCAGCGTCTGGCGTTCCCGCTCGTTGGTTATTGCCCCGGCCGAAAAGACCGGACCGGCTAGCAGATTGAACACCAACACGTAGCCCATGTACCACGGCGCCCGCCAGGGATAGATAAACAGCCAAAAGGCCATCAGCGGAATGGCCAGGAACATACTGGCTTGAATGACCACCCGCATCATCAGCGTTCCCTGGCTGAACAGCTCGGAACGCATTTCTTTGTCATAGACGGGATTTGCCCCGTCGGGCATCAGGTCGTTGCGTTTGGGAGGGGCGAAGAGCCGATCGGGAAACTTGTCGCGGCGGATGACCAGGCCCACGGCGTTTTCCATCTCCTGCTCTTCGTCCACCACGTCCTGGCCCTGGCTGCCTACATCGGGTGGGTAAAGCAACCGCGAGGCTACAATCTTGCCCAAGGCCAGCCAGACAACCACCGCCATGGCCGGAATCACGGTAAAGGAAAGCAGCAGCCGCAGCGGCCCCAATTGGCCGAAAAAGTACCAGAACATCCCTCCGGCCGAAGCCAAAGGCAGAATCACCAGGTAGGAAACCACCAGCGCCGCCGCCGTGCGGCGGAAAAAGCTGCTGCAGGCCAGCGAAATCATCCCGAAGGTGGCCACCGCTAGCAGAATCGCCAGGTAAACGGCCAGCACTTCGTAAAGGGACGTGCCTCCCAGCGGAAGACACAGCACGACGATGGGCAGTGAACAGAAGATGACCAGTCCCAGATGCGCCAGCGAAGCCAGCAGTTTGCCCCACACAATGGCCGAAGGCCGCAGCGGCGTGGCCAGCAGCATTTCGTAGGTGCGGCGTTCTTTTTCCGCGGTGATGGCCCCGGCGGCGAACGTCGGCGCCATCAACGAAGCCAGCACGTACTGTCCCAGGAAAAACATATTCACCAGGCGGATGGCCGCCTGGGGGTTGGTGATGTCCAGTTTCTGCTGCGGCCAGGCGAAATAAACCACCAGCCCCAGCAAACCCACATAGGCCGCCAGCGTCAGAAACGCCCGCGGCATCCGCAGGTTGACCAGCAGCTCGCGTTGCAGCACCGGGTTTTCGGCGAAGGAGAACATGGCCGTGATCGGGTAACTCCAGCGAATCGTCTGGTTCACTCGGAAATCAACTGACCAGCCCCCGCGTGACCAGCATGAACACGTCTTCCAGCGTCGGCTCTTTGTCGTGGAAGGATTGCACGGGCACTTCGGCCAGCACCAGTTCGCGCAGCAGGTGGTTGACGTCCTCGGGCGTTCCTTCCAGTTCGACCACCACGGCGCCGTTTTCCACTTCGACGGCGCGCGTGGCCGGGTGGCTACGGATAACCGACAGCCCCCGCTCCATCTCGTTCAAAAACCGCACTTCGATCACGTGATTGCGGCGGATGCGCCGGTAAACTTCCTGGATCGGCCCGTGGATGACCAGCTTTCCCTTTTCGATGATGCCGATGGAGGTGCAGCAATCGGCCAGCTCGGAGAGGATGTGGCTGGAAATCAGTATCGTCTTGCCCATCCGCCGCAGCTCTTTCAGCAGGGCTTTGATTTCCAGCCTGGCCCGCGGGTCCAAGCCGCTTGCCGGTTCGTCCAGAATGAGTACGGGCGGATCGTGCACCAGAGTCTTGGCCAGGCAGAGCCGCTGCTTCATACCCCGGGAAAGACTGTTCACGTAGTCGTTCACCTTGCCGGTCAGGTCGAGCAGTTCCAGCACGTCGGCGATAACCCGCTTGCGCCGGACCCGGGGAATCTGGTACGCGACGGCAAAAAAGTCCAGAAACTCCCACACCTTCATGCCGTCGTACACGCCGAAGCTGTCCGGCATGTAGCCCACGCTGCGGCGCACTCCCAGCGGGTCCTGGGTGACACTATGGCCGTTGACGTATCCTTCACCGCTGGTGGCCCGAACCAGCGTGGCCAGAAACCGCATGGTAGTGCTTTTCCCGGCGCCGTTGGGCCCGATGAAGCCGAAGATTTCGTTGGCCCCGATTTTCAGGTTTAAGTTGTCCACGGCCACCAGGTCGCCGTACACCTTGGTGAAATCCACAAGTTCGATCATCGCACCAGGCAGCTCGTTCTAGGGGGCAAGACCGTCAGCGGGCAGAAGCTCCCGGTCCGTTTCCGCATCGGAGGCCGCCCCTTCCGGCTGGTCCTCGTTCCAGCGGAACGGCGGCACGGGGGTGCGATCCAGTTCCGGCTGCGGCAGCGGAACATAATCCAGATGGAACAAGAACAGGGCCGCCCGGCGGGTCTGCGACACCTCGGGCCGCAGTTGCATCGCTTCCGGTGCTTCGCTCCCCCAAAGGACCAGCCGCACCGCGTCGGGTTCCCGAGCGTGCCATCGGCAGGCCAGACGCACCACCGAGGCCACGTCGAGCTTCTGTAACGAGAGGGTCGAGGGCAATCGTCGGGTCAGCTCGTCCCAGGAAAGCAGCTCGGACCGGCGGACGCTAACGCTTTGTTGCGAGGGGAACTCCCCGGGCAACAACGCGCCTCCCTCGGGCGCCAGAAGTACTCCGCCCTGGAAGGACCAGGGAGTCCGGTTCCGCAGCGTCCAGCGGTCCGGTTTCTCCTGGCAGAGGATTCGCCCCGGGCTGGGCAGCACTTGCTCGCAGCGGAGCATACCCAGGGAGTTGGACGGCACGAAAAAATCCTCCAAACGGCAAGAATTGCCGTCCCAGGTAAAACGCACGCGGTGCGTGCTGGCCAGGCCGAAGCGTCCGGTCAGCCGGGACACCTCGCCGGCCAACGGGTCGGGAAGCGGCAGCACCATCGCGTTGGGTTGCCGTAGATGCACCTGGAACGAAGTGCCCAGCGAAGCGTAAAGGGCCATAAAACGAGTGACGTGCATGCGCGGGGCTTCGGGCTGCACTTCGACCACCACCACTTCCGACCGGCTGCGAGCAAAGCCGATGTTCAGTTGGGCCAGCCGAACCACGGTGCCGGCGGCAATCAGCGTAATGGGAATGGCCGCCCACCAGGCCCACTCCACCCGGCCGATAAGCCGGAAGACGAGCCAGTTGAGCGGAACCAGCACGGTCAGGTAAACCGCCAGGAAGCCGAGCACAAACTTGCGGGAAGGAATCGTAATGCCCGCCCCACGACGCAGCGCCTCGCGCGCCTGATAAGCCAAGGTGCCTTTGGGGATGTCCTGCAACTGGGTGCCGAGCACTGTTCCCGGCTCGTGGGCCCAGCGAACGGCTAGCAGGGTAGAGAAATCGGGGCAGGCCAGCGGATCGGCCCCGGCGGAGGATTCCACCCCTTCGGCACTGGCGTTCCAGCTCTTGTCGTCCAGGGAGTCCCGAGCAAAGAGCCGCAGGGGAGTAAATCGTCTCGCCCAAAACAGCGGCTTGCCGTCGCTCCACCGCTGGACGACTATCTTTTCACGCGCCAAGCCGAGCTGGTCGATGGGAAAAGCGGTCTGGAACGGTTCCACCAGATCGGGAGGTACAGGTTCGTTCGGCAGCAACGAGAGGAACTCCCGCGAGGGCAAACGCAGCAGGCAGGAATTGTAGAAGTGGTCCACTTGCGACCAGCGGCGCGGGTGCAGTTCCGGCTGAACCAGGGAAAAGGCAACCACGCAGACCCGGCCGCGCCCCACCCGACGCTCGACCACCAGGGGCAACTTCTGCTTGGAAGACTCAAGGACGACCTGCACTGTTTTTTCGGACCGCGGCCGGAGCCGGGCCACGGTCCACGCCTTATCCAACCGAAGACGCCGCTTGTTCCCTTGGGCCAGACTCCAGCGGTCCAGCACCCGCAGTTCTTCCGGAGGGAGTTCTACCAGGCGGTCGCTGTCGGCGGGCAGATAGGGGGCCAGAAAGCTGCTTTGCAGGCGGATCATCGAGCCGGGAGCCACCACAATCAGTTGGCCCCCCCAGTGCAGCCAATCGATGAGAGCTTCTTGTTGCGCGGGCGTGAAGTTGCTCGGGTCGATGCCATCCCAGAACAGATAAGCAATCCCGGTCCAGGCCAGCGAACTGGAAGGCAGCGGCACATAGCGTCCCGGCGGAGGAATCACCAGGCGATACACCGAAGTGCTGACATCCCGCATTACCACTGGCGGAGGGAACGGCTCCACCCAGTGCATGTGGCGCAAGAAGTTATACGGGGCGGGGTCGCTGGCCAGCACCACCACGTAGAACTGGTGTCGCCGCTGCCGGTTCGTACTGGCGGCCACGGTAGTCAAAAGCGTTCCCGTGCGACGGTCCTCTAGATACCAGGTAAGCGGAATCGTTTGCCGGAACGCGTTCAGCAGGCCCGGTGCCCCCACGTTGTTCGGAGCGGGCAGCTTGGTCAGAAACAAGGGCACTTCCAGCCGTTTTGGACTTCCGCGAGCCAGCGACACCGGCCTGGAAAGCTCTAGTTCGTAAGGACTGCCAAAGAGCTGGATCGGCTCGGAAACGAGTCTGGCCTGGGGAAGGTCTCGTTGTCGCGAAATCGCGTCGATGATGCCAGCCCCCCAGTGGCCTTCCTTGTAGAAGCTGTTCAGTCGGGTCAGCTCTGCCGGCAAGGTAAGCCACCGCTGCAATTGCACGGGTGGCTTGTTTTTTTCCTGCCGGCCAGCTTCTGCCTGCTGGGAAGATTCTTGCTGCGGGGCGTTCCGGGACTGGGAACCGTTCCAGCAGCCACCCAGCAAGAGGAGAAGAACTCCCACTCCCACCAGACATCGGGCGGGAAGTCTTTTCCCGGCGGAGCCACTTCCCCGGGAGTTGCCCGAACAAGGGAAAACGGCGCGTAATTTCCGATTAGCCGCCACCGGCGCAGGTTCCCTGGAACTTACGGAATCGGCCTGGAGGGGAGGTTTGGCAAGAATCTCGCCCGTCAGGTTCCGAACAAAACGAGCAAATTGCCGGCGAAGTGGTACCGCATGGCCATGCCGGCTCTTGTTTCAGTCTAATGGTGGCCAAGCGATAGGGAAAGGTTCCGAGGTCCCACCTGCTGCCCGGCCTCGAACCGTTTTTCCTCTTGGGCAAGTTGGCGTACACTAGAGATGAACGGCTCCCGGGTAACGGCGGAACCGATGCCCGATTCCCCTGCCGGGGAGTGCAAAGCGGCAACGTCAGATGCTTCCGGTGTGCGGATTTCCATGCCAGGCCAATCGCATTCCCCCTCGTCGAGCCATCCTCCCCGTGGGAGTGCCGCTGCGCTTCGACGGTGCCAGCAGCGCATCGGCTACCGGTTCCGCAATCCGGCCTTGTTGCGGCAAGCGTTGATGCACGCGTCGGGAGCCCCGCACCGCCTGGCTTCCAACGAACGGCTGGAGTTCCTCGGCGACGCGATTCTGGGGCTGGTCGTCTCCGAGCTGCTGTACCATCACTACCCCAAGGAACTGGAAGGAGAACTGACACGGATTAAGTCGATTGTGGTCAGTCGCCGCGTCTGTGCGAAAATTGCCCGCATGATCGGGCTGGACGAGTTCCTCCTGCTGGGCAAAGGGATGCAAGACCAGCGGCGGCTTCCTCCTTCGCTTGCCGCCGGAGCGTTCGAGTCGCTGGTGGCAGCCATCTACCTGGACGGCGGGCACGACGCAGCCGCCGCCTTCATCCGCCGCTTTCTGCTGCCGGAGATTGAAACAGCCGCCCAGGGCGATCCCGGCGGAAACTATAAATCCTTGCTGCAGCAAATCGCCCAGCGGGAGTTCGGCACCGTGCCCAACTATCTGGTGATGGAAGAAAAGGGGCCGGACCACCACAAGTCGTTCAAAATCCAGGCGCAAATTCAGCAGCGGCTCTTTCCACCGGCTTGGGGACGCAACAAAAAAGAAGCCGAGCAACGCGCGGCCCTCAACGCCCTCAGCGCTCTGGAGGGCAAGCCGATTCCCTTCGAAGAGTAACGCTCGCACCCGCGAACTAGGCCGTTTCAATACACGATGCCGCGGGCGCGATAGTAGGCTTTAATCTCCGGGTCGTTGAGATACATCAGCTCGATAATCCCCAGCACCAGGTTGATCACATCGCCGCCGATGATGCAAATAATCTGCATCACAGCGGCGGTGCGAGGTGGTTTCTTGAAAGTATCCAGGCCCTGGGTCAGTGCGACTACCCCGGCGATCAGCATGTACACCGGCAACGGCAGGCACAAGCATCCCAGTCCGAACGAAGCAATCCCCAGGGCCAGAATCCCTCCGGTTGCTCCCAGGCCGTAAAGCGTGGCCAGTGCTCCGCCGACAATGGTCATGACCCGCACGGCTTCCAGTTTGCCCGGAACATTGCCTACAGGGGGCGGTGGCGCCGAGCCGTAACTGCCGCCGGACACGGCAGCGCCGGGGCCGCCAGGATTGGCACTCAAATGCGGGTAGTAGCGACCAATCGGTTCCCAGGGGCCCTGAGCGCTGCGGCCCACAAAACACCTGGCGTTGGCCCGGCCCTGCTGAACCCATTGGTCCAGGGTCGCCTTGTCCGCAGGACCGTACACCTGACCTTCGGGCACGCGCAAATACCAAAATTGCCCGCTGGCTGCCATTCCAAAGAACCCTGCCCGAAACGGGAACCGATCCAACCGCCCGATGCTCCACGGAATAGGCGCAAGCCCGGGCAACAGCCCTTCCAATGTAATCGTGGCTGGAAGGCAAAACAAAGCCTTAGACCGGCTCGGCCTGGGAAAACTTCCCCTCGCTCCCAGCCGGCTCGGCAGCACAAACACACAGGCAGGAAGCTTCCCCCCCTCCGGCTCTCTGCCTCTCAAGCCCTCATCCTTCCGGAACAGTTGTACCGGCTTGCGCCGTGCCGGGTTATCGCCGTCGGGAGCGTTGGAGCACGGGCCGGGAAACGTTTCGGCCCGGGGGAACCGGTTCCGGCTGAGGATGCACTGGGGCCGGCTGAGGAGCCCCCTGCCACAGCCGCGGCAGCGAGTGCGGCCCGTCGTGACGACCGTTGGCAATATCGCTACGCAGGTCGATCGCTGCACGGTTCATCGGGTCGAAGTGGACGGCCAGATTCGCGTGCCGCATGGCCCGTTCCCGGTCGCCGCGGGCCCAGGCTTCCTGAGCCAGACGATAATGTTTGCGTCCCAGGTAGCGCTTGCCCCAGGGCATCATCTTGTCGGCATAGACTTGCTGGCGGCGGTGGAACTCGGCAGCCATCGAGTCGCCTTCGTGGTCCAGGAAAGGCTGGTTCACAATCCGCGGAGTCACCAGCACCAGGATTTCGCGCCGCTTGGTCTTTTCGGTCCGTTCCTGGAACAGCACACCCACCACCGGCAAGCTTCCCAGGAAGGGAACCTGGGTGGTGTTGTTGACCAGCTCCTCGCGCATCAGCCCGCCGATGACCACCGTGCGGCCGTCTTCGACCAGCACGTTGGTCGTCACCGAAGTTACTTCTTTGTCCGGGAGCGTAATTCCCTGCTCCACCCGCACGTTGCCGGTGGAAAGCTCCGGGTGGATTTCCAGGCGGATGGTGCGGTCGTGCGCGATGAAGGGGCGGAGACGAAGCTGGGTGCCCACTTCCAGAAAATCCACGCTCTGCGTGGCGCTGGTTTCCGTTACGGTGGTGTTCACGTAACCCAACTGGGCACCGATGAGGATTTCGGCCCGTTGCTTGTTGAGCACCAGCAGCCGGGGCGTGGCGATCACGTTGGTATCACCAATCGTCTCCAGCGCTTCGAGAAAGGCGCCGATGCTGGAATCCAGAAAGGCGATGTTGAGCATCCCGTCTTCCGGCTGCAAATCGCCCAGGCTGGCCAGCGGATCGCTGACCACCAGCCGCAGATGGGCTTTGTTGCGCAACAGTTCGAAATCCACGCCGAACTTGTTCTCGTCGTCCAGTTCGACGCTGAGGATCATTGCCTCGATGGCCACCTGAGCGGGACGGCAGTCCACCTCGCGCACGATCTGATCCATCCGCCGCAGCACGCTTTCGTAGTCCTGCACCACCAGCACGTCGCCGGTGGCCAGATCGTTTCCGCCGGCGGCGTTTCCGTCGGCGGCGATTCCCTTGGCCGGGGCCGTGCTGGCCTTGATCTTGCCCACCTGCGGCGTGAGCAAGGGGGTGAGCAACTGTTCCAGCTCGGTGGCCGAAACGTAGCTGGGCCGATAGACCCGCGTGGCAATCACATCCAGCGATTGGCTGTACTTGCTGAAATCCTCCGGCGTGCCCACGTAGATGACGTTCCCTTCCCGCCGGGCCACGTAGCCGGTGGCCCGAAGCAGCGCGGCCAGGGCCGTCTCCAGATCGACGTTGCTCAGCGCAAGCGATACTTTCCCCTGCACGCTTCGTGTGGGCAGAATGTTCCAGCCCCCCTGGCGACTGAGCAGAGCGAGCACTTCCCGCACGTCGCGATCATAGACGAACACTTCCAGGTGCCGGTCGCCTTCGCCCACCGGCTGTACCACCAGCGAGGAAGGACCAGCCGCCGACTGCGCTTCGTCAGACTGCCTGCCCGAGCCTGGCTGCTCCGGCTGCTGGGAAGCTGCTTCCGTCTGCGCCGCCTGCTGTTCAGGGACCAACAGATGCACCTGATTCGCCTGAGCGGCTCCCGGCTGGGACGGTGGTCGGTCCGGGGAATTGGTGATGCTCGAACGGACGGGTTTCGAAGGCGGAGCTTCAGCGGCAGCGTTACTCGGCGGGACGGTACCTGTTTCGGCCGCAGAAGATGGCATGGAGGAGGCGTCTTGTCCGGCGGGGGAAGGTTCCGCTTCCTCGGGCACGGCCGCCGAGGGCTGCGGCTGCCGGGCGGCTGCGGCCGACTGGGCCACCGGTGGCCCAACGGGCAGCGTGGCTTGCCCCGGGGAGGGTTCTGGCTCCGCTCGATTCGGCTCTGCAGCTTGCGGAATCCGGAGCACTGGTTGTCGTGCCGGCACTTCCCGTCCCGGCTGCGGCTCTCTTGGTTCGGGGGAAGCTTGGACGGTGTGATCTTCCGCAAGCGAGCCGTCGCTTGTTTCTGGGGAATCACCATGGTCGCCTTCAGAAGCGGGCGCCGGTGTTCTGACCGGTGGGGTTTCCGCCGAAGGGGCCGGTTCCGGCAGACCGGTTTCCGCCCAGGCGATGAGCTTTTCCGGCGCGCCCTGGCCGGGAACGGTTTTGCTCGACGGCTCGGCCACGGGCGGTCCTTGCCGGACGCTTTGTGTCACCAGCCCCACGCCGAGCATAGCCCCCAACACGATGCAGACCAGCAAAGTTCGCAGCCGCATGGGTCGTTTCCTTCCGTGTGTCGCCAGGCGTTCCGTCGGAATGGTGGCGGGTCGTTGTCGGGTGGCGGCTTAAAGGTCGCTTGTTCGAACCGGTTCGGAGTTTCCGTTTCAGGAGGCGCGGGCCGCAGCCGCGGGAACGCGGCGGAGTTGCACTCCCTGGTCCATCTTCGGCCGGAGGAGTTTCAGTTCCAGGGTCTGCCCTTCCTGGCTCTCCAGCACGACACCTTGGCGGGTAATCCGCCGCAGGATGAACACTTGATCTTGCCACCGGAGCGTATCGCCCCGGAGGTACGCCCGGCCGTCGATCAAAGCGACCGACCGGCCCGGCCCCAGCGAAACGCCACTCAACTCCCACGAAGGGACAGGGGGCGGTTCATCTTGGGCTTGCTGTGACTTCATTTCGGACACTTGGGTTTCGGCCACTTGTTGGCTCGTTTGCTTCACCAAAGGGCCAAAAGCGTCTTCGTTTTGAAGGGCTTCCAGAAAGGGTTGCATCCACGGTTCCTGCTCCACCTTGTGAACCCAGTCCTGCCAGGGCAACGCGAGCTGCGGCTTCTGCTCGATGGGAGCAGAAGCAGAAGAGGCCGAAACGCCGGTTGGCAGAACAGTCCCCGCTGCGGCAGCTTGCACCGGTTGCGGCTCGTGTTTGCTCTTGGGCCAAAAGACCCATGCGGCCACCACCAGCAACACGCCCAGCACGGCAGCCTTGCCAGGGGACTGCTTGCATTCGGTTTGCAGGCGTTGAATCAGCGAAGACATGGCGGGGCCCTTCTACTTTCACTCGTTGGCACCTATCGGCCAATCGCTACGGTTTTACTAACCCGATTCTTGCAAATTACCGGCAAATCCCCGCAGCAGGAGGCGGCACTGGACTTCGGGGGATTCTTCTCCGGCGGGAGCGAGTCGCAGATTTTCAATCCACACCGGCTGCGAAAGCTGCTCCAACAGTGCGACGGCCCGAAACACTCGCGGCAGTTTTCCTTGGCACTCCACTTCGATCCAAATTTCCTGCAAAGCGGGCCGCTTGCGCAACTCACGGCGGCGGAACTGGCGAATCTGCACCTGGGCGTCGGAAAACACGCTGACGCATCGGGCCACGAGCTCTTCGGCAGGAACCAGCAGACGGCACTCGTGTTGCCGGTCCAGAAAACGCCGCGTCTGGTCCAACTGCTGCTGCACCTGGGGCAACCGCCCGTTTTCCTGGCGCAGTTCCTGGACCTGCTGCTGAAGCTGAAGCAGTTCCTGCTGCCGCTGCCGGTAACGCTGCCATTGGGGACGGTGATAAAACAGCCCCAAGGCGGCCAGCCCTGCGAAAAGCACGGCCCAACACCGCCTGGTAAACCGGCGGGAAGCCTCCAGGGGCGGATGGTGCTGTTTCGCGGTCATCGAAGGCAACTCCGTATGGATGTCAGCGGATAGGCCCTCGCGGCCGGCGGCTACCCGTGGGCAAGTGATCTCCGGCAGGTTTTACTGGGTCGGCCGAAGAGCCGGGGAACTCGGGGCGGAAGCGTCCCTGGATTCGAAACGCCAGACGGCCTTCCTCGTCGCTTTCCACTTCCAACAGTTGCAAACGCTCCAAGGCGGAAATGATTCGCAACTGCGCCATCAGCCGCTGCACCTGCTCGTATCCTGCGGCGGTCCCTTGGATGAGCACTTCCAGCCGGCGCTGCTGTTGTTCCTGCCGGAGCTGTTGCAAGTCCTCCACGACCGGGTCGGATTCGGTTTCGGCAGAGTCGTTCTTCCCAGCGCCCCGAGCGGAACGGCCCGACCTGGCAGGCCGTTCCGGTCCAGGTACAGCCGTATCCTTTTCGTAGAAGAAATCCACCCGGACAAGTCGCACTTCCTCCGGTAAAGCATGCAGCAGAAAAGCTAACGTGCGGCTGCGGGACCAGCCACGCTCCAGCAATGCGCACAGCGCCGCTCGGGCCTGCAGTTGTCGCAATTTGTGACAGTGCTGTTGTAACACCTGGGCTTCTTGCTGGCAGACGTGGAGTTGGCCGCGGGCCTGTTCCATGGCCCGATCCAACTGTCGCCAGCGCCACTGTTCCCACAGCACCGACACGGCGGCCAGCCCGATCACCCCGACGGCCAACGCTGCTTGCTGCCACTGCCGGCGCAGTCGGCGGCGCCGCTGGCGGTATTCCTGTGGCAGAAAGTCGATCCAGGGTTCCATCAGGGCGGTCCTGTGATACCGGCAAAGGGGTCGCTTGCGGACTATCTCGGCAGGGGGTGCAAGGCCAAACCGGCGGCCAGATCCCACTGTTCCGGATGGAGACTCATCACCGGGTGGGAAAGGCCGGGTAAGGGATCGATCAGGCGGCAAGGCAATTGCAACCGCTGCTGGAGGAACTGGGCCAGCGGTTCCTGGGCCTCGCCCCCGCCCAGCACAATGCGGCGGACGTTCTGGCAGCGGTAAGTGATGCTGTAGTAACGAATGCACAAGGAAAGTTCGGTGGCCAGTTTTTCGAACATCGGTTCCAGGGCTTGCTGGATGCGACGTTGCAGCTCCGGGTCACGGCGATCTGCCCGGCGTTCTCCGTGGTAACGGCGCAGCGAAGCTGCCTCGGCAAGCGCCAGGCCCAACTTTTCGGCCACAAGCTCATCCAGGGCGTTGCCGCCCCAGGGCAGGTATTTAATCACGCGAGGGCTTACTCCCTGGGCCACGATTACCAACGAGCTGCGGGCACCGACATGAACCAGCAGGAATCCCTGCTGCTGGTCCTCCTTGCGGCGTAACCCCTGAGAGGCACAGCGGAGCAAGGCCAGCGGTTCGGCGGCCAGACCCACCGGCACCAACCCCAGCGATTCGGCAAACTCGATCCGCTTCCGGATGCGTTCCTTAGGCGAAGCCAGCACGATGAGTTCTTGTTTGGTTCCATCGGGATGGGCCACCTGTCCGGCTCGCAAGAAGCGGACTTCGGCCTGATCCAGCACAAAGGGCAGCCGGCCGGCCAGTTCCTGGTAAACGAGCTGTTGGGAGATAGGACCCGTTCCGGTAACGCGGATGTTCTGAACCACTAGATCGCGCCCGTCGAGGGCCAACACTACTTCGCGGCCACGAAATCCCGCTTCGGCGAGCGTTTCAGCAACACGGAGGCGTTTTTCCTGGTCGTCCAGCTCCGGTCCCGACCACCCGCTACGCATATTAACCAACGCGGCGGCCACCACCCGACGTGCGTCGCCGGAAAGCTGTAACATCTTCACGCTGTGGGTGCCCAGGTCCAGGGCCACAGGAGCACAGCGATGTCGGGACAAAAAGGCAATCATGGGCCGGGACCGATCCGCAGGCGGAGGACAACGGCACAGGGGAACTTCTCGGCGGAGCAAAGCGCAAGCGGATACCCGCCCTGCTGTTCAAGCCTAGCACGCCCCTTCGCGTCTGGAGCAAAACAGCCAGACCGGCAGCCAAAAGTGCCCGGAAGAAAAAAACGGCAGGCCCGTTCCCGCTACGGAGGAGACGCCTGCACCTGCCCAACCGATACCGCCCCGGTAACCGGCTGAACCGTTACAGGCACAAAACGTTGCCCCTCCCCCTGACCGGCAGTTAGCCAAACGGTCGTCGGCCGGTCGTGTTCTGTGCCACCCAAGGGACCGAAGGTGATTTCGGTCAGATCACTGCCGGTGTCGTCTCGGACGGAAAACAGCCGGATTTCCTGCCCCAATGTGGGCCACTGAGCCGGCTCGACGATGCGTTGATGCGGTGGTTGGTCGGGGCCATCGAGCGGCCCGGCCGGCAGGGTCTGCTTCTGGGAGTCACTTCCGGCATATTCCAGCACGTAGCGGTTCTGTTTCAATAGGAAGCGGACGCGGTAGGAATCCCCGTAAGTCACCGCCAGCGACCGGGCGTAGGCTAAGTGGCTGGCCAGGAGTTGGGCTCCGGCTTCCAGTTGTTCCTCTACGGTGCTTTGCGCATAAGGGACTGCCAGGGCGACCAGAATGCCCAGGAGCACCACAACGATCAGCACTTCCAGCAAGGAAAACGCCGGGCGTGGCCAGCGAAAAACGCCGGCCCTCCAGGACGGTTTCCTAGCGTTTGGATTCGGCAACCACATGGAGTTTTCCCGACTTGAGCAGCGCGTTCTGTTCGCGGAGCAGGTCGCGGATTTCCCGCAGCAGGCGGATCGTTTCGGCCCGCTGCTCCACGGCGTTGGCAAACGGAGGGCGAGGTCCCTGCCGCTGCGCGCCGGCCGGTCCCTGCCAGGCCAGCAGGCACAACAATCCGGCCAGGAACCCGACCATCAGGGTCACAACGCTTTTCCGAGTCATTTTGCTTTCTCCTGTGAACAAAAGGGCGGCCGGCTTCCATACGACGGCTCGTCACGGCCCCGTTTCTTCCCAGCGGACCAGGTCCCACTGCAAGCCTTCTTCTTCAGAAGGGTGAACGTAAATGGGATACCGCGCGTCGGGCCAGTGATAGCGGACCTGGTCCGAAGGGCCTGATAGCACAATCTGCGGCGTGGAGTCCAGCCCTTTGTTTTGCAGCAACCACAGTGCAAAGAGCGGATCGCCGGACTGCTGGAACTCCTGCCAGGTGGCGTCCCACCACTGGGCGCCTTGGTCCCATTCGTCGCGGGCCTGGATATCGAGCCGCTCCATGCTCACAGGCCCTTGAATCTGAAGCGAAATGTCGGCTTGAGAATCCTTGTACACCCGCAGGCGGTCGGAAACGTACACCGCGCCGCGGATTTCGGCAGAGCAATCTTCTTCTACTTCGAGATGTTGCAACAAAATGACCGCCGGCAACTGGACTGGCTTGTTTTCGCCCTGAAGCGGAAGCATCGAAACCGGTTCAATGAGGATGTTGGTACCGTTGAGCCTGAGCGAGCCGTTCCAGAACGTGTAGGTAAGCACCGTGCCGTGAATCTGCACGTCCTCGCCCAGTTCGACCGACCCCATCCGGTAGTATAGCCCCAGGGGATTGGTCGTCGGGTCCGGTTCCAGCACCGTGTCCTGAAGCGAGGCGGAAAGCTGTTCGGCCTGGAAAACCGGGCCACCAGGGTAGAGCTGATAGCTGAAAATGGCTTGCTTCAGCGGCCAGTCTTCGCTGGAGTTTTTTGCCTTGTCGGTAACCGGCACGCCCAGGGCTTGAAGCGCTTGCAGTGTCCGACCGGATTGTTTGTTCAGCGGCAGTTCCACCTCGTCGGTAAAGGTGCGGTACTCGCCCTGTTGGGCCTGGTAGATCAGGTGCCAATCCGCAGCCAGGCGTTGGGCTGCCTGGTCGGGCAGAGGGTAGCTGTTCATGTACTTCAGTTTCTTCTGGAACCGACTACGCCCTTGGATCTGACAGGGCACCTCGACCACGGCATTCTGTTTGCCGGAACGGTAACGCTGAAATAACGCATACTGCAGCGAAGTGGTCCAGGCCGCGGGCACCGGAGCAAGTTGCTCGGGAACCAGTTGCACGACCAGGCGAATCGTGTGTTCCGAAGCGATCTGCGGGTTGGATGGGTCTTCGCTCCGGCCGGTGACTGTCACCGTCACCCGATAGGGCCAGAGCCAGTAATCGGCATCCCCCGGCGTAAGCTGGTCGTCTCCGGCCGTGTAGGAAACATGGAAGCTCTGGCCCGTGCCGACGGTGCGTTGGAACCCTGTGTCCACTCCGGCCCACTGCGGATTCCGCATCTGTTGCAGTGCCGCGCTGACTCCGCTTAAGGCCAGTTGCCGTGCCCGATCCAGGTGATTGGCATTGCGTTGCAGGAACATGTGGGCGGTTTGGGCCTGCAACAAGGCAAACGAAAGCACCACCCCCAGCGACAGGACCATCATCACCAGCACCAGGGCCGCACCGGCCCGGCTGGGAACCGGCCCCGGGAAAGGGGTACCGTCAAACCATCTGGCCTTAGGGCTAGAGTTCATCTTTGTTAACCTGGTAATACCGGGTCGCCGAACCGAAAAAGGGGAGCACCACCTCAGTTCCGCCGTCGGTCGCCTGAGTGCTTAATTGCAGTTCGACCGATACCCAGACCTGCCGCAACCCAGTGGAAGCCGAATAGACTCCCTGGGGCCAAGCCACTTGGTCCCAATTGCGCATGCCGCTGGCCACTTCCTCAAGTTCCTGCTGGCTGGGAGCGTAGCGGACCGAAAACAAGACGCCCGCCGCCTGCTGGCCGGTGCCATTGTTGTTCGAAGAACCCGGCGGCGACGGAGGGGGAGGAGCCCCCGGGGGTGCGCCCGATTCTTCACCTTCGGAGACGGTAACCACACGCAGTCCTTGGCAGAGCAGACTGCGCTGGGAAGTGGAGCTGGTTTTGATTTGTTCCAGCTCGGCCTGCCACTCGGGCGTATTCAAGTCCCAGAGGGAAACTTCCCGCGTGTCCCCCACGGCGCGCACCTGAATCAATTGCCTGAGGTTTTGGGGGTCCGGGCAGATTAGCAGCAGTTCCTCCACCAACGGCAGTCCGTCGGGGTTGGCCGGCTGCCCGCTGGCCGGAAGCCACAAGACGAGCGTATCGGAAAACTGCCAGCCGTTGTCGCTCGTTTGTACGACCACCACCCCGGGCTGGTTGGCCGTGGCATAGGCGGTGGCCACTTTGTGCCGAATCGCATCCAACGCGGCCAGCGCCTGCTGCGAGGCCTGCTGGCTGGCCTGAACGTGCTGCCCCCCGGTACTTACCGCGCTGGTCAACACGGCGGCCATCACGGCCACCAGCCCCGTGATGGCAATGGCCATAAGCAGTTCCACTAGGGTGAATCCGCATCGGCGCATGGACACGGCCTGCTATGGAGGAGGAACGTAGGCGAACACGCGCCGCACTTCGGCCAGGGTGCGCACCGTGCCGTCCGGCTCCACCAGGCGAATGCGCACTTCCAACGCCCGAACGCGACTGGTCTGCCCCGGTGGAAGTTCCTGCGACCAGTCGTTCGGGTCCACATAGTAAACCCGCACCTGCTGCTGCCAGGATTGGAACATCTGGGAATCGAGCCGGAGGGCCGGATGCCGCCAGCCCCCTTGGCCATCGCCTTGGCCCACGGCAATATCCCAACTATCTACCGGCGGTCCGGCCGAGTATTGGGCAAAATCGTCAATATCGTCGTATTGGCTTCGGCTGGGCCCTTCATGCCCTCCCGGTCCCAGGGGCCACTGTTCCGGGTCGGCTCCCACGGCGTGGTAGCGTTTGCCGGCGATTTCGTCGGCCAGTTGTTCAGCCAGTCCCTGAGCTTGGAGCCACTGAATCATCGACTCGTTGGAGCGGTAGGCGCTGTTCAAAGCCAGCACCACGGCCGCGCCGGCCAGCGTGCAGACGGTGATAGCCGTCAGCGCTTCGACCAGCGTGAATCCCCGGCGGCGAACCGCGGCGGCGCTCGTCACCATGCAGCTCCTACCGTGGAAAAACCCAAGAAAAAAGGCGCAGCAGGCATGCGGCGGACCCTTCCTGCTGCGCCGGTGCCCTTCGCCCCTCCCCAAGGCGTCGGTGCGCAAAAACTATAGGTTACGCAAAGCGAGGGTCAAAAAACTTGCCCCGGAAAATCGGCCTGCCGCCCTCCGCCGACTGAGGTCGGCGGCTCGCCGAGTGCCGATTCGTGGTTGCCGAAGACGAGCCGCCGAGTACGAATTCCGAGTACGAGCACGAGCGATTGCTTTGCCGTCGGTGCGGAAGCACCGGCGCACGGCGCAGGTCGCAAGCCGCAAGACCTCTTTCGTTCGACCTTCTTAGCCCTTAATCACTCCCACGGGACGCATGCGGGCCACCTTTTTGGCCAGATGGGCCTGGTGGACCACTTCCACCACCAGGTCCACGTCCTTGTAAGCGTCGGGCTGTTCTTCGGCCAGCCCGCGCCAACTGCGGGCCCGAGCCACAATCCCTTTTTGCAGTAGCTCCTGGTCAATCCGTCGGCCCTGGGCGCTGCGTACCGCCTTGGTGCGGCTCATCACGCGCCCCGCTCCGTGACACGTGGTACCAAAGGTCTGCTCCATGCTCCCCTGCTGGCCCACCAGCACCCAACTGGCCCGGCCCATGTCCCCGGGAATAATCACCGGCTGGCCGATGTGCTTGTAAGGGGCGGGGACTTCCGGGTGCCCGGGCGGAAAAGCCCGCGTGGCCCCCTTGCGGTGAACCCATACCCGCTTCTGTTTGCCGTTGATGGTGTGCGTTTCGAACTTGGCGATGTTGTGCGCCACGTCGTAAACCAACTGCATGCCCAGGGATTCCCAGGAACTGCCCAGTACTTCCTGGAACGTTTCGCGGGCTTGCCACATGAGCAACTGCCGGTTGCACCAGGCGAAGTTGGCCGCGGCGCACATGGCGCCCAGGTATTCGCGTCCTTCGGGGCTGTTGATCGGGGCGCAGGCCAGTTGCCGGTCGGGCAGGCGGATGCCGTACTTTTCCGGCACGTGGCGCAGGCGGCGCAGGGCGTCGTCGCAGACCTGGTAGCCCAGTCCCCGCGAGCCGGAGTGAATCATCACGCACACCATCCCTTGGCGCAGTCCCATGGCCTGGGCGGCCCGCTGGTCGAAGATTTCGTCCACCACCTGCACTTCTAGGAAGTGGTTACCCGAACCGAGCGTGCCGCACTGGTCGCTGCCGCGGCTCAGTGCCCGCTGGCTCACCAGCTCCGGTTCCGCTCCGGCGATGCAGCCTTCGGCTTCGGTGAACTCGATGTCCCGCTCGGTGGCCAGCCCGCGGTGGATCAGCGCCCGGGGCCCCTCGCGCATCAGCCGCCGCAGCTCCTTGGCGCTGAACTTGTACTTGCCCCCGCGGCCCACCCCGGTGGGTACGTTCCGGAACAGGGCATCGACCAGCTTCTGCTGATACGGCTGGACGTCTTCCCACTGGAGGTTGCTCCGCACCAGCCGCACGCCGCAGTTGATGTCGTAGCCGACCCCACCGGGCGAGATTACGCCGCCTTCTTCCGGATCGGTGGCGGCCACCCCGCCGATGGGAAATCCGTACCCCCAGTGAATGTCCGGCATGGCCAGCGAAGCCACCTGGATTCCCGGCAAAAAGGCCACGTTGGCCACCTGTTCCGGGGCCTGGTCTTCGCGAATCAGGTCCAACAGCTCCTCGCTGGCGTAGATGATCCCATCGACGCGCATGCCCGGTTTGTAGCTCTTGGGAATGCGCACGCAGGTGGGGCTGATCCGTTCCAGCGGTCCGTGGAATCCGTCGGCCATTGTTTTCTCTCCTGGAAAGCAGCCGGGGCCGATACGTCTGCCCATTGCCGTCCCACAGCCGGGCATGGTCATTGTAGCGGGAACTTCTCCAAGGCAAGCCCGACTTTGCACGCAAAGCCAAGGCAACGGTTGCGCCGACGGGGATTGCGGTGCGGCTCGGGTGACTCCCAGGGGGCTCTCTTGGCGTGGGCGGAGTTTGGCTTTATAAGCTGTGCCGGTTGTGCCGATTCTTAGGCCATCCCCGGCCCTGGAGCCGTGCCCCGACAGCACTGCTACCGGCACTTTGCTTCCCCCGGGAGCCGCCTGCCGGCTGGCCGGACCGGGAAAGCCCACCC
>WFOE01000211.1 GCA_015488215.1 Planctomycetales bacterium
GGCTTGGGGGGATGGGGGGAAAGCTTCCGCTCCAGGCGGGAATCGGCTTGCGCCGTGCGCCTTGCGCGGGAGCTCCCGCTCCGGCGGAAAAACAAACGCTCGTGCTCGTGCACGTACTCGTGATTCGTAATCGGCAGCTCGTAATTGGCGACCGCGAATCGGCGAGCCGGGAGCGTCAGCTCCCGGAGAAAAAACGCAACAAGCGATTCTTTTTGTTTTCTGGACTGAGGTGCGGAGCTTGTCGAAGCGCAAAAGCACGACCGTTTGCCGACGTGCCCATTGGTGCTGACCCGGCGCAGGCTTCAGGCCAGCAGGTCGAGTTGCCCGTCGTGCTCCGGCCCGGGCGAGGCTTTTTCCGACCCGGCGTCCTCTGCGGTCGGAGGGTGTTCTTCCGGGGCGGCTTCGCCCTCGGGCGGCTCTTCCCACAGGCGGCGTCCGTCGGCGTCGCGTTCGTGGGGGCTTTGGTCTTCGGCCTCGGTGGCTCCCACGCCGGATGCGGCTTCGGCCTTTTGCTGGCTCAGTTGCCGCGTGTCGGAGGCCGTGGCTTCTTGCGCCTGCCGCTCCTGCTGGGAACCGGCTCGTTGGGCTCCCGGGGCGCCCGAGATTGAAGGGATCATCCCTCCCAGCGGACCGATGCTCATGGCAAATCTCCTGGCCGGGGCGTCGGGGAAAGAATGCACCGCAGCCGCCGCAAGCACTCAAGATGCCACGTCTGGTTGCGCAAGCAGCCCGGGTCAAACATAGCTTCTGCCAAGTAGGGCTGCTAACCAATCCGGGCCGGGTAAGGCAAGAGCAATTCCCCCCAGCCGGGCAGGCCGCGGCGGGACGAATCGGTTCCCCCGATGCTTGGGAGCGGCTTTATTTTCCTGGCCGGTGGACTTAGGCTGGAAAAGCATACTGGGACTTTATTCGTGTGGTTTTGCCCAAATCGCTTGCGGAGACTCACCATGCGTAGCCGGCACTGCATCGGGTGGGGAAGCGTGTTGCTGCTGGTGGCCTGGGCCGGGATGGCTCAAGGCCAGCAAATCCCTCATAACCAGGACAAGCCGCCCGGGCCGGCGCTTTCGCCCCAGGAGGCGATTGCCAAGATGCAGGTGCCGCCGGGCTTTACCGTGGAGCTGGTGGCCGCCGAGCCCCAGGTGGTCAATCCCACGGCCATGTGCTTCGACGCCCGGGGACGCATCTGGGTCTGCGAGTCGCTGGAATATCCTCGCCGCAGTCCCGGGCCGGGACGCGACCGCATCAAGGTGCTGGAAGACACCGACGGCGACGGACGCGTGGACCGCGTGAGCGTGTTCGCCGAAGGGCTGAACATCCCCTCGGCCATCGCCGTGGGGTACGGCGGGGTGTGGGTGGCCAACAGTCCCGATATTCTCTTTTTGCAGGATACCGACGGGGACGGCCGGGCCGATCGCCGCGAGGTGGTCGTAAGTGGCTTCGGCCGCGACGACACGCACGAACTGCCCAACTCCTTTACCTGGGGCCCCGACGGCTGGCTCTACGGACTCAACGGCGTGTTCAATCGCAGCCGCATCGAGCAAGCAGGTCGCACCTACGAGTTCACCTGCGCGATGTTTCGCATCCACCCTCGCACCCGGCGGTTTGAACTCTTTGCCGAAGGGACCAGCAACCCCTGGGGTATCGCCTTCGACCCGTTGGGCAATGCGTTCGTCAGCGCCTGCGTGATCGACCACCTGTGGCACATCGCCGAAACCGGCTACTACCATCGCCAGGCCGGGGCCTACCCGCCGTTTACCTGGAAGATTGGTTCCATCGTCGAGCACCGGCACCAGAAGGCGGCCTATTGCGGGCTGCATTACCTGGAAAGCGACGTATATCCGGCGGCGTACAACCGGCGGCTCTACATGGGCAACATCCACGGCAACTGCATCAACGTGGACCGGCTGCACCGCCGCGGCAGCACCTATCGGGCCACCGGCGAGCCGGACTTCCTGACGGCCAACGATGCCTGGTTCATGCCCGTGGACCAGAAGACCGGCCCGGACGGCTGCCTCTACATCCTGGACTGGTACGACCGCTACCACTGTTACCAGGACGCCAATCGCGATCCCCAGGGAATCGACCGGCTGCGCGGGCGGATTTACCGCATCCGCTACGGCAAGGCGCCGCGCCGGGTGGGCTTCGATCTGGAAAAGCTGCCGGGGGCCAAACTGCTCCGGTACCTGGAAGGCCCGAACGATTACTTCTACACCACCGCCCTGCGCATTCTCCAGCAACGGGACGATCCGGCCGTCCGCCCCGTGCTGGCCCAGTGGGTGCTGGATGCCAAACGCCCTCTGCCGGTGCGGCTGCGGGCGTTTTGGGCTCTGCTGGGGACCGGGCACCTGGAGGAGGAGTTCCTGCTGCGCGTGCTGGCCGCCCCGGAAAACGACCTGCGAGCCTGGGGCGTGCGAGCCGCCGGAAACCTGGCCCCCGTTTCGGACCGTGTGGCCGAGCGCGTGGCCGGGCTGGCTGAAGATTCGGCTCCCGAAGTGCTGCTCCAGGTGGCCACCGCCGCGGGCAAAATCGAACAACTCGATGCCGTGGAGTTGCTTGCCCGCGTGCTGGTCCGCTGCGGCAACGATACGCTCATTCCCCACATCGTCTGGCAGAACCTGCACCCGCGGCTTGTCCGGGAGGCGGAGTCGTTCGTGCGGCACGCCGTGGAACTGAAGGCGTGGGGGGCCGAAGGCTTTCGTCGCATGTGGCCCTATCTGGTGGATAGGTTGCTGGCCCGACCGGTTCAGGCCGAGCCGGTCGCCCGGCTGGCCCAGGCTCTGGAACAGGCTCGCCGCGAGGGCGACAAACACGCGGCCGGACTGGTCGAACAGATGCTGGCCCAAGTGGCCTCGCGAACCCAAAGCGGCGAACTGAGTGGCCAAGGGCTGCAATCCCTGCGCAAGCGGTTGCTGCCCACGCTGCGCCAATTGATTGCCGACGCCTCGGGTTCCCTGCGCCTGCAAGCCCTGCTGCTTGCGGCCACCTGGAACGATCGGGCCGGGGTGGAAGCCGCTCGCAAGCTGGTGGCCCAAAGCAACGCTCCCGCTTCCAGCCGTCTGGCCGCCCTGGCCGCCCTGGTGGCCGTTCAGGATGCCCAGGCGCTGCCGCTGGCCCGGGCCATTCTGTTGGAAAAGGACACTTCCCAGCAGGTCAAGGCTCGCACGGTGCAAACCCTGGGCGGGCTTCGCAGCCCGGAGGTGGCCGCAGTGTTGCTCGAACTCTACCCGCGGCTGGAGCCGCCGATTCAGGCCCAGGCCGTGGCCCTGTTGTGCCAGCGGGCCGACTGGACCCGCACGCTGCTGGAAGCCATGGGTCGCAAGCAGGTGCCCCCTGCGGCGCTGAACGCCACGCTGGCCCAGAGCATCCTGGCTCGCGGCGACAAACAGCTTGCCGAGCTGCTGCGCCGCCACTGGGGTACGCTTCGCCGCAAGCGCAACCCGCAGCGGGAACGCGTCGTGGCCCAGATGCGCTACTTCATCCGCCGCCATCCGGGCGATCCGTTCCGCGGCCGCCAGGTGTTCGACAAACTCTGCGGCCAGTGCCACAAGCTCTTTGGCCGAGGACAGGACGTGGGACCGGACCTGACTTCCAACGGGCGCAACTCGTTCGATCAACTGCTTTCCAACGTGTTCGATCCTTCGCTGGTCATCGGTGCCGCCTACCAGGCCCGCACCGTGGTCACTGACGAGGGGAAGGTGCTCACCGGGCTGGTGGTCGAAGATTCTCCGCAGCGCGTGGTGCTCAAACTCCAAGGCGGCAAACAGGAAGTGATCCCCCGCGACCGGATCGAAGCAATGCAGGTGAGCCCCCTTTCGATGATGCCCGAGGACATCGAAAAGCAGCTCAAGCCGCAGGAAATCGCCGACCTGTTCGCCTATCTGACGCTGGACCGGCCGCCGGAAGACCCCCAGGCCCGACGCCTGCCCGGCGTGTACGAAGTCCAGCACGTGGAAACCACCGACCCGAAAAAGTTCAACCGCCTGCTGGCGGAAGTGGCCCCGGGCTGGGAGTGCCTGGGTTCCGGTTTCCGCGGCGTGGCCCTGCTGCCGGAGTTCCGTGGCCGCAAAATCGTGGTGCGCACCCACCCGGTCAAGCAGCATCGCCCCTGCGTGCTTCGGGGCCGGTTCGATCTGCGTTCGGCTAGCAAGGCGACGCTCCGCGTGGGCGTAAGCTGCCTGCCCAAGTGCGACTGGCTGCTGGTCGTTCACGCCAACGGCAAGGAGCTGGCCCGATTTCCCGTCTCGGACGAAACCGTCAAAAACGGCTGGCTCGACGTGGAAGTGGACCTGACCCCCTTCGTGGGCAAGCAGGTAGTGCTGAAGCTGGAAAACCGGGCCCTGGGGCGCTGGTGGGGCGAGTTCGCCTTCTGGCACCACGTGGAAGTAGCCACGGAATGAGGCTTGCGCCCTGCGCCGTGCGCCTTGCGCAGGGAGCTTCCGCTCCAACGGAGAAACAAGCCTCGTACTCGTGCTCGTACTCGGCGCTCGTTATCGATAGCCGCCTTGCGCCGTACGCTGTTGCGCGTGGTGCTTCCGCACCAATGCAAGAACAAGCTTTGATTCTCACACCCGGCGAGCCGCCGAGCATCAGACGGCGTGGCCACAGAAAACCCCTATCGAACCCGGGACGAAGTGGCCGCTTCCAGACGCCACAGTCCCACGCCGCGGAACAAAAACACGCGCTTGCTCCGAAGCGGGATGCCTTGCCGGGCCGCTTCCTCGGCAACGGATTGCCCCAACCGATGCACCCGCTGCGGAGAGCCGCGGATGAGCAGAAACGCACGCCCCTGCTGGCCGAATCGGGCCCAAAACTCCGGCGGCACCGCTTCGGTCCGGCCTTGGGGCAGCAGCCAGGGGGTGACGGGCCCCGGGTCGTAGATCGAACGGACCGGATAGAGTAGATACGCTTGCAATTCCGGGGAAACGGAGCCGGTCTGGACCAACCTCTCCTCCACCAGTCCGGGAGCCAGCAGCAGCGGAACTCCCGGACGAGCATGGCGGCGGAGCGTCGCCAGCGCCTGGCGCCAGTCTTCGCTGGCGTGTTTGACGGCCACCCCATGCTGCCACAGGTTGGGCAGCGTGGGCCAGGTGACCAGGGTTCCCAGCACCAGGGCAAGCGCGGCGGTGCGCCGGGGCCAGTTACCCGGCAACCATGCGGCCCAGCAACCCCAAGCCAGGGCCAGGGCGGCGTGGGCGGGGGTCAGATAGCGGGGAAAAAACGCTTTGGCCACGCCAAGCCACTGCAGCCCCAAGGCTCCGGCCGGCCCTGCCACCAGCCACCAGGTGGCAAACACCGTGGCAGCCAGACGATGCCGGGACCAGAGGGCGGCCGGCTCGTCGGTCTGAGCTGGCCTCGACTCCGGGCGGGAATTGCCCCTTCGCCAAACCAGCACGGCAACCATCCCCCCGGCCACCAGTGCTGTGGCCAGCGGCACGTTGGCCCGAATCATCCGCCCCAACACCTGCTGCCAGGGGGGAAACACGCCCAGCCACAGTTGGCGATGGTGCCACACATGCCAGGCCAGAGGCCAACTCCCCCAGGCCAGCAGCAGCGAGAGGGCAAGCCCCAGAAACAGCCAGCCCGGCTGCTGGGGGCTCGCCGTGCCGTCTGCAGTTCGAGAGGCACGCGGCCATCTGCCCTGCCACAATGTGGCCAGGGCTAGCCCTTGTGCGGCAAGCACCTGTACCGCCACCAGATGGGTGGCCAACAGAGCTGCGCCCAGGGCGACCCAAACGCCCCAAGTCAGCCACCACCGGCCGGTTCGCCGCCGGGCCTGAAACAGTCGCCAGCCAAGCCACACGTGGGCCAGGCTCATCGCTTGCAGCAGGGCGTAGGGCCGGGCTTCCTGGGCGAACCAGAGCAGTTGCGGGTCCACGGCCGCCGCCCAGGTCGCCGCAGCCGCCAGTGCAAGGGGAACCCCCCAGGCCCGAAGCACCAGAAACGTACCACCCACCACCAGCACACCGGAAAGGACCGACACGCTACGAAGCCCCCACTCGGTGGTGGGAATCCCCGCTGCCAACAGGCACTTGGCCACGGCGAAGTAAAGCGGGCCGTGGTTCCCCAGGGCGGCTCGGCGGGGGAGCTGTTCCCAGGGCCCTCGGACCACCCAGCCGGTATGCAGCTCATCCAGCCACAAGCTGTGCTGGACGCCCAATAAGCGCAACCCCAAAGCGAGCCCCAACAGGGCCAGCAGAAGCAAAGTAGCACCCGCAGAGCCGAGGCGTTTGCTTCCGCAAGAGGCGAGCGTGGGTTTGCTTTCCAAGACGGTACTTTCCCGAGTATGCTGAAAAAGGTGGCAAGCGGCGTTTTCCGGCCGTGGCGTTTTGGGAACCAAAGGACCAAGGGCGCTCGGCGGCCCGAGGGCCGGGTTTGTCAATCGTAGTTTAGTTTCCGCGTTCGTCCATCGGCCAAGGCGGATTGGGAATGGGTAGCCGGACGGTTTCCGAGTTGAGCTTTGAACAAGCAAGACGGCTTGCCACTCCGCAAAAGCTGCGGCGGGCGATTCGCAGCCGGCATTACACCGGTCCCACGGCGGGGCTGGTGCCCGGTTACGTTCAGGCCAACCTGGTCGTGCTGCCGCAAGAGCTGGCCGAACACTTCGAGCAGTTCTGCCGCCGTAACGCTCAGGCCTGCCCCCTGCTGGAAGTAACCGCCCCGGGCGACCCCCATCCGCGGCAAAGCGCCCCGGAGGCCGATCTCCGCACCGACCTGCCCCGTTACCGCGTGTTCCGCCACGGGGTGCAAGTGGCCCAGGCTCTGGACATCTCTCCCTGGTGGCGGGAGGATTTGGTGGCGTTTCTGCTGGGCTGTTCGTTCACTTTCGAGCGGGCACTAGTGCGAGCCGGGCTCGTCCCGCGGCACGTGGAACTGGGTTGCAACGTGCCCATGTATCGCACGAACCGCCCCTGCCAGGGTGCCGGGCCGTTCCAGGGCCCGCTGGTAGTTTCGATGCGTCCTTACCGGCCCGAGCAACTGGAACAAGTTCGGCAGATTACGGCTTGTTACCCCCGTATGCACGGAGCACCGATCCACGCCGGGGATCCGGCCGCCTTGGGCATCGAAGACCTGGCCCGGCCCGACTACGGCGATCCCGTGCCGCTTCGCGAAGGCGAAGTGCCGGTGTTTTGGGCCTGCGGGGTGACGCCGCAGGCAGCGCTGGAACAGGTCCGTTGCGAACTGGCCATCACGCACAGCCCGGGCTGCATGTTCGTAACCGACTGGCGGGACGAAGAGTTCTACGAACCGCCTGCGTAAGCTGCTCGGCCCCCTACGGAGCTTGCGGCCCCGTGGGCATGCCGCCGGGCAGGCGGAACGAAGCCCCTAAGCGCCGTTGCAACTCGCTACGCAACTGCACCAGAAACGCGCCCACTTGCAGCCGTTGAGTCCAGGAGAGTTGGGCCAGCACTCGGGGAAGGACCCGGGCCAGATGTTCCAGCAGCGCCTGCTGCACCAGGGGTTGAGCCAGCGGATCCCCGACGGCTTCCGGAGCCGCGGCGGCCGTAAGCAGCGGCAACCAGTGGCGGTCAATCTGCCTGCTCAGGCGGCGCAGCACCCGGCGGCGGCCCTGGTCGTCCTGCTGGGCGTAATCCAAGGCCGCGGCGATAATCCGTTGGGCCAGCAACACGGTCAGATTTTCCAGCACCCGCTTGCGCTCTTCTGAGGAAAGCTCGTTCCAGCGTGCGGGCCGCAGCGGCACGATCTCCATTTCGGCTTCCAACTGCTCCAGCACCTGGCGCTGCCGTTCCGCGGAAGCCGTGGCAAGCTGCTCGGTTTCCAGCAACCGGACCAACTCCTGCCGACGCTGCCACCAGCGGCGCAGTGGTGCCGGCAACGCCTGCTCGGGCAATTGTCCCCAACCGGCGGTGCCGCCGCGGTAAAGCGAGCCGGCGGCTACGGCCAGCGTCAACGCCCAACTGCCCAGCAGCACCAGCAGCGAGACGGTTTTTTTCAGGGAGTTCATGGCGGTTTTCCCGGCGGATTCTCCACCGGCCATTATTGCTTTTGCCGCGGCGATGCGAAACACTGGGGCCGTGTGTGCCCTCGCTGCGTGCCTTCCGGCCCTGGAACCGCCGTGATGGAAACCGTTCCCCTGGCTCAACTGGCCCACGCCCGAAGCGGCGACAAAGGCAACCACGCCAACCTGGCGGTGATTGCCTGGACCCCAGCGGGTTACGAACACCTGCGACGGCATCTGACAGCGGAGCGAATAGGGGAGTTCTTCGCCGCGCTTCGGCCGCGGCAAGTGATTCGTTACGAAGCGCCCAAGTTGCTGGCGTTGAACTTCCTGCTGCTGGACGCGCTGGCCGGAGGGGCTGCCAGCTCGCTGCGGGTGGACAGCCAAGGCAAGCTGCTGGGCACGGCCGTGCTGGAACTGCAACTGCCTGCCCCTTCGGACCCCAGTGCTCTGAAAACGCCATGAGCTTTACCCAACTGCGGCTACACGTGCACGAAGCGGCCGGGACGGTCATCCTCAACCGCCCGGAGAAACGCAACGCCCTCAGTCGGCAACTGCTGCGGGAGCTGCGGCAGGCGCTGGAGGATTTCCACCTGCAACGGAGCGTCCGGGCGGTGGTGCTGACCGGCGCCGGCAGTGCCTTCTGCGCCGGGATGGACCTGACGGAGATGCTCGAAACGGCCGAGCAGGACGACGCCCAGCGGCTCTGGCACCAGGATGCCGAGCTGTACCGCGAGCTGCTGGAGCAGATGTTGCTATTCCCCAAACCGATTATCGCCGCCGTGAACGGTCCGGCTGTAGCGGGCGGAGCCGGGCTGGTGCTGGCTTGCGATGTGGTGGTGGCTGCTCCTGAGGCCCGCTTCGGACTGCCCGAGCCCCTGCGCGGGCTGGTGGCCGGGATGGTAACCCCGCTGCTGGCGTTTCGGATTGGCGGGGGCCAGGCCGGGCGGTTGCTGCTTACTTCCGAAATCATTCCGGCCGAAGAAGCCCACCGCATCGGCGTGTTTCACGAGCTGGTTGCTTCCGACCGGCTGTGGGCCCGCGCGGTCGAACTGGCCGCCAAGTGCGCTCGCGGAGCCCCCGAAGCCCTCCAACTGACCAAACGCATGCTAAACGAAACCGTGGGTGCTTCGCTTTCTACCCTGCTGGCCACCGGGGCGGCCATCAGCGCCACGGCCCGCACGACCGAAGCCGCCCGGGAAGGGCTCCAGGCGTTCAAGGAAAAACGGGAACCCAACTGGCCCTGAGCCGTCGCCCGCGCAAAACTTCCCCTTTCGGAATGACCTTCGGACACAACAAAACGGCGAAAAATCCCCGGTGGCAGTGAACCACCTGCGGTGGCGGGGCGACGAAACCTACAGAGCCGATGCGGAAAAGTTGCGGCATTCCGTGCTGAAACTGTGTACACTAAAAGGGTAGCAACCAGTTTGCCAGCAGACGTGACGGCGTAAGCTCCCCTTGGCGAGCCACCGCTTAGGATAAGGTCTTGCATCTTGGGTCTTGTGTCTTGTGCAGGAGCTTCCGCTCCGATGCAAGCACAAGCGCCCATTCGCAGAATAGGCGAGCCCCGAGCTTTTAGCTCGGGGAGGCGGAAGTGCCGCAACCACTGGGAGCTTCCGCTTCGAAGCGAAGAACAAACCTAACCCAACAACAAACCTAACCCAACAGCGAGCCGCCGACTTCAGTCGGCGGAGGACGGCACGGCCGTGGGCGGCTGGGTGCTTCCGCACCGATACAGGAAGAAGCGTTTGTTTTTGCAACGGGCTCTCCCCGGACTGAAGTCCGGGGCTCGCCGAGGCGCCGAGTGAAATCATTCGTCCTGGTGTGCTCAAAGACTATGGGCTGGGTACCTAGACAGGTGCCGGTGGTTCGGTCGTCCGGTTGCTAGCAAGCTGGGGGCCGAAACCGCTCCACGTAGAACGCAGAGCAAGCAATCCGTTCGCGAACGCCAGCAGGGCGCTGCCCGTGTCGTTGGACCTGGAACAACTGGTACAGGAGCATTTGCCGCGGCTGTATCGCGCTGCGCTGCTGCTATGCGGCGATCCGTGGGAAGCGGACGACCTGGCCCAGGAAGTGTTCCTGGTGGCTGCCCGCGATCCGGATCGTTTCCAAGGCCGCAGCGCCCCCTACACGTGGCTTTACGGCATCCTGTTGAACTTGAGCCGCAGGCGGCATCGCAAAACGCGGCTCCACCGCCGCAAGCTCCAGGTGTTGCAAGAAGAGCGTTCGCAGCAGCCACCGCAAAGCGTATCGGCTCCGCTGGAACAGCAGGAGTTCCAGGGAACCCTTTGGGCCTTGGTGGACCGGCTGCCCGAGGCGCAACGCCAGGCGGTGGTGTTGCGGTTCGGCCAGCAGTTGAAGTATGAGGAGATCGCCCAGATCATGGGCTGCCCGCTGGGCACGGTCAAATCCCGACTCTACCATGCCCTGCGGACCTTGCGCGGTTGGATGGAAGCCGAAGAACAAGAAGAGGGCACCCCTTCGCGCCCAGCAACAGGAGAACGGTCCCGTGCCGTTTAGTAAGCCAGAGCGAGACCCCGAAACCGAACACGATCCGCTGGAAGGCGAGCTTGCGCAACTGGAAGCCGAGCTGGGTCCAGTGCTTACCCGCCAGGCCGACGAGCTGGTCGAGCAGTTCCCTCCGGATGCGGAGCGGGTGCTTTCCCGGCTGGGCCTTGCCTTGGCCAAAGAGCCGCCGGTGCGCCGCGCCCGGGGCGTGTGGCTGTGGAAAGCCGCCGCTTGCTTGGCGTTTGCCGTAGCGGGGGCCGCCTGGCTTTTGTATCCGGGCCAGGAAAACAGGCACCCGGTCGCCAGGTGGCATGGTGCCCAAGTGCAGCAGACCTCGGGCACGGCCACCGCGCCCGAGCCGGCCGAAACTCCCGAGCCGGCCGCGAAAAACGAAGCGGCCGCTTCGACCACCGAAGCCGAAACGGCTCCCCCCTGGCTGCTTTCCTCCGAGGAGCTGGAAGGGATTGCCGACCTGGAACAGCCCGGCTTTGCACTGGGGATTTGACCATGTCCGTCCGGGGTTCATCCGTCCTGGGGTTTTGGGGAGCGGCGCTGCTGGGTGCCGTGCTGACCGTCCCGGCCGCTGCGCAGCAACAGCCCGAGCAACTCTCCCCGGCACAACTGGCCCGGCTGCTGGCCCGCACCACACTCACCCTCCGGGCGCAGGAAGCACCACCGGAACCGGACGGAGCCCAGGTGGTCGTCTTTTCCGGCGTTTCGTTGGGCCGGGGGCTGGCCGTTACGTTCTACTGGCCCCAGGATGAAAAACCGCTGCGGGTTACCCTGGCCGGTGGGAGGCAGACCCAGGCCACCGTGGAAGTATGGGACCAGTACTCGGGCCTGTGCCTGCTGAAACTGGGCCGGGAGGACGTGCCGGGGCTGACCATTTCGCCGCAACAGGTCGTTCCCGGGCAGCGCATCTATTCCGGTGCTGCTTCGGGCGTGGCCCCCCCGGTGGTTTCGGCCGGGATCGTGGGCGGAGTGAACCGGGTGCTGACCGGCTCCGGGTTGCCGCCGCTTTTGCAATGCGATTTGCGCACCGGCGACACCTCGACCGGTGCTGCGGTCATCGACGCCCAGGGACACCTGGTGGGTGTGCTGGCCGTGGTGGACGACCACTCGGGCACGAACGCCTGGGCCTGGGCCGTGCCCGCTTCGCACGTGCAGCGGCTGCTGCGGGCTCGCGTGCCCGGCAAAAAAGTGGTGCTCAAACGCCGCCGCCCCCAGTTGGGCTGCGTGATGCAACGAGGCTCCCAGGGCGAAGTGCTCATCCAGCGGGTCTGGCCCCGCGGGCCAGCAGAAAAGGCCGGACTGCGGGTGGGCGACCAGGTGCTGGCAGCCGACGGCGTGCCCGTGCGCAGCGTCTATCAGGTGGTAAGCCAGGTGCTGCGCAAGCAACCGGGCGACCGCATCACACTGACCGTGCGCCGCCAAGGCAAGCAACACAAGCTGACGGTAACGCTGGGGGGCGGACAGGTCATCGAACCGGCCCGCTGGACCCAGGCCCTGCGGCGTTCGCCGCGGCAGTTGCGGATTGGGACCGTGGGCCGCCAGGTGTACCAGATTCAGCGACAAGGGGCCGTCGCAGGCGAAGAAGACGCCCTGCCTCCCGAAGCCCGACTCTATGCCGAACAGGCCAAGCGATTCGCCGCGTTTATCGAAACGCTCCGGACCCAACTTCGCCAACGGGACGAACAGATCCGACGGCAGCAACAGCAGATCGAACAGCTCCAGCGGCAACTGGAAGAACTAAAACAAAAGCTGCCCAAGTAAGGGCGGGTCACAAAACCCTCCCGCGAGCCGCCAGCTCTGACGGGTGCGAGGGGGTGGAGGCATGAGGGCCTGGGAGGAGTGCTTCCGCACCAGGCAGAACTCGGCTTGCGGCTTGCGACCTGCGCCTTGCGCGGGTGCTTCCGCACCGAAGCAAGAGCAAACGCTGATTCTTGGAAACGGGGAGCCGCCGACTTGAGTCGGCGGAGGGCGGCGGGGCCGCCAGCCACTGGGTGCTTCCGCACCAAAGCAAGAATCAACAATAAACTCCGGTCCTCCCCGGACTGAAGTCCGGGGCTCGCCAGACTGGAAGCGGCTTGCGGCTTGCGCCGTGCGCCTTGCGCGGGTGCTTCCGCTCCGAGGCAAGAACGAGCACCAATTCTCAACGAAACACACGACGAACCGCGGAATACTGCCGGCATTCTTGCTGTGGCGCGCCGTGGGCAATCGCCGCGAGTTCCTGGCCGCCCAAGACGCAGGACGCAAGACC
>WFOE01000212.1 GCA_015488215.1 Planctomycetales bacterium
GACTGCGGTGGAGGGTCTTTTCGTCGTAGACGGCCCACAACAGCGGCACGGCCCGGCCACGCATGACGGCAGCCAGCACAAGTGCATGGTGCTTGCGTACCTGGGTTCAGTCGAGGGTGAGGATAAGCGGTTTTTTGCGGTGGCGGCGAACCACCTGAGCAATCATTCCCTGCATGGCCAGAGCGGACTCCACGCGCTTGTGGGCGATGAACCGCCTCGGTTCCAGCGCAATTGGACAAGGAAGTTCTATTTTACCGATACCGTTCCCCCTGGCTAGCAGGGCGTGAAATCGGACAAGGCTATCCAGAATGGCCAGCAACGCCCCTACGGGCCGCTAGGGTGGCCGCTCGTGCGTTTTCGTGGGCGTGGTGGTGTGATTTCCCTTGCCACGTGGAAACTCGCACCAGAACGCAACTCTGGCGTTCTCCGGGCGTGGTCCGCTTGGTTCCGCGTGGTTCCGGGATGGCCGTGGGGTTAGTGGGTCTTGGTGGCCACAGCTTGCCAGACCAGTTCCACCACGTCTTGTTGGACCTGCTGGCCCAGGGCAGGCCAGAGCCGCACCAGATCGGCCAGGTGGGCTTGCCCGGGCTCTTGCAGCAGCCCGGCCAGGTGGTCCAGCAGCACGCGCAGCTCGGCCTCTGGGGACGGGTTTTCGGAAGTCGTGCAGCAGGGGGTGCAGCAGCCATCCGGGCCAGTTTGCCCAAGTCCTTTTGCTGCAACGCCTTGTGGTAACGGATTCGAGTCCTGCAGGGTGTGCTGTGTAAGTCATTGTAACAATGAACTTGCGGCAAGTCGCGGCGCCCAGTGGAATTAGGACCACCAGGATCTGGGGGCACTTCTGCCCGGTTCGCCCCTGTTCTTGGTTGTTCTGGAATGCACTTGCTCGCTTCTACCGCGCGCGAAGGTGGCCAGCGGTTTAGCAAATGGGGAAAAGCCATAAAGGGCACAGGAAAGCTCCGGCACCCGATGCCGAAAGTAAACTTTGCGGCATTGGCGAATCGCCATCGTCGGCCGGTAGAAAGACAGAGCCAGGCTGCTAACCGGTAAGGGGTTGGTTCTCCCTGCAAAAGCCACAGCTCGCTACGCCCAATAGCGTGTCGGAAACGGATTCCCTTTTCTTCTGCGGGAGCGCGCGTCTAGCGCACGTGGCGTCCTCGGGAATCGACGCGCACCACTTGTTGCGATCTTCCTCGAGTAGGCTCTGCCGGGCGGAAAACCCAGGACCGCGACAAGGTGCGACCATACCAGGAACCGGCCTGCGGCTGAGAAGCTGCAGGGGAACCGGACTGCTCCTGGTTCGATGTCCCGTTTGCAGCCGGGAGAGGCGAAGGCGACGACGCAGGGGCGGCCCTTTCCTGCGGCGGTTTCGGCGGCGGCACGGTTTCTTCGGGGGGAGAAGAATCGGGCCAGGCGGGCTGAACCGGCACGGGATGCAGTTTTTCCGCAGGAAGCGGTTGGATAGGACCCTGCGGCGATTTTTCTTCCACAGATGCGGGGCCGCTGCCGGCACATCGCGAGCATACATGCCCCAGCCCGTGGGCACAGCTCACACAATCCGGCGGATTGACTTCATAGTGTCCGTCGGGGCCGGCTCGCCAAGGAATGCGGTTCCATTCCAGCGACAGATTCAGATTGATAAGCCATCCCCGGCGCACTCGCACGCAGCCGGAAACCAGGAGCAAGACCAGGCCTACGGCCGCCAGCTTCCACCACGAGCTTCGGCTCCCGGCCAAAAGCCTATCGCGCAGTTGAACCATGATGGCTTCCCCCTTGAACGGTCCCTTGTCGGTATCCGCCGGCCGGGTTGCTTTGCCTCGCGGCAATAGGGCTTGCTGTACCGGCGGCAAGCAGGGACTAGCTTTGTTATCGGCTGGAACAGGCCCGTCCATTCAATCGAACCGGCAAACTTTCAGCGACCGTTGCGACCGTCACTTCCGGAACAAGTTCGCGCAGTTCGAGCCGGCGGCTTCCAACCGGCGGGGTGTGCAGAAGCCCTTCGTAGTACAATAAGAACCGCCGGACCTTCCGCTGTAGGGGCCGGGCGAATTGGCAAACGTGGTTCCGCACGAGCTTACAAGAGGGGGGTAATGGGACTAGCCGACGAACTGGAACGGTTGCAACGGCTTCGCGACTCGGGCACGCTGGACGAGGAGGAGTTCCGTCGGGCGAAACAGCGATTGCTGGACGGAACCGCCTCGGTCGACGATGCCAAGGACCAACAGCAACGCCAACAGCGCATGCGGCAATGGGCCATGCTGCTGCATTTGGCTCCTTTGGCCATGATTGTGTTACCGGTGGCCGGAGCCGCCGTGCCGCTTGTCATCTGGCAGATGAAACGCAACGAGTTTCCCGAACTGGATGAACACGGCGTCCCGGTAACTAACTGGTCGCTCTCTTTGTTGATTTACAGTATTCCGCTGTACGCCCTGAGCTGGCTGCCTTTGGTGGGCTGGTTTCCGCTCTATGTCGGGTTGGTGGTGCTGGTGTTGTTTGCCGTGCGCGGGGCGGCCAAGGCCAGCCGGGGAGAGGTGCCTCGCTACTGGTTCGCTCTCCCGTTTGTTGGCCAGGACCGAAAGAATCCTTGACGCACCATGCGGCGTTTGCGAATCCACCCGCCTGGGACTGTGTGCGTTTGATTGTGTCGGGCCGTGGCACCGGCTATGATGGCTAAGTCGGTTGGTGTTGGTTGCGGTTGGGCACGTTCTGGGCGAAAGGATGAGATGGCCTCGCGTACGGACTGGAGTGTTGAGCTGAGCCGAGGGCAGTGGTTCCCGCTGCACATCCACCTGCACTGGCTCACCTTTGCCGCATTGCTGGCCGCAGGAGTGTGGCGGACCGGTTTTCCGGGCTGGGGGTGGTACACTCTTTTTTTGGGTGTGCTGTTGTTGACCACGCTAATCCACGAATGGGGGCACGCCTGGGCGGCCAGCCAGTGGGCGCTGACGCCGCTGCCGCGGTGGATTCTCTGGCCGCTGGGCGGGTTGGAACGGCCGCGCCACGCGGGCCGGGCCGAACAGGTCGTCTCGCTGGCTTTGAGCGGGCCGATGACCAACCTGCTGGTGGCCTTCTGTTTGGGGTTGTTGCTGGAAGTAACCGGGCTGTCCGCCGGCTGGCCCCATGAAGCGGTCGTGCCGGTGCTTCAGCTTTCTGGGCTGGAAGTGCTCTGGCTGCTGGCCCGACTGTTGTTCTGGACCAACCTGGCCCTGGCTCTGGTCAATCTACTGCCGGCTAAGGACCTGGATGGCGGCTGGTTGCTCCAGCAGTACCTTGCCCTCCGAGTCGGCCCGGAAAAGGCGGACAGCGTGGTGCAACACACCACCGCCTTGAGCGGATTGGGGCTGTGCGTTGCCGCCGTGCTGTTGCCTGCGAGCTGGGAGTTTCTGGTACCGGCCATGCTCGGGCTGGGGCTGATCGTTTTCGTCGGCGGGCTTCCCCCGACCGGGGCCGGCTCGTCGGAAGCCACTCCGCAGCAAGAAACCTCGCTGTGGCAGATGGCCGCCCTGGACGACAGCGGATATCCGCTGGAAAGCTCCGAACAGGAACAGCAATTGACCGAGTCGGCTTCGTGGTGGGAAGACCACTGGGAAGAGCTGGCCGCCGAGGAAGCCGAAGCCGACGGCGAGCTCGAATCGCGCGTGGACGAGATTCTGGCCCGACTGCACGACCAGGGAATGCAAAGCCTCTCGGCGGAAGACATCGCGGTGCTCAACCGCGCCAGTCGCAAGTACCGGCGGCGGATGGAGAAAAAACGCAAATGGTCCGCCTCGGCCGACTAGCCCAGCAGGCAACAAGCCGTCCAGCGGCGTAGCACCTCCTCCGCCAAGGCCGAGGCCCGAGGTGGCGTTTGCCGCGGGGGGGCAGCGGCCCCCCTTGGACGGTTTCGCCTCAGGCCAGGATGCCGCGGACCACTTTCCCCTGGTCACCCACGCCGGTAAGCCGGACGTCCAGTCCTTGGAATTTGACCGTAAATCGCCGGTGGTCGATGCCCAGGCAGTGTAGGATGGTGGCGTTCAGGTCGTGGATGTGCACGGGATCGCGGACGATGTTGTAGCTGAAGTCGTCCGTTTCGCCGTAGGTGATTCCGCCCTTGATTCCGCCGCCAGCCATCCAGATGGTGAAGCACCGCGGGTGATGGTCGCGGCCGTAGTTGGTTCGGGTCAGTTTGCCCTGACAATAGACCGTGCGGCCGAACTCGCCGCCCCAGATAATCAGCGTATCGTCAAGCAGCCCGCGCTGCTTCAGGTCCTTAATCAGCGCGGCACATGGCTGGTCGATGTCGCGGCACTGCAGCGGCAGGTCGCGGGGCAGCGCTCCGTGGTGGTCCCAGCCGCGGTGGAAGATCTGGATGAACCGCACGTTGCGTTCGGCCAGTCGCCGGGCCAGCAAAGCACAAGCGGCGAACGTGCCGGGCTTGTGCACGTCCGGCCCGTACATCTTGAGCACGTGCTCCGGCTCGTCGGAAAAGTCCATCAGCTCCGGCACTGACGACTGCATCCGGTAGGCCATCTCGTACTGGGCAATTCGGGTGACGATCTCCGGATCGGCAAAGTCTTTGTAAAGCTCCTGGTTCAGTTGGCTCAACGCGTCGAGCATTCGGCGGCGCGTGGCGGGGGCCACACCCGGCGGATTGGACAAATACAGCACCGGGTCGCCCTTGGAACGCAGCGCCACGCCCTGGTGGCGCGAGGGGAGAAAACCGCTCCCCCAGAGTCGGGCGAACAGCGCCTGGGCGTCCCGCTTAGCGCTCCAGGTGGCAATCAGCACCACGAACGCCGGCAGGTTTTCGTTCATGCTCCCCAGCCCGTAGGAAAGCCACGCTCCCAGGCTGGGGCGCCCCGGAATCTGCGAGCCGGTCTGGATGTAGGTGATGGCCGGGTCGTGGTTGATCGCTTCGGTGTGGAGCGTTTTGATTACGGCGATGTCGTCGGCCACGGTGCCCAGGTGCGGCAGCAGTTCGGACATCCAGGTGCCCGCCTGACCGTGCCGCTTGAACTTGTACATCGAAGGGGCGATGGGGAACCGCTTCTGTCCCGAGGTCATGGTGGTCAGTCGCTGACCCATCCGCACCGAGTCGGGCAGGTCCGTATCGAACAGCTCATCCAACTTGGGCTTGTAGTCGAACAGGTCCATCTGCGAGGGGGCGCCGGACATGAACAGGTAGATAACCCGTTTGGCCCGGGGCCGGAAGTGCGGCGAGCCCAACGCTCCGTGGTCGCGGCTGGCCGCTTCGGCCACGCGGGAAAACACGCCGGGGTCTAACAGTCCGGCCAGGGCCGGAATCCCGATGCCGGTGGCCATCCGGCCGAAGAAGTGTCGCCGGGTGAGCATCAGTTCGTATTCTCGCACCGGATCCATTGTCATCGCCTCCTAGGAAGCCGAGGGAAGCAAGTCGGCTTACACGTGGTTGGTTTGGTTGTGTTGGTCTGTTCGTGCTTGGCGAGCCCCGAGCTTCGGCTCGGGGAGAGCCGCTCGTGCTATCCTCCGGGAGCTGAAGCTCCCGGCTCGCCTGAGGTTTTCACGCCCGATGTTCTCACGCTTTTTGGTTCGACACCATATCTTCGACACCATATCCCAGCCAAGTTCCGCCTGTACGCGGAACATGGAGGGCGCAGACCCGCCGGATTAACCCTTGGTGAGCGTTTCGCTCAGGTTCAGCAGCAGGTTGCCGATCATGGTCCAGGCGGCGTGTTCGGCCACGTCGAGCGACTCGTCCCGGGGCGACTCGCCCACCTGGAGCAGCTTTTTAGCCTGCTCGGGATTCCGGCGGTAGTGGTCCAGATGGTCCTGGTACGTGCGGCGCAGCACCTCCAGTTCCCGGGGCTTGGGCCGGCGACTGGTTACGGTGCGGAAGGCCCACACCAGCCGGTCGTCCAGCGTGCCGCTGGTTTCTTTCAGCACGCGCTGGGCCAGGGCTCGGGCCGCTTCGACGAAGGTGGGATCGTTCAACGTCACCAGCGCTTGCAGCGGCGTATTGGTCCGTGGGCGTCGGACCGTGCATTTTTCGCGGGTGGGGGCATCGAAAGCCACCATGTTGGGCGGTGGGGCCGTTCGCTTCCAGAACAGATAGATCGAGCGGCGGTAGAGCTTTTCGCCGTGGTCCTGCTTGTACTTGGCCGTGTTGCTGGAAGGATAGGCCACCGCTTCCCAGATGCCCGGCGGCTGGTAGGGCTTCACGCCCGGGCCGCCCAGCTTGCGCACTAGCAACCCGCTTACCGCCAGCGCCTGGTCGCGAAGCACTTCGCCGTCCAGACGGAAGCGCGGCCCTCGGGCCAGCAGGCGGTTTTCCGGATCGCGCTGGATTAGCTCCGGCGTGGCGACCGAGCTTTGCCGGTAGGTGGCGCTGGTAACGATCAGCCGCACGATGTGCTTCACGTCCCAGCCGCTTTCCACAAACTCCACGGCCAGCCAGTCGAGCAGTTCGGGATGGCTGGGCACTTCGCCCTGGGAGCCGAAATCTTCGGCCGTCTTCACCAGCCCCACGCCGAAAAACTGCTGCCAGAGCCGGTTGACGGTAACTCGGGCGGTGAGCGGGTGATCTGGCCGCACGAGCCACTGGGCCAGCCCGAGCCGGTTGCGCGGGGCTCCCTCGGGCAAGGGCGGGAACACCGCCGGCACGTCCGGCTGGACCTTTTGATTTTTATCGGGCCGGTCGTACTCGCCGCGCAGCAGCACGTAGGTTTCGCGCGGCTTGGGCAAGTCGGCCATGACCAACGTGGCGGGTATGGAATCTTCGAGCTTTTTAATCTCTTGCTGCAACCGCTCCCGCTCTTTCCGCAGCGGCTGGAGCTGCTTGCGGGTGGTTACGCACACTTCTTGCAGAAAATGGCGCCGCAGCCGGGCCAGTTGCTGCTTGGTGCGTTTTTCGGCCGGGGTGTCGATGATTTTTTTCAGCTCCTTGGGCAGTCCGGCTCCTCGGGTCCGCTCGGTCACAGCCAGCCAGCGCCGGAAGGAGAGGAAACCGCCCTGGTGGCTGGGGTACGCGCGGCGCACGCCCGCGTGGTCCCAGTACACCGTGCCGCCGAACTGGGTGAAGGCCCAGCCGTCCACTTTGGCCCCGGGCTTCAGCCCCACGGCTTCGGCCGGCACTTCCAAGCGGACCCACTTGCCCGCCGGGGGCAGGGGCCCCATGGGCCGGCGACTGGGCGACTTGTCGCGCCCCCACTGAATCCGGTTCTTGCCCCAGTAGGCCCGATGCTCCCAATTGCCGCTGTGGAACTGGAGCATAATCTGGTCGGGCTTGTCTTTCGGGTCCAGATAGACGTAGGCGAACAGCACGTCGCCTTCGCGAATCACCAGCGGCGGATTGGCCCCCAGGAAAAAGTGCTGGCTCAGTTCTTTGGCTTTGCGCACGGTGGCCTTCTGGCCGGAGTGGACCGGATGCTCGGGCTGGGAAACCCACTGCCAGCTCTTGGCTCCTTCGTTCCCTTGGGGGTTGGCTCCGGCGGGCAACTGTTCGTCAATCCAGACTTCGTCCACCCCGGTCAGTTCTTCGGCCGAGGCGTCCTGCAACGGGTCCTTGTAATCCAGCCCGGCCAGGGCTTGCTCGTAAGCCTGCTGGGCCTTTTTGAGTTGCTTGCGCAGCTCGGCCAGCTTGGCTTCCTGTTCGGGGGAGGGGATTTTCATCGTCGGCGGAGGCAACGGGGCGTTGCCGTCCAGCCCGCGGTCCGCCGCGCTGTTGAAAAAGGCGTAAAGCTGATAGAACTCGCGCTGGCTGATCGGGTCGTACTTGTGCTCGTGGCACACCGCGCAGCCGATTGTCATGCCCAGGAAAACCGTGCCGACCGTCTCGGTGCGGTCCACGGTGTACCGCACCCGGAACTCTTCCTCGATTACGCCCCCTTCGCTGGTGGTGACGTTGCACCGCAAGAAACCGGTGGCAATCCGCTGTTCCCGGGTGGCGTTGGGCAGCAAGTCGCCTGCAATCTGCTCGATGGTGAACTGGTCGAACGGCATGTTGGCGTTGAAGGCCCGAATGACCCAGTCCCGATACGGCCAGATGGAACGATAGTTATCCAGGTGCAGCCCGTGGGTGTCGCCGTATCGGGCCGCATCGAGCCAGTACCGGGCCATGTGTTCCCCGTAATGGGGCGAAGCCAGCAAGCGGTCCACCAGGCGCTCGTAAGCTCCGGGCCGCCGGTCGGCCAGAAAGCGGTCCACTTCTTCCAACGTGGGCGGCAAGCCGGTCAGGTCCAGGCTCAGGCGGCGGATGAGCGTCTCCCGCGAAGCTTCCGGGGCCGGTTGCAACCCTTCCTGTTCCAGACGAGCCCGGATGAACAGATCAATCGGGTTCCGCACTCCCTGGCGGTTCTTCACCTGCGGCAGTGGCGGGCGTTTGGGCGGCACGAACGCCCAATGGTCTTCCCAGGGGGCTCCCTGTTCTATCCAGCGGCGAATCAGGTCCGCTTCGGCCTTGGAGAGCGGCTTGCCGCCTCCCTCGGGCGGCATCCGCAGGTCTTCATCCTCGGTGATGATTCGCTGGTAGAGGAGGCTCTGCTCCGGCTTGCCCGGCACCACCACGGCCTGGCCGTCCTCGCGCGGTTCGAAAACCCCTTTGCGGATGTCCAGCCGCAGCTCGGCTTCGCGAGCGTTGGAATCCGGCCCGTGGCACTTGAAACACCGGTCCGAAAGCAACGGGCGAATCTGCGTGGCAAAGTCCACCGCAGCGGCGGTCTTCTGCTGGGCTTGGGCACTCGGGACCGCGCTGCCCAACAACATCCACACCAGACCGGCCCAAAGCAGAATCCCCAAGTCACGACGCAGCCGGCGACGCATGATCCAGACTCCTACCAGGCGGGATAACCGACGTCGGGGCGGGACAACGGAGGCAGGAAACAGGACAAGCAACTCCTGTTAACGTACTATAGGCGCTCTGCGGTCCTGTTGCAACGTTTTTTCTATCGTCGCCACCGGTTTCCTATTATAAGGCTGCACCTGGAAAAATCCAAACTGCTCCGTTTCTCATATAGCGTGCTTGAACACGCTGACAGACGCTTTTGGCGTTGACTCGACGCCCGGCGAGCCCCGGACGAAAAGGCCCTGGGTCTTGGGCGACCAGGAACTTGCGGCGGTTTTCACCACGCGTCGTGGCAAGATTGCCGGCCGTTGTTGGTCGTGTTATCAGGCGAGCCCCGGACTTCAGTCCGGGGAGGTTATTCGCAATCGCTTGTTTTGCTCGTTTTTTTCTCCGCCAGCGAAAGCGCTCGCCGTTTGCGAAAATCAGCGTTTGTTCTTGCTTCGGATCGGAAGCTCCTCGCGCAAGCCGCATGGCGCAAGCCGCAAGCCCATTCTTGCGCTGGTGCGGAAGCTCTCCTCCCATCCCCCCAAGCC
>WFOE01000213.1 GCA_015488215.1 Planctomycetales bacterium
GAAGTTCAACGAGGTGCAGCCCTGGCAGTACCACAAGGTGCCCGAGATTTTCGGCGGCGGGGTGGGACACGAAGTCTGCACCGAAGGAGAGCTGGACGCCGCGCTGCGCCGCGCCTGGGAAGACAAAGACCAGATGCACTTGATCCACGTGCACCTGGACCGCTGCGATTGCAGTAACACGCTCTCGCGCCTGGCCGAGCGCTTGCAGAAACGGGTCGATTCGCACTGACGCTGTCGCAAGCGACGGCCCTGCCGCTTCGGCCGTCGGAAGCGGCGGCTCGCCGGTTTTTACCCTCCCGACAGCAGTCCCAGCCACACCAAGGCGTCGTAAAGCCAGGGGTGGACCCAGGGGTTCCAGGTGGGATAACTGGCCGAAAGGGCCGAGAGGGCCACGGCCACCCAAACCATGGCCCGGCCCCAACGGCGCTTTTGCAGCACTTCCAGCGCCGGCAACAAGCACAGCAGCCACAGCGGTGTGAGCCAGAACGACCAACGGAATCCCGAGGTCATCCCGCCGTAGTTGCGGTCAATCAGCGGTCGGGCGATGTAAAAGCCAAGCACCACCACGGTAAGCACCGCGGTGCCCAGGGCCACGGCTCGCAGGAACGAAGGCTCTTTGCGCACCAGCCCCCTGGCGATGCCGACCAGGGAGAGGAGCCACAGCGGTGTGAGGGAAAACACGCCGTGGTGGCCCAGCAGGACGTGGAACGCATAGACGGCTCGGGAGGGCTCGCCGCGGTCGATTCCCTGCCGGTTTCCCTCTTTCCAGTAGGAGCCGGGATAGTCGTACCAGTTGTCCTGCCCGTGGCGATGGGCATAAGGGGGGCGCAGGCTCTGGTGGGCCAGGTAGTTGGTGCCGAAGAACGCGGCAGCCACCACCGCCGCTCCCGGCAGCCAGCCAAACAGTGTGCGGCGCCAGTCGCATCCCAGGGCGGCAAGTGTGGCCAGGGCGAAGAAGGCCAGCGCGGGCAGATCGCACGCGGCGGCAAACGCGGCGGCCAGTCCGCCCAGGAAAAACACGAGCCCCCCGGCCCGGCCGTGCCAGATGCGATAAAGCGCCGCCAGGGCGGCGGCTACGCTCACGGCCGCGGGCAGATGGTTGTTCAGCGTCACGACGAACGTGCTCAAAAACGTGGCAAAACAGGCGGCCGCCACCACCACCAGCCGGGGCCAGGTGCCTCGGCCCAGGCGTTCGGCCAGCGCGGCCACCAGCACCAGGTAGCCGAGCATCGGCAGCCAGTTGACCAGCAGCAGCAACGCCCGGCCGATGGCCCAAGGGTGTTCGCCCAGCGTTTTGCCGGTCACACGGTAGATGACCCAATACGGTCCGGCCACCAGCGTGGCCAGCAGGGGCGGCTTGGAGGAGTAGAACCGCATTTGCCCTTGGGCGTTGCGGTGGCGGACCTTGTCGATAGTGTCCCAGTTGCGCTGGCGGATCACCTGGTCGATTTCGTAGGTTCCGTACTCGACCAGCGCCCGCACGGTGGCCCAGCGGCTGCGGTCGTTGGCGCTGAGGAAAGGTCGCTGCACCTGCCACTGGTCGGCCCGGCGGCGTCCCTGCTGGTACTGGCGATACAGGTAGCGTTCCAACTGCACGCGGTCCACGGAATTGACGGCCAGAATCCGCCCAGCCATTTGCCCGGCCGCCGCCGCGATTAGCACGCCGTAGAGCATCCAGCGCAGCTTGGCCGCCGCGCTTGCCTGCCCGGAACCGGTCTGGTTACGCATCGGCTTGTTCCTGGGAAGCTGGAGGGGCCGGGGTGCGCTGGGCCACGGAATACACGTCGGAGCTGCGGGCGTGATGGGCCGTAATCAGTTCGGCCAGGAAACCGATAGAAATCAACTGCCCGCCTAGCAACAACGCCGCCAGGCAGTAGTAGAACAGGGCCCGCTGGTGCAGGTGAACCACCTCGGTCCCGGAGCCGGTGCGGGAAAGAATCCACAGCAGCGTCAGATACACCAGTCCCAGGCCGCCCAGCAGAAAGGCCGCCAGCCCCAGCGTGCCCAGCAGGTGCTGCGGCCGGTAGCCGAACCCGGTGATGAACTTCACGGTCAGCAGGTCCAGAAAACCTTTGACGAACCGTTTGACTCCGTACTTGGACTTGCCGAACTTGCGCGGGCGGTGGCGGATGGGAATCTCGCCGACGCGGAACCCCCGGGCGGCGGCCAGCACCGGCACGAAGCGGTGCAGCTCGCCGTAGAGCGGCACTTCCCGGAGCACCTCGCTACGATAGCACTTCATGCCGCAGTTGTGGTCGTGCAGCTTCACGCCGGTCATGCGGCTGACCATCCAGTTGAACACGCGCGAAGGCCAGACCTTGTGCCAGGGATCGTGCCGCACGCGCTTCCAGCCGCTTACCACGTCGTAGCCGGAGCGGATTGCTTCCAGGAAGTTGGGGATTTCGGCCGGATCGTCTTGCAGGTCGCCGTCCATGGTCAGCACCAACTGCCCCTGCGCGTGGTCGAACCCGGCCCGAAGCGCCGCCGCTTTGCCGAAGTTCCGCCGCAGCCGCACTCCGCGCACGCTGGGGTCGTTTTCGGCCAGGTGCTCAATCACCTGCCAGGAACAGTCGGTGGAACCGTCGTCCACGAACAGGATTTCCATCCGGTAGCCTTGCTCGCGGCGCACCTGGTCCAACTGGCGGTAAAGCTCCGGCAGGCTTTCCTCCTCGTTGAACACCGGAACGACCACCGAAAGCAGCTCGGGTACCTGGGCCGCGGCGCCGGCCTGGCCCTGGGTGGCGGTTTCGGTCGGCGTGCTGGTCATCGGGCAGGTTCTCTCCCGGGTCGGCGTAGGTACCACTGCCCCAGTGCCAGCATAATCGAAACGACCGCTTCCGACACCAGCCACACCACGCGCAGCAGCACGGCCAGCACCAGCGCCCCGGTCGAACCCAGCACCGGGTCCAGCAGGGCCACAATCACCGCCTCCCGCACGGCCAGTCCGCCCGGGATCAGCGACAAAAACCCGGCCACCACCGCCAGCGAAGTGGCCGCAGCCGCCGCGGGCCAGTGGCCCCAAAGCACCGGCCAGGGGACTTCGGGCCGCAGGGATTTGAGCACCCCCAGCGTGCTCAAGGAAAGCATTGTCCAGGTAAGCAGCATGGCCAGGTGGCCGGCTAGCAGAGTACCCCAACCGAGTTGTTCCAGGGGCGGAAGCTGCCCTTCGCGCTCTCCCGGCCACAGCAGCCCGGCCAGGCGGCGAAACACCCCGGGCAGCGTGGGCACCAGGGCCAGCAGCCCGCAGCCCAGCCCCACGCCCAGCAGCCAGCGGTGCCCCCGGGCGGAGTCGGTTCCCGTCCCGTGGAACTCCAGCCAACCCAACAGCACCACGGCCACCGCCGCGCCGAAGGCCATCATGGTCAACGTTTCGTAAAAGACGGTAACCACGGCCACCCGGGCGGGAACCCCTTCGGGCCGAAGCGCCGCGGTACGCAGCACCACCACCAGCGCCTTGCCCGGCACGTATTTGCCCAAATGTCCCCAAAAGTACGCCCGCAGCAGAGGCAACCAGGGCACCGGATAGCCCAACTGCCTAAGCACCCGGCGCCAGAACCAGGCACAAGGGAGCAGCCCGGCCGCGTAAGCCATCCCGGCCGGGAAGAGCCAGCCGGGCCGGATGTTCCAGCGGGCCAACTGCGGCTGCTGCAAGTCGCGATAGACCCGATCGGCCAGAAACCACAGCACCAGGGCCAGCACGGCAAGTTGCACCCCCCAACGCAGCAGCGTCCGAAGGGGGCCGGCCCTCGGGGCCTGGTCAGCCATCGCCTAGCGGCCCCCCAGCCCCAGCACGTGCTCCATGCCGTAAAGGCCCGGCGGCCGGCCGCGCAGGAAACAAGCAGCGGCCAGCGCCCCGCGGGCGTAGCAGTCGCGGCTGGTGGCTTTGACCACCAGCTCAATCGTCTCGCCCAGGAGCCCGAAGATAATCGTATGCTCCCCGGGGTTGTCTCCCACGCGTACGGCGTGGTAGCCGATTTCGTCGGCAGGCCGGGCACCCGGTCGCCCCTGGCGGCCGTGCCGGTGCTGTTGCTGGCCCATTACCTGGGCAATCAACTGGCCGAACTTCAACGCGGTGCCGCTGGGAGCGTCCTCCTTGAATCGGTGGTGCCGCTCAATGATTTCCACGTCCACCCCCTGCGGATGGTCCTTCAGTGCCTGGGCGGCCACCTGGGCCAGTTTCATCGTCAGGTTCACTGCCAGTGACATATTGGGCGACCAGAGCACGGGAATCTCCTGGGCCGCCTCGTGGAGCAGGGCTTGGGCCGCTTCGTCCAGCCCGGTGGTGGCCACCACGATTGGCACGCCTCGGGCCACGCATTCCTGGACGATTTGCCGGGTGGCCTCGGGCACCGAAAAGTCGATTACCACTTCGGTCTGCTCGGGCAGTTGGCTGCCAAGCGTTACCCCGATTGGCCCCACCCCGGCCACCACGCCGGCGTCCTGGCCCAACCGGGGATGCCCCGGGGCTTCCATCGCCCCGACAATCCGCACGCCGGAATCTTCCCACCCCAGCACGATCAGCCGCCGGCCCATCCGGCCTGCGGCTCCGTGAATGGTCACTTGGCACTGGGACATTGGTTACCTTTCAAGCAACGAGTGTTTCGCCGGCAGTTCCCTCGGCGCCGGCCAGTCGAGCGTGCATTCTACCGCCGCCACGAAGAACGACCAAGCAACCGGGCTTGTACGCCGCAAGCGGATTGCCCCAGGGGTGGTGGCCCCGAGCCGGTCCAGGGCTTAGAATGGCCGCCGAGCGGGAATCGCCCCCGCGGGCAAGACGCGGGGGTGTTCTGTTTCGAACCGCCGAAAGTGCCGCCCCTTGCTTTTTTGCCTGGAGCCATGAGCGACATCCTGGAACGTTTCGAACCGCAGCATGAGTTTTTCGTTGGCATCGACTCGGACGGCTGTGCTTTCGACACCATGGAGCTGAAGCACAAGGAGTGCTTCATCCCCAACACGATCAACTACTACGAGCTGCAAGGGGTGAGCAAATACGCCCGCGAAGCGGCCGAGTTTGTCAACCTGTATTCCAAAAGCCGCGGTGTGAACCGCTTTCCGGCCCTGGTGGAAACGCTCCAGTGGCTGCAAAAGCGGCCCGAGGTCAAAGCCCGCGGCGTGCAAATCCAGGTGCCCGAGTCCCTGGTGCGCTGGATCGAGCAGGAAACGCGGCTAGGCAACCCCGCGCTGAAAGCGGCCGTGGAACGCACCGGGGATGCGGAACTGAAACGCGCCCTGGAGTGGTCCGAAGCGGTGAACGAAACCGTCCGCCGGATGGTGCGCAACGTGCCGCCTTTTCCCGGGGTGCGCCAGGCGCTGGAAAGACTGGCCCCTCGGGCCGATTTGTTCGTCGTTTCGGCCACCCCGTGCGAAGCCCTGGAGCGGGAATGGAACGAGCACCGCCTGGCCCCTTTCGTGGCGGCCATCTGCGGGCAGGAAGTAGGCACCAAAAAGGAAATCCTGGCCCTGGCGGCCAAGTACCCGCCCGGACATGCCCTCATGGTGGGCGACGCCCCGGGCGACCAACGGGCCGCCGAAGCCAACGGGGCGCTGTTCTTCCCCATTATCCCGGGCCGCGAGGAAGAAAGCTGGCGCCGGCTGGTCGAAGAAGGGATCGAGCGTTTCCTGAGCGGCACCTTTGCCGGGGAGTATCAACAGAAGCTCCTGGAGGAGTTCGACCGCTGCTTGCCCGAACGCCCCCCCTGGCCCGTGGTGGAGTGACACGCGGAAGCCGCTCCCCTGCCGGCCGGGGGCGTTCGGCCCCTTGGTTTTCTGCCCGGCCGAAGTAGAATCGGACCGAAGTGCGCGGACCGTCCGCCCCATTCCCGGTTCGACCCCTTGGAACCCCAGCGAGTTTTGCCATGACGCTGCGTGTGGCCAAGCTGGCCTTGGAAGACGGGACCGTTTACACCGGCACGAGTCTCGGGGCCACCGGCGAAGTGACCGGCGAGGTGGTGTTCAACACCTCGATGACCGGCTACCAGGAGATACTGACCGATCCGAGCTACCGGGGGCAGATCGTCACCATGACCTACCCGGAGATCGGCAACTACGGGGTCAATTCCCAGGACGTGGAAAGCGACCGCATCTACCTGGCCGGATTCGTCATTCGGGAGTACAGCCGCCGGGCCAGCAACTACCGCTGCGAGCAGTCGCTGGACGAATACCTGCGCAGCCAAGGCATTGTCGGCATTGCCGAAATCGACACCCGCGCCCTGGTGCGGCGGATTCGCATTCACGGAGCCATGCGGGGCGTCCTTTCCACCGAAGACCTGGACGACCAGAGCCTGGTGCGCAAAGCCCAGCAGTCCCCGGGACTGGTCGGACGCGATCTGGTGCGGGAAGTGATGCCGCGGGAACCCCGGGAGTGGGACACGCCGCTGCACCCGCTGGCCCAGGAGAGCTTCCCCCCCGGGCCGCAGCCGCCCCCGGCTCCCCGATTCCACGTGGTGGCGATGGACTTCGGCATGAAGTGGAACATTGCCCGGTGGCTGCGGCAAACCGGCTGCCGGGTGACGGTGGTGCCCGGAGACACCCCGGCCGAAGAGATTCTCCGCCGCCGGCCCCACGGGGTGTTTCTTTCCAACGGCCCGGGCGATCCGGAGCCGGTGCAATACGCCATTAAAACAATCCGGGAGCTGCTGGGCCGGGTGCCCTTGTTCGGCATCTGCCTGGGCCACCAGTTGCTTTCGCTGGCCTGCGGGGCGCGGACGTTCAAGCTGAAGTTCGGCCACCGCGGGGCGAACCAGCCGGTGCTCAACCGCCGCACCGGCCGGGTAGAAATCACTTCGCAAAACCACGGGTTTGCCGTCGAGGCCGATTCCCTGCCCGAGGAACTGGAAATCACCCACGTGAACCTGAACGACCAGACAATCGAAGGCGTTCGGCACCGCCACGTGCCGGCCTTCAGCGTGCAGTACCACCCGGAAGCCTCAGCCGGCCCGCACGACAGCAGCTACTTGTTCCGCGATTTTCTCGAACTGATGGAACAGACCCATGGAACGGCCCCAGCCACCGGCTAGCTGCCCTGCGCCCGGAGAAAGCTTGACAGCGAGCCGCCGACTTCGGTGGGCGTGAAGGCTTGGAAGCGTGGGGGCTGAGGGGGGAGCTTCCGCTCCGGTCAGGAATCGCCTTGCAGCTTGCGCCGTGCGCTGTTGCGCGAAGAGCTTCCGCTCTGGCGTAAGAACAAACACCGATTCTTGCCAAAATATCCGATGAACTATTGCGACGATCCTGCCGCTGCACATAGCGAATAGTCGCCGCGAGTTCCTGGCGACCCAAGACGCAAGACATAAGACCTCTTTCGTCCGGGGCGAGCCGGAGAAGAACCAACTTCTGCGGACACGTCAACTCAGTTACGCACTCGGATCGGCAAAGCGTTGCAGAGCCGGGTGGCTCGGTGCATACTTGGTAAGTGAACTTCGAGGTCCGAAAAGCTTTCCCGGCGGCTGGCGTTTTCCCCAGACTGGAAAACCGGCCGCCGGCCCGCCTGTGATTTCCCACCCCGATTGAGAAAGTTCCGAAGCCCTCTGGGCGACCCGGACACGGAAGCGTGCTGCGGCCGTGGTGCCGGAGTCAGCAAGAGACCACGCCAGAACAGGAGCTTGGGCCATGCCGCGCCGGCTAGGGGTTGTGTTGCTGGGCGTTCTGTTGCTTTGCGGTACCTGGACCGCGGTGCTGCCGGCCCAGGAGAAAAAAGCCGCCGCCAAGGAAAAGTCGGCCGCAGCGGCCAAAGGGCAGAAGGCGCAAGCCCCGGTCAAGGCCAAACCTCAGCCGAAGCCTGCGGCCAAACCACCCGCGGCAGCCAACAAGGACAACAAACCGGACAGTAAACCGGGCGGCAAGCCGACAGCCAAGCCGGACACCAAACCGGCAGGAAAACCCACCGGAAAACCGGAACAGAAACCCGCGGCAAAACAGGGCGGCAAATCGGCGGCCAAGCCCCAGGCCGAAAAGGTGAGCTTCGTGCGGCAGGTGGCTCCCATTCTGGTGAAGAAGTGCCTGGCTTGCCACGGCCCGCGCCAGCCCAAGAGCAACTACCAGGTGACCAGCTACCAGGCACTGTTGCAGGAAGGGGATTTCGGTTCCCCGCCAGTGGTGCCCGGCAAGCCCGAGGAAAGTATGCTCTACGAACTCATTGCCGAAGAGGACGACCCGGAAAGCTGGATGCCGAAGGAAGCCGACCGGCTGCCGGAGGCCGAAATCGCCGTGATCCGCCGCTGGATCGAGCAGGGGGCTCCGTTCGACGGGCCGGACAAAACGGCTCCGCTGACGCGGATCATCCCCCGGGTTTACGATCCGGCTCCCCAGGCCTATCCGGCCCCGCTGCCCGTGACCGCGCTGGCCTTTTCCCCGGATGGCAAGCGGCTTGTGGCCAGCGGCTACAATGAGTTGACCCTTTGGGATCCGGAGAGCGGCAAACTGCTGGGCCGCTGGGGGCAGATGCCGCAGCGGATTTACGATCTGGAGTTCAGCCCGGACGGCAAGCTGCTGGCCGTGGCCGGAGGGACGCCGGGCGAGCTGGGCGAAGCCAAGCTGCTGGACGCGGCCACCGGCCGCACCGTGCGACTGCTGGCCGTGACCGAGGACGTAGTGTTCGCCGTGGCTTTTTCGCCCGACGGGAAACGCGTGGCCTGCGGCGGCGCGGATCGGGCCATTCGCATCTTCGAGACCGGCAGCGGCAAACTGCTACACAAGATGGAAGACCACGCCGACTGGGTTATGGATCTGGCCTGGAGTCCCGATGGGAAGTGGCTCGTTTCGGCCTCGCGGGACAAGACGGCCAAGGTGTTCGAGGCGGCCAAGGGCCAGGCCCAAACCACCTACAACGGCCACGGGGCGGTGGTCTATGCCTGCGTCTTTTCGGCCGACGGCAAGAGCGTGTTCACCGCCGCGGAGAACCGGCGCATCCACCAGTGGAATCCCCAGGACGGCAAGAAACAGGGAGAGATGGGGCTTTCGGGCGAGGTGTTCCGCCTGGTCCGGGCCGATGGATTTTTGCTGGCCTGCGCCTCGGATCGCACCGCCCGGCAGTACCAGATGAAAGACCGAAAACAGGTGCGTGTCTTTGGCGGGCACTCGGATTGGGTCTATTCGCTGGCGGTTCACCTGGGCAGCAAACGGCTGGCCACCGGCACGTTCGACGGCAAGATTTTCCTGTGGAATCTGGCCGACGGGAAGCAGTTGCGTAACTTCTACGCCGCACCGGGCTATCCGAAAAAAGTGGCCAAGAAGTAGCCGTGTTCCCCGGTGACATTGCGAACAAAGCTTTTTCCCCGGGCCGAAACGCGAGTTGGGGCTGTTGAGGGAGGCGTAACGGAGACGGGGAGCTTTCGTCCCCTCCCTGGCGGCGCTCCCCTGCCGTAAGATGGGCGGTGCGCCAGGGGTGCCGCCAACCTTCCTTCCAGCCAAGGAGCCCGCCGTGAGCCAGAAAGAACGCCTGCACACCTTGCTTACCCTTTCCCGGGGATTTGCCGAACAACTGTTCCAGCGGTTTCAGACGCCGCAGGAGTGGACCACGCAGGTGTTTCCCGGGGCGAACCATCCGCTGTGGGTGGCCGGGCACCTGGGCTTTGCCGACAACTTCGCCCTGGGACTGCTGGCTCCGGACCGGGTAGAAGCCCCCCAGGGGTATCGGGAACTGTTCGGTATGGGTTCCCAGCCGCAGAGCGATCCGGCTGCCTATCCGCCGGTGGACCAGGTGCTTGAGTTCATGCGTTCCCGGCGCCAGGTGCTGCTGGACGTGTTGCAAGAGACGGACGAAGCGGCGTTAGAGAACCCGTTGCCCGAGGGGGCCCCGGAAATGCTCTCCACCGTCGGGGACGTGTTCGCTTTCATCGCCTGGCACGAAGGGCTGCACGTGGGCCAAGTGACCGTGGCCGACCGCCGGCTGGGGCACAAGCCGCTGGTGGGGTAAGCCTCGCCGCGGGAAGCAAGTCCGCCGGCCCGGTGTGCGGGAAACTGTGCTCGGGAGCCGGTCAGCCAATCAGGTACGGTTGCAGCTTGCTCCACGCGCCCCAAAGCCCCGCCACGACCAGCCCGAACACCGAAATCCACAGCATCAGGTCCCACGCCCGGCCGGGCCGCAGCCGCGGATCGGTCCAGCGGTAGCGGAAGTAAAGCGCCGCCACGCCCAGCACCGGCAGCATCAGCGCCTGCATGAACCCGCCCAGCAGGACCAGTCGGGCCGGCTGGCCCACCGTGGCGTAGATGCCCGCGGCCACCACGGGCAGCAGCACGCAAAAGGCCGACACCCAGCCGCGATGCAGTTGTCGCTGTCCCGGCGAAATCCAGCCCATGATGTGCAGCCAGTCGGCGTACACCCGGGCACTACCGGCCGTGGCTACCAGAAACGTGGAATACAACACGGCAATGGCTCCAGCCAGGAACAGCCATTTGGCGTACTGGCCGAAGACCGGCACGTACTGTTCCAGCAGCGTGCTGACCATGCGCATTCCTTCCGGGTCCAGCCCTTGGCGGTGCAGCACGGCCACGCCCATCAGGAAGAAAGCCAGCGTGGCTACGGTGTAGATGAGCATGGAGAGGAACGCATCGTAGTGCATGACGCGCATCCAGCCGCGGGCGCGTCGGGCCCAGTCCGGGTTGTCGCTTTTGGGCCCGGTGAATCGGGCATAGCCTTTTTCCAGGCACCAGTAGGGATAGGCAATCAGCTCGGTGGCTCCCACGCCGATGATGCCGAAGGTGGCAAGCGCCGTGGCCAGCGCCTCCAGCCGGGAGCTGCCCTCGGGCAGACCGAACCCCCGCAGAAAATCGCTCCAGCCCAGGCGGAACTCCGGGTGCGATTGCAGGGCCACCACGTTGCCAATCGTCATGAACGTAAACAGCACCACCAGCACCGTGGCCGTGTGCTGCACCACGCCGTAACGACCGCCGAAAAGTAGCAGCACGGTGACGACCGCCACCAGGGCGGCCCAGTACTTGTCGTCCCAGGTGGTCGGCTCCAGCAGATTGCGCAGTTGCACGCTGAGCTGAACCGACCGCTTGATGAGCCGTTGCAGCTCTTCTTTGGTTTCGGGGAGCCGCCGGGCCAGGGCCATCATCTGCTCCTGGGTGTCTTCCAGCTCCCGGGTGATTTCCAGGGCTTGCCGGGCCTGTTGCTGCACCGCGGGGGCGTTGAGCTTACGGGCCAGAAAGTCGTAGCCGCGGCGCATCCGTTCCCAGCGGCGTCGGGCTTCGGTGCCGGCCGGGGGCGGCTCGGGTTGCAGGGCCAGTTGGCGTTCCCAGCGCAAAAACTGCCGCAGTTCCCGAGCCGAAGGGAGCTGCACCGCCTGGCGGTAGTCGCCGTGCAAGGGCCAGGCGATGGCCAGGGCCTGACCGACTCCGCCGGCGATTCCGCCAAGTTGGGCCGTGGCTCCCACCATCATGGCCAGCCACATCCAGAGCACCCAGTTCATGCCCAACCGCGGTCCCGGAACGCGGTTCAACGCGGCCAGCGTAGTCTGGTTTTCCGAAAGGGTGTAACGGCCCAGCTCGATCTGCACGAACACCTTGATTACGCAGCCGACCACGATGAGCCACAGCAGGGCCATGCCGGCCTGGGCGCCAGTCTTGGTGGTGGCAATCAGTTCCCCGGAACCGACGATGCTCCCGGCGATAATCAACCCCGGCCCTAGCTTGCGCAGCGTGTTCCACAATCCCCGAGGGGGTTCCTGCACAGTGGAGAGAGGAGGATGGGAGCGCTCGTTCTCGGGCATGATCGCTGCGGGCTTCGGCCTGATGAGGCAGCAAAGGGGAAACGGCAACCGCACCCGTTGCGACAAACCGCAAGGGCCGTAGGTCCTCTATAGCATCTGGCCGCGGCCCGTGCCAGCAAACCGGAGGTACACTTTCCCGCTAGCTGCGTGTCCAAGGATGCGCTGGCAGGGCCGCGCGATACGGAAATCCCGGCATTGTCCGTCCTGGACTGAAAAACTGAGGCTGGAAATTGCCCGGCTGGAAAAACCTTCACCGATGGACGCCGCCGGGGCCGATGACGTATAATCCAGCAAAGCAGGGCTGGGATTGCCCCGAAAGTCGGAACGCCCCCAAAACCGATGAAACGCACGCTCTTTGTCCTGGTGGCCGCCCTGTTCGCTTGGGTCGCTACGGCCCAAGGGGCTTGGGCCTGTCCCTTTTGCCGTGAAGCCTTGGGCGGCCAGAACGACATGGCCCGCGGCTACTTCTGGAGCATTCTGCTGATGCTCTTCACGCCGCTTGGGATTCTGGCCGGCTTGGGGATTTACTTTTACCTGCTGGTGCGTCGGGCCCGTTCCGGTGCGGAAGCCCCCCTGCCGCCGGTACCACAAGGCGCCTTGCCGCCGGAAGTGCTAGTGCCGGTCAAGCAGGATAAAACGGCTACTCCCTCCGGTACGGACCTGCCCTCAAAGGAAAATGAGCCGGAATCCGTGGGTGTGTGAGGCCGCCTTGCGGCTGGCACTAATGACACCCGGGACGGGACCCTAAGCAGCCGGCTAAGTCGAGCACACCGGCAGCCGACTCGAAATTGGGCTGTGAGAACCTCTCTAGGAGCAACGCTTCCGGCTCGCTGTTCTCCACCAACTGAAATTGGCGGCTCGCCGGGAAGCTGCGCCCTCGCCGGGTCGCTGGACCATTGCCTCTGCTCAACGACGAATCGCCACCTGCCTAGCCGAACAGTTCCACCAGCGGGCGGCCTTCGCTTAGCCGGTAGGGGCGTCCTTGGGGATCGGGGACCGACATCTCCGGGCTGAGCCCAAAAGCGTAGTACACCGTGGCGATCAGGTCGGCCGGGGAGACCGGCTGCCGGGTGACCCAGGCCCCCTGGCGGTCGCTGGCCCCATAGGCCACGCCGCCGCGGATGCCTCCGCCGGCCAGCACCACCGACTGGCAGGCTCCCCAGTGGTCGCGGCCCGCTTTCTTGTTAATCTTGGGCGTGCGGCCGAACTCGCCCAGCATGACCACCAGCGTCTCATCCAGCAGGCCGCGGGCGTTCAGGTCTTCCAGCAGCGCGGCGTAGGCCCGGTCCAGGCTGGGGAAGCAGTAGGGAGCCTTGAGCATCTCGAATCCGCTGATCCCGCCCAGGCTGGCTGTGCCGCCGTGGTTGTCCCAGACGTTGGCCACGTTCCCGTTGGGACAGACGTAGTACCAAACGACCGTCACCAGGCGAACGCCTCGTTCGATCAGTCGCCGGGCCAGCAGAAACGCTTCGCCGTACTGGTTCCGCCCGTACAGCTCGCGCAGGCGCGGGGGTTCTTTTTCCAGCTTGAACGCCTCGCGCGCCTGGGGCGAAGTGAGGATCGACAGAGCCTGCTGGCGGAAGCGGTCCATCGCCTGGCTGGGATACCGGCGATGGTGCAGCGCCTGGTCGGCCTGTTCCAGCATCCGCAGCAGTCCCACCCGGGCTTGCAGCCGCCCGAGCGAAACGCCCGGCACCAGCTCCAGCCGGTGGGGCGGCGGCCCGTCCACTTCGCTGGGGGTTTTGAACTCCAGCGGGTCGTAGGCGGCTCCCAGGAACCCGGCATAGGTGCCGGCATAGGTCACGCCGTCGTGCCCGATGGGGTTGGGCACCGTGACCGAAGCGGGCAACTTGGAAGGAGGGCTGAAGTAGCTGATGATCGAAGCCACGTTGGGCACGTCGTTACGGCTCCGCTGGTTGCGGCGGAAGGTTTTTCGCGGGTCGAACTTGCCAGTGAGCGTGTGATAGACGCTCACCCCGTGGGCGTTGCTGCCGTGGGTGAACGAGCGGATGATGGCCATCTTGTCCGTGTGACGAGCCATTCGCGGCAAATGCTCGCAGATGTGAATGCCCGGCACGGCCGTCGGGATGGGTTTGAAGATGCTCCGCACCCCATCGGGAGCCTGGGGTTTCATGTCCCAGGTGTCCAGTTGCGGCGGACCGCCCCAGAGATAGATCAAAATGCAGTGCTTGGCCGTGGGACGATGGGCCGGGACGAATCGCCGGGAGTCGGGGGCCGCCTGGGCCGAGTGCTGTTGCCGCAGCAGCCAAGGCAGACTCATTCCGCCCAGGGCCATCTGGCCCAGGCGCAACAGAGCGTCGCGGCGGAACATGGCAGCTTCCTCGCAAAAAAATAGAAGGGGAACCGCTGGAGTGAATATACCGAATCGCCGCCCAAAGCATCAACAAAAATTGATTCATTCATCGAGGCGAACCGGCCTTTGCTGGGCGTTTTGCCGCCAGTGCCAGCAGCAAGCACCGGGGGCGATTCTGCCCTTTACCCGCAGCAAAACCGTTGCGCAAAATACGCCCCGCTTTGGGAGCCGGGCTGCGGCTGCCGGGCAGTGGCTGGTTGCACGGAGGTGAATTAGTCAAAAGGAGTTCGACCGTGAAGAAGCTCTTGGGTGTGCTGGTTGCCGGATGGGTCCTTTCGGCGGCGTCGGCGGCCTGGGCCCAGATTGCCGTGCTCGACCTGCGCTACGTGTTCGACAACCACCAGCGTTACAAGCAGCAGGTGGAACAGCTTCGCCAGCGGGTGCAGGCGGCCGAAGCGGAGCTGAACAAGCAACGGGAACACCTGCGCAAGTTGGTTCGCGAACGCGACAAGTACAAGGTGGACAGCGCCCAGTACAAGCAACTGGACGCCGAAATCGCCCGCATGCGAGCCAACGTGGAAGCGCAATTCCGGCTCCAGCAAAAGGATTTCCTCCGCGAAGAAGCCCGCATCCAACTGCAAATCTACAACGAAATCCAGGCCGAAGTCCGCGCGTTCGCCCAGCGGCACCGGCTCACGCTGGTCATCCAGTTCAACGGCAGGCAGCCCAAGAACGCCACCCCTCGCGAAGTGGTCCGCTATGTAAACCGCCTGGTGGTTTACCATCACCCGGGCATCGACATCACGCAGCAGATTGTCCAGGCGCTGAACGCCCGCGTGGCCCGCAATCCCAATCAGCCGATTCGTCCCGGCGTGCCGCTGCCGCCGCGGCGATAGCGTTCCGGCCTCGGGCCACTTGGCCCGCACTCTGTGCCTGCCCTTGCTCGTGTTGACCTGCCAGAAAGACCGCATCGGGAGTTTGCCCATGCCCCCCCTGTTGGAACAGACCACCGTGGCCCGCGAGGTGGAGCTACACGGGGTGGGCTATTTTTCCAACCAGCAGGTGCGGGTGCGGTTCGTGCCCGCAGAAGCCGACACCGGTTGGGTGTTCTGCCGCCGGGACCTGGAGCCTGCGGTGGAAATTCCCGTTGCCGTGGCCCGGCGCGTGGACACCCCGCGACGCACCACGCTGGGGAACCGTGGCGCGCAGGTGCAGATGGTCGAACACGTGCTCAGCGCGTTGCACGGCCTGGGGGTTCACAACTGCCGCATCGAGCTTTGGGGACCGGAACTGCCCGGCTGCGACGGCTCCTGCGCCCCTTATGCCCACGCCCTGGAACAAGTGGGCCTGCGCGGCTTGGGAAAACCGCTGGAAGTGCTTCGCACGCGGCGGACCGTCTGGGTGGGCGACGACCAGGCCTGGGTGGAACTGCGGCCCAGCATCACGCCGGGGCTGCACGTGCGGTTCATCCTCGATTATCCGCAGGCCCCGGCCATCGGCCGTCAGGTGTTCTGCGGCGAGATTTCGCCGCGGTTCTACACCCGGCACCTGGCCCCCGCTCGCACGTTCCTGCTGTGGGAAGAAGCCCAGGCGCTGCGGAAACAAGGCATCGGTCGGCACGCCACCGCGGCCGATCTGCTGGTCTTCGACCGGCACGGCGTGGTGGACAACACGCTGCGGTTTCCCGACGAATGCGTCCGGCACAAGGTGCTGGACCTGGTGGGTGACTTGGCTCTGGCCGGTCGTCCGGTTTGGGGACAGGTGGTTGCCTACCGCAGCGGGCACCGGCTCAACGCCCAGTTGGTGCAAGCCCTGTTGGAACAGGAGCCGTTGCGAAAATCCGCTTGAAATCTCCCCACTTGCTCGGACTTTCCGCCCACGCAGATACGGCAAGCGATGAGCGTTTACGTCTCCCCGATGGCCCACGTGGATCCTCGTGCCCAGTTGGAGGACGAGGTTTACATCGGGCCGTTCTGCACCGTGGGAGCGGAAGTCCATCTGGGCCGAGGCACCCGGCTGGAGAACAACGTCACCCTGATGGGCCGCGTGCGGTTGGGCTGCCACAACCGCGTGTATCCCGGGGCCGTAATCGGCGCCGAGCCGCAGGACCTCTCCTACGGCGGAGCTCCCACCGAGGTGGTCATCGGCTCGCACAACGTCATTCGCGAATGTGTGACCATCCACCGGGGGACCGAACGGGGCCAGGGCGTAACCCGAGTGGGCGACCACAACCTGCTGATGGCCTGCTGCCACGTGGCCCACGACTGCACCGTGGGCAACCACACCGTGGTGGCCAACGGCACGTTGCTGGGAGGGCACGTGTGGGTGGAAGACCACGCGGTGCTCTCGGGCAACGTGGCCGTACATCAGTTTGTTACTGTGGGAGCCTATAGCTTCGTGGGCGGGGTATCCGGCGTGCGGCAGGACGTACCGCCGTTTCTGCTGGTGGATGGAAACCCGGCCCGGCCCAAGTGGATCAACGCCGTGGGCTTGCAGCGGCACGGGTTTCCCCGGTCGGTGATTGCCGCGCTGCACGAAGCGTTTCGGCTCCTGTACCGCAGCCGCTGCCCGCTGGATCAGGTGCAAAGTCGGCTGGAGCCTCAGGGGCACTGGGTTCCCGAAGTACAGCGGCTGGTTCGATTCCTGGAAGGACAGCGCCAGGGCCAGCACGGCCGGGCGCGGGAAAGGAGACAAGCGGCGTGAAACCGCTCAAGATGGCCGTCATCGGAGCCGGGCACCTGGGCCGCATCCACGCCCGATTGCTGCATCAGTTGCCGCAGGCGGACCTGCTGGGCGTGGTGGACCCCGACCCCCAGGCTCGCGCGGCCGTCCAGGCACTTTGCCCCGTAGCGACGTTCGCCCGGGCCGATCATCTGCTACCGCAGATCGAAGCGGCCGTGGTGGCTACTCCCACCGGCACGCACGCCCAGGTGGCCCAGCACTTGCTCGCCCATGGCATCCATCTGCTGGTGGAAAAGCCGCTGGCTCCCACGGCCCGAGAAGCCCACACGCTGGTCGAACTGGCCCGGTCTCGCGGGCTGGTGCTGGCCGCCGGACACGTGGAACGCTTCAACCCGGCCTTAAAAGCCGCCGCGCCGTTCTGGGACCGGGCGCGTTGGATTCAGGGGGTGCGCGTAGGACCTTTCAGCGGCCGTTCGATCGACACGGGCGTGGTGCTCGATCTGATGATTCACGATCTGGACCTGGTGCTGGCCCACCTGCCCGGCCGTCTGGTGCAGGTGCAAGCCTGGGGGCAAGCGGTGCTGGGCCGGCAGGAGGACGTGGCCCACGCCCTGCTTTGGTTCGACTGCGGCACAGTGGTCCAATTGACCGCCGCCCGGGTGGCTCCCGAGCCGCAGCGGGTCATGCACCTCTGGAGCGAAAACGGCTACTGCCGCCTGGATTTTGCCGCCCGATGCGGTTGCACAATCCAGCCCAGCGAAACCCTGCTCCAGCATCCTTTGCAGGTCGAAGAACTCCCCCCGGCCGAAAACAAGCAAGTGGCCCAACAGCTCTACGAGCGCTACCTGCACCGCCAGGAGCAGGCCGAGCCGGAATGTAACCAACTGGTCGAGGAGCTGGCCGACTTCGTGGCCGCCGTGCGGCAAGGCCGCCCGGTGCGCGTGCCCGGGACCGAAGCGGCCCAGGCGGTGGCCGTGGCCGAGCAGATCGTCGAGCAGATCCGGCCGCAACTTGCCGTCCCGGACAGCCCGAGCCAGGAGAGTGCCGAACCGGCCATCCTTTCGCTTGAAGCCCTGCGGACCGCTTCCGGTCGCCGCGAAGCGGGGTAGCTCGTTTTGCTTGACCTGCCCAAGCGGTTTCCTAGCATGGACAAAGGGACTAGACTAAAGAAAGACTGTCCGGAGCTGCGACCGTGGCATCGCCCTCTTCATGGCAGCTTCGCGTGGATGACAGCGTGGAACGGATCTCCAAACGGCGCAAGTTTGCCAAGAAACACCGTTCCGAACTGAGAAACGTCTATACGAATCTCCAGCGAGTGCTCGATGCCCTCAACGGAGGCATGACCCTGGCCACCGTCACCTCGTTCGGGTTCATGCACCGCGAAGGGAAGGGGCTGTGGGCGATTGACCAGCGCGGACCGAACTCATCCAAGAAAGAACTGCGGCTCTGTTTACTTTGAAGAAGCGGCTCGCATCATTCACGTGCTGCGCTTAGGCGATAAAGACAGCCAGCAGGAAGACATTCGGCATTGCCACCGTTGGATCGAGCAGTTTGAGAAATAGGGCGCCTTCTACCAGGAGTGCCGCTGATGGGTGCCAAATCCCGGTCGAAGCAGTCGTTTGTCTCCGCCGTCGAGATGGCCGAAGCCATCGAGGGGGAAGAGTTCGCTTCCGAAGTGCAGGCTCAATTGCGGCGGACGCAAATCGCCGCCGCGTTGCACATGTTCCGCGTTGCCAAGGGAGTTTCCCAAGCCGAGGTGGCCCAAGCCATCGGTTGCAGCCCCAGCCGCGTCTCGCGGATCGAAAAGGGATACGATGAGGATTTGCGCATCCGGGATATTCAGGGATACGCCCAGGCGCTGGATTGTGAGATTCACCTTACGTTGTTTCCGCGACGAATGACCCTGGTGGACCGCATCAAGTATCACGGAGTGGCCATAGCGCAGATTCTACAGCGATTGGCGCAACTGGCCCGCTCTGACAGCACGATTGCGCAAGGGGTAGCCCGGTTCTTCCGCGAGTCCTGCTACAACCTGGTCCGCTTCGTCAAAGATGCGGCAGAGCAGCTTCCTCGCGAACCGGAAACGGACCGCCCTTTGTTGACCATCGAGCTGGCGGAAGAAACCCTGACGAACCTGGAGCCACTGCAAACCGACGGCAGGGATCCGGCCTGCCCCGAGCAGGAGCAGGAGCAGGAAACGCCGGACCCCCTCTCCTCGGTTTCGTAAGCGGCGAGCTTCCCGATCTGTTGAAACCAACCCGGTCCGCACCGGCTCGCCCGTTTGCCGGTTTGCCGGACTGGCTGCACCGCACGGCTGCTGGGCCGTTTAGCTCAGCGCCTGGTCCAGCCGCCGGGCCACTTCCTCCCAGTTGATCACGTTGTAGAAGTTCTCCACGTATTCCGGGCGGCGGTTCTGGTACTTCAGGTAGTAGGCGTGTTCCCAGACGTCGATGCCCAGGATGGGCGTGTTGCCGTGCATCAGGGGATTGTCCTGGTTGGGGGTGCTTTCCACCACGAGTTTTTTCTCCGGGGTAACGCTCAGCCAGGCCCAGCCGCTGCCGAAGCGGGTAACAGCCGCTTTGGTGAACTGTTCCTTGAACGCGTCGAAGCTGCCGAAGGTGGAGCTGATCGCTTCGGCCAGCTTGCCGCTGGGAGCCCCCGGGGCGTTGGGCGTCATCACGGTCCAGAACAGGCAGTGGTTGGCGTGCCCTCCGCCGTGGTTTCGCACCGTGGTGCGGATGTCCTCGGGAATCTGGTCCAGTTGGGAAATCACTTCCTCCACGGCCTTGTCGGCCCAGGCGGTCCCTTCCAGGGCCTTATTCACCGTGTTGATGTAGGCTTGGTGGTGCTTCGTGTGGTGGATTTCCATCGTGCGGGCGTCGATGTACGGTTCCAGAGCGTCGTAGGCGTAGGGCAGCTCGGGCAGGGTGTAAGCCATCGCAGGCCTCCTTCGGGTCTAGGGGAGGATTCAATCGGGCAACCTTGCAACCAACGCGGCGATTTTTGCCGGATGCGTGTGACATTTCTGGCACGGTGGCAACATACTCGATTCGCCAAGGATTGACAATTGCCCGCTTTGGCTTCCGCGGGCACCACAAAGGCCGCGTCGGCCGTTTTCCGCCCAAGCAGCTTCCCCCGCGAAAAGAAGCTGCTACATTCGGAAACGGATTTCCTTTCCGAGACGGACGCCCCGGGGCCTGAGGAGACGCGCATGGACCCGCAGGAGCTGGTGCTGGTGGTGCCCACGGCCGTGTTGCACGAAGTGGGATTGTTCCAGGGGTTCTGCGCCCAGGTGGAGCGTTACCTGCCCCGGCTGCTGGATACGGAAGTGCTCCGCTTCCTGCCGCGAGGCGAGGTGGAAGAAGACCCCGGCTACAAGCAGTTGATCCCCTATGTGCTGTTCTGCTGGCGTTCTCCGGCCGGGGAGACACACCTGTTCCACTACCGCCGCGGCACCGGGCAGGGGGAAAGCCGACTGCATGCCCTGCGGAGCGTGGGCGTCGGAGGCCACATCAACCCGGTGGATACCACGGGCCAGGAAGACCCTTTCCAGGCCGGGCGTCTCCGTGAACTCGAAGAAGAAGTGCTGCTAGACAAGCAGTATCCCATCCGCACCGTGGGCCTGATTAACGACGACGCCACGCCGGTGGGCCAGGTTCACCTGGGCGTGGTGAGTCTGGTGCAGGTGGATTCGCCCCAGTCGGTCCGCCCCCGGGAAACCGAGCTGCTGGACTGCGGATTTGCTCCCGTGGGAGAACTGCTTCGCCAGGCCGAGGAGTTCGAAACCTGGTCGCAGATTTCGATGCGGGCTCTCTGGGGACAGGCGGCCCCGGCCGGTTCGCAGGCGTAGTTGCCGCCGTCCGTGCCGGACCGGTCGCCGCGAGGCTATTGCGACGCCAGTAACGCGATGCCTCCAAGAACAACCGCCACCAGGGCCGTAATCAGCACGGCCATCGTCACCTTGAACCAGGAGATGGGGGCCGTGCCCGTGGCCTTGCCCGTCTGCCCGTTGACCAGAAACCGGTACACCTTCTCCCGGTAGCGATAGGCCATCACCCACACCGGCAGCAGCACGGGCCGGCTGCTCATCTGGGTCACCAGCACATTGACGTGCAGATTGCGATGGCTGCCGGGAACCAGACGGCCGCAGGCTTCCAGCTCCAGCGATTCCAGCAGCGACCGGGCCAGCGGGCGGGCGTGCCGCCGCGGCAAGGCGAACTGTTCCACCACCGTGTGGGTATAGTCCACCTGGTCCGGGGGAACCGCCTGGCTCAGCTCAAAGGGGACTAACGAGGCAATCTCCTCGTCGGTAAGCACGCCGCTGGCTCCTACCAGCAGCGATTCGTACTCTCCCTGGTGTTCGCCGAAGACCGGATACCAGTTGGCCCGAGCCCCGGGCGGCGTGGCCGAACTGTCGGCTGTCCAATAGGTGTGCGTCCGGGCCCGAAAGACCCAATAGGGAACGTACACCGGGGTGATCTTCACCAGTTGGGCCTGTTGGGTCAGGTCGCTGGGACGCCAGAACCCTTGGGCAAGCCAGCGCTGGAGGATCTGCTGAGCCTGGGCGTGCCCGATTCGAAACGGCACCACCGCCTCGGGGGCCAGGATGCGTTGCCGGGGGCGCTGGAGCAGCTCCACCGAGCCGCAAAACGGGCAGCGCAGCGCTTCGTCCCGGGCACTGTAGCTCATCGAAGCCCCGCAGCCCTGGCACGAAAAGCCGAGCATCTCCTCCGTGGCGTGCCGGGCTTGTTGCCGGCTGCGCCGCGGGGCCTCGGTGCCGCAGTTGCTGCAAAACAAGTCTTCTTCGTCCAGCAGCGAGCCGCAGACTTCGCAGCGCTGCGAAACGGGCAGGGGGGCCGGTTTCCCGGCGGATTCGCTCACGTTCTGCTCGCCCTCCTGCACGGCCTGGCCGGTACCAGTTGCAAGTCGAACTCCTGCAACGAGTTCAATTTAGGGAAACTGCGCCCCTGAGCAAGCCAGACGGCCTGTCCCGTGGGGCAGAGGGTAATTCGCCGCGGCGAAACTTTCCTTGGCCCGTGGGGTTTCATCTTCCGGTGGCCAGGAGGCACCACCAGCCCTCGGTCCAGGAGAAAGACCCATGCAAGCGCGTATCTGCTGCCGCCGGCTCGTCACCGTGGTTTCTTTGGCGGTGTTGTCCGCCGTGGGACCAGTGACAGCCCGGGCGGACCAGGCCCCCGATCCGGCCCAGATGGCCCAGCGGCTCGACCAGCAGTTGCAAGCGGAGCTGCCGCAATACGCTTCCGTCGAGGCGGGCCGCTGCAACGACGAAACTTTCTGCCGCCGGGTAACCCTGGACGTGGCCGGGCGATTGCCCACGGTGGAAGAGCTCAGCCTGTTCGCCTTGGACCCCGGGAGCGACAAACGCCGGGAACTGGTGCGGCAGTTGCTCGCTTCGCCCGAGTACGGCCGTCGCTGGGGCCGGTACTGGCGCGACGTAGTCTTCTACCGCAGCAGCGACGTGCGGGCGCTGCGAGCCGCCGGAGCGTTCGAAGACTTCATGGCCGACCGGCTCAACCGCAACGAACCCTGGGACCGGATCGTCCGGGAAATCCTCACCGCCACCGGGGAGATTCATCTGGACGGGGCCACGGGACTCATCATGGCCCAGCTTGGCGAGCCGGAACCCGTGGCGGCTGAAGTCTCCCGCATCTTTCTGGGCATTCAGATCCAGTGTGCCCAGTGCCACGATCATCCCACCGACCGCTGGAAACGGGAACAGTTCCACCACCTGGCGGCGTTCTTTCCGCGGGTGCGAGTGCGTCCGGTGGCGGCCGCCGGCGGGCGTTCGTTCCTGGTCATGTCGGTGGATCGGCCCCTGCGGCTACGGGGCCGCCGTGTGAAGATCGAACACTTCATGCCCGACCTGGACGACCCGCAGGCTCCTGGCAAGCTGATGCGGCCGGAGTTCTTCCTCACGGGCCAATCGCTTCCGGTGGGCACTCCCGACCAGCAGCGCCGCCGCCGTCTGGCCGACTGGATGACCTCGAAGCAGAACCCCTGGTTCGCCAAGGCACTGGTGAACCGGATGTGGCACGAGCTGGTGGGCCGGGGCTTTTACGAACCGGTGGACGACATGGGACCGGACCGGCAGCCCACCGCGCCGAAAACGTTGGAACTGCTGGCCCAGGGGTTCCGCGACGCAGACTACAACCTGAAATGGCTCGTAGAAACCATCTGCTTGACCCAAGCCTACCAGCAGGCGGTGCACAACCCGCAGTCCTCTCAGTCGGAGGAAGTACCCTTTGCCCGCGGCTGCCCTACCCGGCTGCGTCCCGACCAGTTACTCACCACGCTCCAGCAAGTGTTGCTGGTGGAACTGCAAGCGACGCCGCGGCGTCGGGGCGGGTTCAACGCCCGGGCGGCCCAGCGAAGGTTCTCGCTTACGTTCGGGTTCGATCCCAGCGTCTCGCAGGACCAGATCGAAGGCTCGATCCCGCAGGCGCTGTTCCTGATGAACTCGCCAATCACTCGGGCGATGACGGCCCGCCCAGGCTCGATGCTGGCCCAACTGCTGCGGCAGTACCCGGACGATGCCGAAGCGGTGGAAGAACTCTACCTCCGCTGCCTGGCTCGCCGCCCGCGGCAGAGCGAAAAACGGAAAGCCCTGGCCTACATTCGCCGGGTGGGCAATCGGGCCGAAGCGTTCGAAGACTTGCTGTGGGTGCTGGTCAACAGCACCGAGTTCCTCTACCGCCGCTAACCCTTTTGGGCCGGCGCCATACCGCCGGCGGAAACGCCCCGGAACGGAAAAGCCCACTCCTGCAACGCCAAGGAGAAAAACCGATGGCCTGGCAACCCGTGATTCAAGCCCGGATCGCCCGAGACGGCACGTGCCATCGCCGCCAGTGGTTCCGCTTGCTGGGCGGCGCGGCGGCGGCCGGAAGCGTGCTGGGCTGGTGCGATTTCCTTTCGCTGCACGCGGCCGAGCTGAAAAAACGCAATCGCCAGTGCATCCTGCTCTGGATGCAAGGGGGCCCCAGCCAGTTCGAAACCTGGGATCCCAAGCCCGGACACCGAAACGGCGGCCCCACCCGGGCCATCTCCACCCGCGTGCCCGGGGTGAAGATCGCCGAGCACTTCCCGCAACTGGCCCGGCAGATGCACCGCCTGGCGGTCATCCGCTCGGTCACTTCCCGCGAAGGGAGTCATCCGCGGGCCACGTCGTTGATGCACACCGGCTATCTGCCCACGCCCACGGTCAAGTATCCTTCGCTGGGCGCGGTGGTGGCCGAGCAGTTGCCCAATCCGGAATGTGAGTTGCCCCCGTTCGTTCAGGTGGGCCGGGCGGGACCGAACACGGTCGGCTCGGGCTTTTTGGGCGTGGACTACTCGCCGTTTTCGGTGCCGCAGCCGGGCCAGATGCCGGAAAACGCGCGCATTACCACCAGCCGGGCCCGCTTCCGCCGTCGCCTGGAGCTGATGGACCAGTTGGAAGAAGACTTCGCCCGCCAGGAAGCCGAAGCGCTGGTTCGGGCCCACCGCAAACTCTACCACAAGACGGCTCGCATGATTCTGAGTGAGCAGATGCGGGCGTTCGATCTTTCCGACGAGCCGGCCTCGGTGCGCGCGGCTTACGGCCAGGGCCAGTTTGCCAGCGGTTGCCTGCTGGCCCGGCGGCTGATCGAACAGGGCGTGCCGTTTGTGGAAGTGGTGCTCAACGGTTGGGACACCCACGCGGACAACTTCCAGCGCACTCCCGCGCTTTGCCGTCAGGTGGATCGTCCCTTTGCCGCGTTACTAGAAGACCTGGATAGCCGGGGGCTGCTGGAAAACACGTTGGTAATTTGGATGGGCGAGTTCGGGCGCACGCCGCGGATTAATCCCCGCAGCGGACGCGACCACTACCCCCGGGCGTTTTCGGTGGCCCTGGCTGGGGCCGGGATTCGCGGCGGGGCGGTGGTGGGCCGGACCGACCCCGGCGGGCTGTCCGTCCAGGACCGCCCCGTGGAAGTGGCCGACCTCTTCCGCACGTTCTGCAAGGCATTGCACATCGACGCGGACCACGAGTACATGACCCCCATCGGGCGCCCCATCAAAATTGTCGATGGCGGCCAGGCGGTAGAAGAGCTGTTCGGCTGAAACGGACCGGCTTTGCCCGGAATCCCCCTTGTGGCGGCCCTGTCCCACCGGGATGACTCTCTCGCCCCGAC
>WFOE01000214.1 GCA_015488215.1 Planctomycetales bacterium
GCCGTGGCCGAAGGGCTGGCCGCTGTCAAGGTCCAGTACGAGGTGCTGGAACCCTTTGCCAAGGACGACGACCTGGAAGCGGCCCAGAAGGCCAAACGCACTCGACGGGCCGGGCAGAGCACCAAGCTGAAAAACGAACCGGGCGACGAAGTCGAAGACGAAGAAGCCTGGGAAGAAGAAGAGCTGCGGCGGCTGTTCAAGCAGTGCGACGTGGTGGTCGAAGGCGAGTACGGCATCCCGGTCATCACGCACATGTGTCTGGAGCCGCACGGTTCCACTTGCGTCTGGCAGGGCGACAAGCTGATTGCCCATTTGTCCACGCAGAACGTGAGCGGCACGGCCGGGCAGTTTGCCGGTCCGCTGGGCATTCCGGCCACCGACGTAACAATCCACTGCGACTTCATCGGCGGGGGCTTTGGCAGCAAGTTCGCCGCCGACGTCTGGGGCGTGACGGCCGCCCGACTGGCCAAGAAGCTGGGCCGCCCGGTCAAGCTGATGCTGGACCGGGATCTGGAGCTGAAAAACGCCGGCACGCGTCCTTCGGGCTTTATCAAGGTGAAAGTGGGCGCGGATCGCAACGGCGTGGTAAAGGTCTGGGATTCCCATCACTGGGGAACCAACGGCATTGGCGGCGGCGTGGTCAGCCAGGGCGTGATTCCCTACGTGTTCGATCCGCCCAACCGGCGGCGCCGAGCCACGGGAATCCGGGTCAACGCCGCTCCGGCCCGGGCGTGGCGAGCCCCGAACCACCCGCAAGGGGCCGTGTTGAGCCAGTGCGCCTATGACGACATCGCCCGTGCCCTGGGCATCGACAGCTACGAGGTGTTCCTGCGGAACCTTCCCTCGGTGTCCAACGGCAAGGCGGAAGTCTATCGGGAGCAAATGGAAATCGCCGCCAGGCTGATGGACTGGAAAGCCAAATGGCATCCCCACGGCAAGGGCCCCCGGGACGGCTTGGTGGTTACCGGCTTGGGGATGGCCATTCACACCTGGGGCGGTGCCGCCCACAACTCCACGGCCGAGCTGAAAATCCACCCGGACGGCTCGGTGGAGATTTCTCTGGGCAGCCAGGACCTGGGCACCGGCACCCGTACGGTCATCGCCCTGGTGGTGGCCGAAACCCTGGGACTGAAGCCCGACCAGGTGAAAGTCAACATCGGCTGGTCCACCTATCCGCCCAGCGGCCCCTCCGGCGGGAGCACCACCGTGGGCGGCGTGAGCGAGTCCAGCCGGCGGGCGGCCACCGCCGCGTTGAACCAACTCCTGGAACGCGTGGCCGCGAAGCTCGGCGTCCCGGCTGACCGCCTGGAAGCTAAAGCCGGGCGGATCCAGGACAGCCAGAACCCCAAGACGTCCGTCTCCTGGAAAGAAGCCTGCTCGCTGCTGGGCATGAACCCGCTGGTGGCCAAAGGCGAATATCGCCGCGGGCGCACCAAGACGAACCTGTCCAGCTCGCAGGTGGCCGGGGTGCAGATGGCCGAAGTGGCCGTGGACACCGAAACCGGCGTGGTGCGGATGAAAAAGTTCGTGGCCGTGCAGGACATGGGCCTGATTATCAATCGCAAAACGGCCGAAAGCCAGGTGCTGGGAGCGGCCATCATGGGCATCGCCTACGCCCTGTTCGAGGAGCGGATTCTCGATCCGCAAACCGGCGTGTTCCTCAACGCCGAGCTTTCCGACTACCTGCTCCCGCGCCTGGGCGACGTGGGCGAGATCGTGGTCCACTTGTACGAACCCCCCAGCGAGTACCAGCGCGGCGTGGTCGGCCTGGGCGAACCGCCGGTCATCAGCCCGGGTGCGGCCATCTCCAACGCGGTATGCAACGCCCTGGGCGTGCGGGTGCCCCGGCTGCCGCTGACGCCCAAGCGGGTGCTCGACGCTTTGGCCAAGGCCCAAGGCTAAGAAAGGAGTGCAAGGGATGAAGAACTTCGAATACGCGGCTCCCACCACCGAAGAAGAAGCCCTGGCCCTGCTCGCCGAGCGGGAAGACCAGGCGGCCGTTCTGGCCGGGGGAACCGACCTGGTTCCGCTGATGAAAAAGTGGCTCGTCACCCCCAAGCGCGTGGTCAACATCAAGAACATCCCCTCGCTGCGGGGCATCCACGCCCACAGCCAGGGAGTGACCATCGGCGCAGTAACCACCCTGGACGAGCTGCTGGAAGCTCCCGAACTGGAGCCCTACCCGGCCATCAAGCAGGTGATTGCCAACCTGGGCTCCTTGCAGCTTCAATGCCAGATGACCCTTGGCGGCGAGCTTTGCCGCCGGCCGCAGTGCTGGTACTTCCGTAACGGCTACGGGCTGCTGGGCGACCGGGGACGTCTGGTCGAACAGGGCGACAACCGCTACCACGCCATCCTGGGCAACCAGGGACCGGCCAAGTTTGTCAGCCCCTCGCGGTTGGCTCCGGCTCTGATTGCCCTAGGCGCGGTGGTGCGTGTGGCCGGACCGGGCCGCAAAGAAACCACGCTGCCCGTGGAGCGGCTCTACCGCACGCCTAAAGACGACCGCCAGCGAGAGCTGACGCTGCTGGGAAGCCAACTGCTGACGCATGTTACGCTGCCCAAGCTTCCCGCTGGCGTGAAAAACGCTAGTTACGAAGTCAAACACGGCACCGGCCCGCATCCCCCGCTGGCCACCGCTTCAGTGGCTTTGGAGCTGGCCTCCTCGGGCGTGGTGCGTTCGGCTCGAGTGGTCATGGGCCAGGTGGCCCCTGTGCCCTGGCGCAGCCGCGAAGCCGAGCAGGTGCTCGTGGGCCAGACGGTAACCCCGGACTTGGCCGAAATGGCCGGGGCGGCGGCCGTCAGCCCGGCCACGCCGCTTTCGGAAAACGCGTACAAGGTGCAGATAGCCAAAACCGCGGTCAAGCGAGCCGTGTTGCTGGCCGCGGGCCTGGAAACCGGAGGATTCTAAGCATGGCCTACTACCGCGAAGATTCCGACGCCCTGCCCATCGTGGACCATCCCCCTTGCCAGCATCTGCTTTCCAAGGCGATGTTCGTCACCGGCGAGGTGGACCCCGGCCACGAAGAAGAAATCCAGCACGGCGAGTATTGCTGGTGTGGAATGACCCAAGGGGCCATGGGTCCCGACGGGCAACTGGTCGATCGCCGCGAGTGCAACCCTCGGCGAAGCTGCTACCGGGCCCGCTGGTAGCCCCCGGCCGGCGAAGAAATGAAGCGAGTACCCCCTCCTGCTGCCTGGCTCGCCCCAGCGGGAACGAGCACGGGCAGTTTTCGTTGCGCCGCAGCAAGCGTTTCTGCGGCCAATGCGATTCCAGGCACAAACTGTCTCTTATACACA
>WFOE01000215.1 GCA_015488215.1 Planctomycetales bacterium
GACCTCTTGCAACAAAACCACAAAAGCTGCTACAAGGTCCATCGTGAGCCTCCTTGCGTAGTGCCTGGATGGTGTGATAACGCCCAAGCATTATGCTGGAGGCTCGCTTCATGTAGGTAGGCCAATTTCGCCCTGAAAAAGTGCAAAAGTCAACTTAGCAGCGATTGCGAAAACACATGGTCGTCAAAATGCCTTGTTAGTCCGACATCACTCCTGCTTTATATAGATGCCCTTTTTCTTGGCAGCTTCGCGAACCTCATGGCGAATCTGCTCAACCTCTTCGCTCTCAGGGCACATGATCATAACCTCCGAATATTTATCATACTCGTCAAAAGACCAGTTATCACCCGCAAGACGCGCAAGGCAATACCATGCGCGTGCTCGAGGACACTCGCTTGTCGATTTAGACTCTGCTAACCGCCACAAGAGAGTGAGCGCTTCCCGATCCCCAGCTTCGGCTAATTCGGCCAGACACTCGATAGCTTCTGACTGGAGTGGCATCTCCATATAGTCACGTGGATCGCCTCGGGCAAGCTCCATAATCAGGTCTCGATACTCTTCTACGTTACCATATATATGGGTCAACGCATACAACGTTGCAGCAACGACCATCGCATCGTGGTGATAAAGCAGGGGAGTAAGAAGCGACTCGTCGCCTCGTTTCGGGTTTCGCCGAAGATCGATAACCGCTTTGTAAACTTCCAGATCCGGGTGCATGCTAGGGCTATGCAGTATTTCTATTGCCCGCTCGCGAATCGCCTCGTTGACCGCCATGGTACGGTATCTCCTGAATCCCTTACTCTTGCAACACTCTCCTGGCGAAGTCCAGCAGCAGCGAAAACTCTCGCAACTCGCCCTCGATAATCTGGCGCTGAGCCTCTGTAAGATTAGGATCACTCAGGTGCTTTTTCAGCCACTTTATCCGATCCTTTGCTCCCGCAATTGCACGTCTCGTTTCGGTCAAGTGGTCAAAAGGCGTACCATCGGCTCGTCTGGCTACAACTTCTCCGGCTTTCTCTGCGATTTCTCGAATGTGTTCGGGACTTAGAGCGTGCTTGTACCCGTCAACAGTGCGAGTATTTCGTCCATATTGGGTGTCAAATGCCAGACACGGGTCGCCGTTGTTATGCACCAGCACGCCGGCTGGGCCGACGCGGTAGACGTGCTGGCCGTGGATTTCCAGGTTATAAACCCGACCTGAGCCGGGCAAGCGTTTTACTTGCGCGACGGCCACCGGGCCGTTTCGGACTGCGAGCAGCTCGTCCGGGCGAAGCTCTCCCGGGGAGACCCAGCCCTGGCGCGTCTTGCTCCGGCCCGGAGGGTATTTGAGCCGGGGGCACGTTTGCTGTCTTGAAGCTGAACTTCGACCAGATAGCCGGGCAGACACGTTGCTCAACGCGGAGCACCATGGTGCTGAACATCGCTGGAGAGTACCAGCCATTGCAAGAGTAGCAGACAGTCACTCACCGGACGATCTAGTGCTCGTGGTACATCTTGAGTTGGACCGAAGAGAAAAAAGGTGTTCCGGCTTCTCGCTATGCCGGCCGGTAGAGCATACCGACGGCTCCGTCGGCAAGTTTGAGCTCGCCTTTTTCGAAACGCCTTCGGGCCCAGTGGCCTACAAGATAACGGTTGTCAATGGCGCTGTCCGGACGGATGACCCCCCGCGTCGATATCTGCTTGGCAAAACGCCATACGGCCGCCACGAGTTCTTTCATCTTCTGGTCGTTTTCGTTGTAGCCCACGGCAATTCTTCCTGAGAATAGCGTCCCATCTTTCTCGCGAGAGCGAAGGACTTGAACTACACATCCCGCGTTCGGTCCTTCAATCCAGCCATTCTTGCGGCGACCAGTTGGAAGCTGGGATAATTCACCGCGGTAGAGACAGACATCATGGTTCTTGCACTTCTCAATTGATTCACCTGTAGCTAATTCATCCGGCCATAAGTTGCTATCTAAAAAATGGATATCCGGAAACGTATTTTTTTATAAGCTGAGACAACGCGGCTTCATCGTTAGTATCGAAAAATATTTGAATTTGTTTTGTTGCCATGGTAATCAATCTCTATTTTGGTTTAGGAGTAACAATCACAGATTCTGCTTGGGTATGGGCATTCACTTTTAGCCAGTCCAAAGTATTCTGTCCTCGCCGTCGTAAGCGCTCGGTGCTTGCACGTGTTGACGGTATTGATGCGATCCTGCTATCCATCCGGTTCCTTGAAGGTAAGATCGGCCTAAGGCTCACCTTTTCGACCGGCAGGAATCGGAGGGATGTACTGTTCCGGCAATTCTTCTCCTGTGGTGCGCGAACGACCCGCGGCAATATGCTTGTAATTGGGGGGTGTTTGCGCTGGAAATGATCCCGCATCGGCTCAAGACGAGTTCGAGTTCGGGAACGTGTGCCCACCCCCGTACATTGAGGCTATTATTCTATCGGTCACCGGCGTGAAAATCTCCCCCTAGGCCAGGGAAGTAGCCGTCCAGGTTTCGGCGTTCGCGACGCAGCTTCGCCACGGCAGGGTTTGACCGTGGCGCAAGACCAACGACGACCCCCGTTTCTGCAAAGTTTCGACCCAGTCGTGCCCTGGCAGGAGCTTTTCCGGCTGGCTGAGCCTTTTTATGCGGAAGCAGAAGTCCGCGGCTGGCGCCCCGAGGTGCCGCGGCGGATGGGCAAACCCTACTTGCTCTAGATCTGGTACGCCCTTTGCAACTTGCAGATCTGAGAGCTGATGCACGATTCGCACGCCGTGCACCAGTTTCTGGGGCTGGACCTGGGCCGGGACGAGACAAGCATTCTGCGGTACTGGCCTGATAGGCTGCCGCGCAGGTTGGCCATGCTGCATTACACCGCGGACCCATCAGTGCAGGCGGGGCTTGCCCCTGCTGGGCTTGGCCGCGGCGTGGATTCCGCATGAGGGGTTGCCAGCCGTTTGGTTTGGTTTCTTTCTGGGATTTTCGCCTGCGGGCGGAGAGGGTTCACGCGGCGCGTTGTTCCCGGCGGCACTCGCTGCCGCTTAGCGCCTGCAGGATGTATTCGGCCGCACGGCGGCACGCCCCAGTTTGGGCGTATTGTTCTTTCAATCGGGCCAGCCAGCGGCGTTGTCGCTCGTAGAGTTCCGGTTGCTGCAACCAGTCGAGCACCCGGGCAGCCGCGGCCCGAGCCGGATTGCGCCAAGTCAAGTACTCAGGAAACGGCACTTCTTCGGCCCCCGGGGCTTCCGGGTCGTAAGTGAACGGGGCCTGCAAGAACGGGTCGGCACTGGCCAACAGGTTCACCAACGTGATGTATCGGACGCGTTTGACCCGATGCTGCACCCACCAGGCCAGCGGCGAGACGCGGTAAAACACCACCGTGGGCACCTGGCAGTAGAGCAGTTCCAGCGACACCGAACCGGAAACGGCCAGTGCCACCCGGGCCGCCCGGATTACGTCAAGCGTCCGTCCCGTGACCACCGTGACCGGCAACCCGGGACGTTCGGCCACCTGGCGGCCAATCAGCTCGGCGTGCTGCGACCCGTAGGCGGCGGCAACCAGGTGGACCTGGGGCATCTCGGCATGCAGCTTGCCCGCGGCGTCCAGCAGCCAGGGCAGGTTTTGCTTGACTTCCTGGATGCGCGAACCGGGCAGCAGCGCCACGACCGGCCCTTGGCTCTGCAAACGCTCAATCAGTTGCCGGTCGGCAGCGGTCCCGGCCACGTGGTCGAAGTACGGATGGCCAATCCACACGGCTCGGCATCCCTGCCGACCGTACCACTGCTGTTCAAACGGCAGGCAGCAGAGTACGTGCTCCACCCAGCGACGCATCTTCCGCACCCGATGCTGCGCCCAGCCCCAGACCTGCGGAGGGCAGTAGTAGAAGGTGGGGATTCCCAGCTCGTGGGCCGCTCGGGCCACGTGCCAATTGAAGCCCGGATAATCGACCAGGACCACGGCGTCGGGCCGCTGCGTTTTCAGGTGGGCCCGAGCCCGGCGGAACAGGCGATAAAAGGTCGGCAAGTGCCACAGTGCGCGGGCAAACCACATCACGGCCAGTGGGGTCATATCGGCCAGCAGCTCGCAGCCGGCTTGGGCCAGGTGCGGTCCGCCCAGCCCGGAAGCCTTCAGTCCCGGGCACTGTTGCCGCAATTGGGCAAGCAGGGCCGCCGCGTGTTCGTCGCCGCTGGGTTCTCCGGCGCTGAAGAACACGTGCCGCGGTTTTTCGCCGAGGCGGCGCGAGGAAGCGGAAACGCCGTGGTCGGGCAAAGAGTTCATGCAGCCTGGTTTCTTTCGCAACGGGAGGGAAGGGCAGAAATCTCCGGATCGGACCTATCGGAAGGGGCCGGCGCGTGCTCCCAGGCGACGGCTTCGGCCCGGGCCAGAACCAAGGCCGCGGCCGCCAAGTGCCAGGGCCAAGGGCCGGGCAGCCGGTAACGCTGCGGTCCCTGTGGAGTGACCGTTACCTGGCTCACCCGATACCCTTGCGCCGCCACCCACCAGGGCAACAGGGGCACAAACGGCAGGGCCTGCTCCAGCCCTTGGAACACCTCGGCCCGGGCGGCCCAGAGCATACAGCCCGGGTCGCGCACCAGCGGCCCCAAACACAGCCGGTAGGGGACCGTGGCCGCCCAACGCGGCAACCGCCGCCAGCCGCGGCAGCGACGGCGCCCCCAGACCAGATCGGCCCGGACCAGATGGCCGACCATCTCGGGAATCAGCCGTGCCGGATAGGTTTCGCCCGGGGGCATGAGCACCAGTTGTTCGCCTCGGGCGGCCAGGATCGCCGCGGCCACGGCGCCGGCAGGTCCCTGGGGGCGGCGCAGGCGCAAGATGTGCCGCCGGATGGCTTCCTCCCCTGGAACAAACAGCCACCGGGGTAGCTCTACCCGGGGAGTGTCGGCCACCAGCACCAGTTCGCCGCAGTCTGGAGCGGTTTGCTGGAGTTCCCTTTCCACCTCGGCCACCTGCCGCCGAAGCGACTCGTCGGCGCGGGCAAAGGGGATCAGCACGCTGAGTTTCATGGCCGCCCTCCTTGACCCAAGGGCTTTCCTGTCGGCTCGTTTGGCCATCTGCGGCACGAGCCGTCCGGGGCGCGATCCCTCCGGAAACGACGCATACTTACCGGACCGGCTCGGGATAGGACCACAAGGCACCCCGAGGAATCTTGCCAAAACCGTTCCGGCGAGCCTAGAGCATTGGCCCCTGTGCTAGCACTCCTGGGGAAACCACCTGCGTGCTCGTCTCGGCACCTACCTGCAATTATCATGGGGCGTGTTGCACGCCGGATAGCGCCGCGGGATCTGCAAAACACGGGCGCGAGTTTATGCTTGGCCGGTGATGCCGCCGCCGGCTGAAAGCATCCCCCTTCAACACAGGAAGAACACACCATGACGCACTTTGCCTTGAATCGCCGCCGGATGATCCAGGCCGGAGCCGCTTCGCTTGCCGTCCCTGCTGCTGGACAGGTCCTCGCCGGGGATACCGGCAAGACACCGCAGGTCGAACCCGTGGTGGAAAAGGGGATTGCCTGGTACAACCCGGAACACTGGGGTGTGGAAGGGCGCGGCTGGGACCGCACGCTGCGTTATTACGACCGCCTGCCCGCGGAGGCCCGGAAGCGCGTCCGTCCCGCGGTGTGGAACCTCTCCCGGCACAGCGCCGGCATGTGCGTCCATTTCGCCACCGACGCCAGGACTATCTACGCTCGCTATCGGTTGCTTTCCTCGCGCGTGGCCATGTTCCACATGCCCGCTACGGGAGTGAGCGGTCTGGACCTTTACGTCAAGCTCCCCGACCGGGGCTGGCACTGGCTGGGCATCTCGCGTCCCCGGGGCCAGCAGGTGGAAGACCCCTTGGCTGCGGGACTGGATCCGACCGACAAACCACGGCGGTTCGTCGTTTACCTGCCGCTTTACAACGGGGTGGAAAAGCTCCAGATCGGCGTGCCGCAAGGAGCGGAGTTTCGGCCCATCCCGCCGCGACGCACCGGGCTACTGGTCTATTACGGCACTTCGATCACCCAGGGAGCCTGCGCCAGCCGGCCCGGGATGGCTTTCCCGGCCATTCTGGGTCGCCGGTTGGGCTGCCCGGTGGTCAATCTGGGTTTCTCCGGCAACGGACGGCTGGAACCGGAACTGGCCGACCTGATGGGCCAACTGGATGCGGCCGCCTACGGGGTGGATTGCCTGCCCAATCTGGGGCCCGAGGAAGTGGCCAAGCGCACTGTGCCTTTCGTGCTGCGGCTGCGAAAGCTCCGGCCCCAGGTGCCCATCGTGCTGGTGGAAGATCGTTTCTATGCCGACTCGGTGCTGGTTACCTCGCGGCGCAAGCGAAACCAGGGGAACCATCGCGCCTTCCGGGAAAAGTACCAGGAACTGCTCCGCATGGGCGTCAAAGGGCTGCACTACGTTCGGGCCGAACGGCTGCTGGGCTCCGACGGCGAAGCCACTACCGACGGCTCGCATCCCAACGACCTGGGCATGATGCGCATGGCCGACGCCCTGGAAGGCGTGTTTGCCCCGCTGCTGAAAAAAGCGTGAATCCCGGGCTGCTGGTGCCCGGCACGTCTTCCGCCGCGCCAACCAACCCGCAGTAAAAAAAGAACCCCCGGTGCAAGCCGGGGGTTGTCGATTATTCCAGCGGTTCGGCGAATGGCCCGGCACCAGCCGGGGGTCAGGTGACAATCTTCACATCCGGACGACTGGCCACGTTGACCCACACGTGCACGTGCGGAGCCCCCCGGAAGTACCAGACGAACGCCGGGCCTTCCAGCCGCCAGTTGTCCCAAACCTGGTCGCCGCCCAGGTCGTGATCCTTGTAGAAGGCCAAGTGGCACTGGTCCAGTCCGCCTTGAGCCTGGAGACATTCGACCACTTCCTGGCGGTCCACCTGCCGGAACGGTTCCAGTAGCTTCTGGAGCACTTTCTGCACGGCTTGCTTCTGATCGGCGGTAAGTTCGGCAATGGGAATGCCGGGATAGGAGCCCTTTTCCCCCCGGAACGCCACGGCCGATTCCCGCGGGGAGCGATCCACCAGGGCCTTGCGCCGCTGTTTGCCGTCCAGCACCGCCCAGACCTTGTTGGCTTCCAGCGCCTGGGGCCAGAAGACGTTGCCCGGATGGTCCGGGGCTTCGTTGAACCCTCGGGCGGCGTGTCCGTAGAAGATGGGACCGCCGAAGGCCACATGCTCGGCGCTGTTGCCATCGCAGCGGATGGTGATGTGGCGTCCGGTGAAGACGAACTCGAAGTTACCTTGGCCCGGCTGGCCGAAAATGGCGATGCTGTGCCGACGTCCCCAGCCACCGGCGTCGTCCTGCAACTGCTTGTCGATCTTGCTGACCCAGTCGGGGCTGTAAATCCGCTCGAAGATGGCGCGGATGAGGTCTTGCTGGTCTTTGGTGTAGAACCGGCTCCGCACCGCTGGGGGAGTGATCCGCCAGTTGTTCTGCACGCGGGCTCGCAGCAGCCCCCGGTGGGGATCCACGTAGTCCCAGTCGAAACAGATGACCTTTTTCTGTTCCGGGGTGAGCGATTCGTACAGTTTTTTCACGTAGCTTTCGGCACTACCGGGCTTGATGGTAGGGGCACCCAGCACGGGAGCCGCCGCGGCCGTGGCCACCGCCGCGCCGGTGGCGGCCAGAAAATGACGCCGATCCAGGGGTAAGCCGCGGTCGCAGTCGGGACAGGAGGCGCGATGCATCACTTCTTCTCCGGGACACAAGGGGGAGGGAAATCGGTTCTACCACTCCAAAGGAATAAACCCGCCGCCGCCGCCTCGTGGGTTTCGCTGCCGGCGGAAAAACGGCGTTGTCGGTACGGTTCATCCTGACGGAGTCGGTTGGCCAAGGCAAGCATTTTTGCCTTCCGGCCACCTGGGGCGTGGCCTGCGGACAACAAAACTGTTGCCCGGATGGTTCTGGCCATCCCGATTCCTGTTGCTCCCAGGCAACGCCGAAGCGGCTGGGAAACGCGCGCCAGGGAAGAGTTTGCCCAATCGGCAGGGTTTAGCCGTTCGTGCGGTCTGCATCTGGAGCAAAGTCGCTTTTCCGCCAGGGCAAGTAGTCCCGGGCAAACGGTTCAATGCTAGATTTGAATGAACCGCCCACGGCCCCTGCCAGTCGCTCCTGTCGGATGCCCCGGCAATTCGGCACAGCGGGGGCCGCAATCGGTTTCCGGTGGCGTGGATTTGGCACCTCCGTTCACCGTGACCTAGGCTACCAGAAAAGAGTTGGCAGCTTTGGACGACACATCCCTTGCGGAGCAGAGCAGGAAAGGTGACGACATGGGCTTCAGCCAGCCGTATTCTCCCGGTGGCAATCTTCCGGCCGAACCGGTTTCGCCCTGGAACAGCAGCTTCGACAAGCTGAGCCAGGAGGAGCTGGAAGCCCACTTGCAGGTGGCCCGCTATGGCGACTTCTTCCTCACCGATGCGGTCCGGCCCGCCTACGACCTGAAGGTGGTTCCCACCCAGGGCTACCGCTGCGGCGTGTATCGCGACGACGAAAACCACGTCCAGGTGCCCGTGCTCATGGCCGCCGCCTCCCGGGAAGTGCTGATGGACCTGTTCCTGGACCTGCTGGAACCGCTCGGGCCGGTGGTGGACGTGGTGCTGGAAACCAGCCATCACCGCTACAGCGGCGAGCATCAGGACCTGTACCGCGAACACATCGACAAGCCGGTGCTGATGAGCGTGCTGTGCGATTACGAAGACCTGCTGCTAAACGACGGCTGCACCGGCGTGGCCGTGCTCAATCCCCAACTGCCCGCTGAAGTCCAGTTCGACGAACACAAGCTGCTAATCGTCTATGCCCAGCAACTGGAACCGTTCCAGGACGTGTTCCACCGGCACGACGTGTTCCGCAACGATCAGATGTCCTTCATCACCGAAGCCGAACACATCCACTCCTCGGCCCCACGCTACTACGAACAGTTCCTGGAACTGGCCATGCGGCTGGGCATCGAAGCCGACTACGACATGCTGGCCGGCTGCTGATTTTCCAAACCCCCTTGCTCTCGGCTGGGGAAAACCAATCCGGCTTGGATGCCCACTTGGCCGAACGTCCGGTCGCCGCTACGGCCGGTCGGTCGAAAGAATGGCCGTGCCCGTGCGGTCGCAGACCCGGAGTCGGAACTGCCACCCTTGGGCCCAGGGTTCCTTCTGTTCGTTCTGGCAGCACTTGACCAGAATGACGTTCTTTCCCGGGCGGAGTCGTCCCCGGCCGATGTACTGGTCGGTCCGCTGCCCGGCGTGATAGACCTCGTAGGAGCCGAGCAACTGGCCGTTGAGCCAGAACTTGACCGCGCAATCGCTCGTGACGCGGATGTCCACCTCCTGGGCCCGATCCGCATAGAAGATGGTGGCCGCATAGCCTACGGCTCCCATGTGCTTGCCCAGAGCCTTGTTCAAATCCACTCGGCCGTTGGGCTCATCGGTGGTGTAGTCGATCCACCGCACGGGACCCACTTTGCCCGGGTAAGTGGCCTGAAAGTCCAGCTCCCGTTCCGGGGGATAGGCCACCGCAAAGCCCTTTTTGGCCGTGTTGTCAAACGGTCCGATCAGCTTCCACCGCAGCACGTAGCCGAAGTGCCGGGCCAGATCCACCTTCTGCCCCAGCGAGCGGAGCTTGTCGGCCAGGTGCTTCACCTGGTCTTCGTCGCGGGCGGCCGACAGAGCCTGGCGGTAAAGCCGCACGAGCTCCTGTTTGTCCGCCCCGGCCTTTTCCTTTTGTTCGATCTGGCCAATCAGGTGGCTGACCGCTTCGCGGCGCAGCTCCACGCTGGGATCATCCAGAAAGGAAGGAATGAGCTTTTGCCCGAGCGGGGGATTGGCCCGAGCAAGCAGTTCCCAGGCCAGGCGCCGTGCCCGGGGTTCGTGGCGCCGGTCTTGCAAAAAGGCCAGGATTTGCTTTTCCGGCAGCGGTTTCTTTTCCCGCAGGGCTTTTTCGGCCACCGTCTCGATGGCCGCACGAATCCAGTTGGCCGCCAGGGGCTCGGCCCGATCCAGCGCTTCGAGCAGCACGGGTATCGTCTCCGGCCCTTGCCGCACCACGCGTTGCCACGCCCGGGCGGCTTCCACGTGGCCCTGGCCCTTACCCCGTACGGCAAGCAAGGTTTCGAGCTCTTGCCGAAGCGGGGGCTCTTCCGCCGGCAGAAGCGAAGCGGCCGCCAGCAGCAACACTCCCCCGGTTATCCATCGCACAGCGTAACTCATCGCAGCGGCATCCTGGTGACAAACTGGACCACGGCAAAGCGCCGGGCCGGTCCCGGCGACCGACCCACTTGTGGCCCATTGTAAGGACCGCTCCGCGGCCGCGAAAGCGCCTCCGTCGGCCTTCGGTCAAGTGGCCGGGATGGGCGTGCCGCCTCCGGAAGCGAACGCTCCCGGCTCGCGCTTCTCCCCGAGCTAAAGCTCAGGGCTCGCTGGTTGCAAGAATCGGCGTTTATTCTTGCATTGGACCGGTAGCTCCGTGCGCAAGGCGCAGGTCGCACGCCGCAAGCCGATTTGCGCCCGGAGCGGAAGCATCTCACTCAAGACCCACGACGCAAGACCCAAGACGCGCCGATGCAACAGCACCGGCGCAAGTCCCCAGGCCCCCACGCCTTCGTCAGGCTTCGCCCTCCGGGAGAGGTTCGTTTTCCGGGGCGATGAGGGCCTCGGGATTGACCGCGGCCAGGATTTTTTCGCGCAGCTCGCGAACTAGTTGCGGGTTCTGTTCCAGGAAGGCCCGGACCCGCTCCCGACCCTGGCCCAGTTGCGTCTTGCCGTAGCGGAACCAGGAACCGGAACGCACCACGATGCGATGGGCCACGGCCAGGTCGAGCACGTCGGCTTCGTAGCTGATGCCGCGGTTGTGCATCATGTCGAACTCGGCGGTGCGGAAGGGCGGGGCCACCTTGTTCTTGACCACCTTGGCCCGAACCCGTTGCCCCACCACTTCGTCCCCCTCCTTGATCTGCCCGATGCGGCGCACATCGATCCGACAGGAGGCGTAGAACTTCAGCGCCCTTCCGCCGGGGGTGGTTTCCGGGCTGCCGAACATCACGCCCACCTTTTCGCGAATCTGGTTGATGAAGATGACGCACGTCTTGCTCTTGGCAATGGCTCCGGTGAGCTTGCGCATCGCCTGGCTCATCAGCCGGGCCTGAAGCCCTACGTGCGAATCGCCAATGTCCCCTTCCAACTCCTGTTTGGGCACCAGGGCCGCTACCGAGTCGACGATGATTACGTCCACGGCGTTGGAGCGGATGAGCATTTCGGTAATCCGCATCGCTTCCTCGCCGCTGCCCGGCTGGCTGACCAGCAGGCTGTCGAGCTGCACGCCCACCTTTTTGGCCCAGGCCGGATCCAGCGCGTGCTCGGCGTCGACGAACGCGGCAATCCCGCCGGCCCGTTGGGCGTTGGCCACCACATGCAACGCCAACGTGGTTTTACCGCTGGATTCCGGGCCGAAGATTTCCACAATCCGTCCCTTGGGCATCCCCTGCCCGCCCAGGGCGATGTCCAGCGAGAGCGAGCCGGTGGGAATCCCCTCCACGGCCACCGTCTTGTTGGCCCCCAGGGGCATGATGGCCCCCTGGCCGAACTGCTTTTCGATCTGAGCCAGCGTGGTTTTCAGTTCTGGGTGGGACTGGAGCATCTGCTCCATGGAATCCTTGGCCTTGGGCCGGGCCTTGGCCGGAGCCGTTTCGCGCCGGGCCGGACGAGCAACGGGTTTGGAGTTGGCAGCCATCGGTAGGCCCCCCTTTGATACGAATGATGCCTGAGCGAACCGCTTCCCAATCAGAACGGCTGTGCCGCCGCAGCGTACCAGGATCGCCGGCAAGAGGAAATCCTCTCGCTTTCAGCGATACTGAACACATGAATACTGTATCGGCCCTTCCCCGGCTCGACAAGAGCGTTTGCAGAAAAAATCCCACGGCTTTTTTTTCGTCCCGTTACAGCCCGGCGGCACTGCGCCACACCTGGCCCAACTCGACGCCCACTTCGGGCAACACCTGCAAGCGGAGCGTCTCGGCCGAGTGCTGGTGCAGCCGGTAGCCGTCGGGTTCCAGGACGTACTGTTCCGTTTCCTGCTCGCCGGGATCGACGATCCAGTATTCGGGCACACCGGCCCGTTGGTACAGCTCCCGCTTGAGCGTGCGGTCCAGTTGCTCGCTGGAGTCGGAAAGCACTTCGACGATCAGGTCCGGGGCTCCTTTGATCTTTTTCGGGGTGATGATTTCCCGGTGTTCTTTCAGGATCAGCACCAAGTCCGGCTGTACGATGTCGTGCGGGGAAAGTTCCACGTCGATGGGTGAGACGAACACCTGCCCCAAACCCGGCTGCTGCACGCGTTGCAGCAACTGGTTGGCCAGGGCCAGAACAATCGCTTGATGCCGGGGACTGGGAGCGGGGTTCACCACGTGGTCTCCGTCGATGATTTCGTGCCGCCGTCCGTCGTCGGGAAACAGCACGTAGTGGGCGTAGGTCAGCTTGGAGCCAGTGCGTGCGGTGTTCATCGCCAAAGGGGTTCCCGGTGCATGCGTGTCGGTACGGACAAGGTTTTCTGTCACCGTGCGGCTTCCCACAGCGGTTGCAAGTCGATCTGCACCGCCGGCAACGAGCCGGCTTGCAAACGCTCGCGGTGCGTTCCGGCCAGGCGGTACTCTCCAGCGTGCAAGAGGAACTGCTGCACGTGGTGTTCCTGCGGATCGACGATCCAGTATTCGGGCACACCGGCCCGCTGGTATGCGGATTTCTTGCGCACCTGGTCCAGCTCCCGAGTCGAGTCGGAAAGGACTTCCACCACCAGGTCAGGTGTTCCCTTGATGCGGGTGGGAATGATGATTTCCCGATGTTCGTTGAGCACCACCACCAGGTCCGGCTGCACGATGTCGTGCGGGGAAAGTTCGACGTCGATGGGTGAGAAGAAGACTTGCCCGTGTCCCGCTACTTCCACCTGCTGGTAAAGCTGGACGAACAACTTGCCGCTAACTGCCTGATGTCGGGGACTGGGAGCGGGGTTCACCACGTGCTCTCCGTCGATGATCTCGTGCCGTCGCCCGTCGTTGGGAAACAGCACGTAGTGGGCATAGCCCAGCTTCGTCCGGCCAGGGGAAGTCGTCATCGAACGGACCGCTTCGAGCAGAGGGGAGGAAACCAACAGCCAGTTTCCATTATATGGCCGCCTCTGGCCCAGGCGGTAGCAAATCCCGCTCTCGCCCCGCTGCAAGCAGGGAGTTGCTAGCAGCCCGGGAAGGGTTGCCCTTGACCCCCTGAGCTACTTCCCGGGACCATGCCCCGGACGCGGCCCGGGATGGAATCGGTTCCTTCTGGCAGGAGATGTGCCCTCGGATGCGTGTGGCCCTGGTCCATGACTGGCTGACCGGAATGCGAGGCGGGGAAAAGTGCCTGGAGGCCCTGTGCCAGATGTTGCCTGAGGCGGAAGTGTTCACGCTGCTTCATCGCCGGGGGAGCGCCTCCGGGCCCATCGAATCGCGGCCCATCGCCACCAGCTCGTTGCAGCATCTGCCCGGGGTCACCCGCGGCGGCTATCGCTATCTGCTGCCGCTGATGCCCTGGGCCGTGCAAGAACTGCGGCTGCCGGAACGGCTGGACGTGGTGCTTTCGTTCAGCCATGCGGTGGCCAAAGGAGTAACCGTGCCCGAGGGCGTGCCGCACGTGTGTTACTGCTTTACGCCCATGCGCTACGCCTGGCACTTGCAGGACCAGTATCTGGACGCCGGCCAGGAAGGCGTCTCGGGGGTGTTTCAGCAGGTGATCCGCGGGCCGCTCCGGGAAGCCAAACGGCAAGTGCTTCAGTGGATGCGGCAGTGGGACCAGGCCGCCTCCAGTGGCGTAACGCGATTCGTGGCCTGTTCCCGAACGGTGGCCCGGCGCATTCGCAGCTATTACGGGCGCAGCAGCACGGTGGTCTATCCACCGGTGGATACCCGGTTCTACTGCCCGGACGACTCTCCCCGGGAAGACTACTACCTGTGGGTTTCGGCCCTGGTCCCTTACAAGCGAGTGGACCTGGTGCTGGACGCGGTGCGGCATCTGGGGCGGCCTCTGGTGGTCATTGGCGACGGGCCGCAGCGGGAGCTGGTTCAGCGCGCCGCTGGCCGTTGGGTCACCTACCTGGGCTGGCAGCCCGATGCGGTGATCCGGCGGCATTATCGCCGCTGCCGGGCGTTGCTGTTCCCGGCCCTGGAAGACTTCGGCATCGTGCCGGTGGAAGCCCAAAGTTGTGGTGCTCCGGTCATCGCCTTTGGCCAGGGAGGAGCGTGCGAAACGGTGCTGGAAGCCGGACCGGACCAGCGGGGCACGGGCTGGTTCTTCGCCCGGCAGGAAGTGGACGCTCTGGCGGAAGCCATCCGGCGTTTCGAGCAGCAGCAGGAATGGTTCTGTCCCCGGCTGGCACGGCACAACGCGCTGCGTTTTTCCGTGGAGAGGTTTCAGCGGGAAATGCTTCACGTGCTGCGCGAAACCATTCGGGAAGCGAAGCAGCCGGCCCCAAACGCCGCATCCGCCTGAGAACGCAGCCGCCGATGACGTGGAGTTGCTTTATTCCAAAGGGACCAACACGCTGCACAATGGCTGCCGATCTTGCCGCAACCAAAAGCCGTTACAGTGCGGCTTGCCGTTGGGGGACTACGTTCCGGCAAGCAACCGCACCACGGCTTCGTGCTTGCGGTCCTGGGCTAGATCGCGGGGAGTCATGCCGGCGGAGTCTTTCTGGGTCGGGTCGGCATTGGCGCGAAGCAATGCCTTGACCACCTCGGCATGCCCGCGGAAAGCGGCCTTGTGTAGCGGGGTCTGGCCGTCGGCATCGCGTGCGTTCGGCTCGGCTCCGGCTTTCAGAAGCAGCTCCACCGTTTCGGCATGACCGACCCAGGCGGCTTTGTGCAGCGGGCTGCTCTGCCCGGCGGGGAAGTTGACCGTGGCTCCCGCTTCGAGCAGGGCCCGTGCCGTCCGGGGTTTGCCTTCCCAGGCGGCCACATGCAGCGGGGTGCTCCCGGATTGATCGGCCACGCTGGGGTCGGCTCCGCGTTTTACAAGCAGTTGCACCAGTTGGGCCGAAAGCGCGTCGTCTTCCGGCGTGGCTGGGCCGGGGGTTCGGGAAGGACTGGGAGCCGGGCCCCCGGGAACAGGGCGGCGCCGGGGCAGAATCCCGATAGGACGCCCCGGAAACGAAGAGCCCGAACCGTTGCTCGGTTTTCTTGCCGCCGCGGCCAGGTGCAGCAGGGTGACACCGCCTTCGAAACGCCGATTCACGTCGGCCCCGGCCTGAAGCAGAACCCTGGCCACGTCCAAATGTCCGTGTTGAATCGCCAGATAGAGCGGCGTGCGTCCCTGGTCGTCGGTCTGGTCCGCGGCGATGCCCTGCTTCAGAGCCAGTTGGGCCACGTTGGTCATTCCTTCGCGGGCGGCCCAGAACAGGATCGGTTCTCCTTCGGGAGAACGCTCAGGCAAGCGGCCCACTTTGCCGGCAATCAGGTCGATTACCGGGGCGTAGCCCGTCTGGAGAGCCAGCTCCAGCGGGGTTTTCCCGTCGGGACCTTTGCGGTTCGGGTCGGCCCCGGCTTCCAGGAGCAGGGCAACGACTTTTTCAGGCTTGCGGGAAGTGCTCCACGGGGAGATGGACTGTAACGCCCAGGACAGCGGCGTCCGATTCTGCACTGGCCACTCGGCTTTGGCGCCCGCTTCGAGCAACAGCTTGACCGACTCGGCGTTCAACGACTGGCAGGCGGACACCAGCGGGGTCCACCCGTTTCTGGAGACGTTGGGATCGGCCCCGGCCTCGAGCAACACTTTCAGTACTTCCGGATGATGCACGGCAAAGTGGACGGGGTAACTGCCGTTCCGGTCCGGGAGGTTGACCTTGGCCCCGGCCTGGATTAACGCCCGGACCGCCGAAACCATTCCCCGGCTGGCGGCCAGGTGCAAGGCTGTTTGTCCCGAAGCGTTCCTCGCGTTGGGATCGACCCGCTTGAGGAAGTACAACGCGGCCGGTTCGTTGCCGAACATCAAAGCCACCATGAGGGCGTTGTTTCCGCTCCGGTCCAGATTGTTCAGCGAAGCTCCCGCCTGCACCAGCGCCTGCATGGCCGGCAGATTACGGCGCTGGATAGCCAGCCACAACGGGGTGCGACCGAACCGATCGCGATGGTTCGCGTTGGCTTTGCGCCGCAGCAGCTCCCGCAGCACGAGCATCTGCGGCGATTCGCCCTGGAAAAGCCGTTGGATTGGATTCCGCACCGGTACGGCCGACACTGCGTAAAACAGGGGGGTCTGTCCCCGGCGGTCGGTGGCTTCCAGCAGTTGGGGATTGCGGTCCAGGAGCTGTTTCACCCGGGTCAGATCTCCCCGCTGGGCGGCGCGATGGATTTCCTGCTGGGCCACCACCACTGCGGACATGGCCAGCCAGAGCCCTACGGCGAAGGAGAGCTTGTGCATGATGCACCTCGTCATCGGGAAACGCGGAAGCAATGCCGGATTGGGAACCGCTTTGGAGCAGGCGTTCTGCTGCCCATTCTGGACTCGCAGCCCGGGCGGGGCACGCAATTTTTCTCTTCGTGCGCAGAGCCTCGCCCAAAGGGCAAAACGGCAATAGCCTGCCACCGGTTCGACGCGCCGGGACGGAAAAAGTTCCCGGGATTTTTTACTCTGGAAATGTCGTTTCGCCGACTGGGGCTTTCGCCGGTGGGGGCTACAGCAACGCGGTGGTTTCTTCCAGGCCCAACAGCAGGTTCATGTTCTGCACGGCCGCCCCGGCGGCCCCCTTGCCCAGGTTGTCCAGGCAACTGAGCACCAGCACGCGGCCGCGGACCACGCGCACTGTCAGATCGCAGAAGTTGCTGCCCGCGGTGTCCTTGGTGGCTGGCAGGTGTTCGACCACGCGGACGAACGGTTCCCGGCGGTAAAAGTCGGCGAAAAGTTCCAGCAGTTCCTCCTCGCCCACTTCGCGCCACGGCACGGCATAGACGGTGGAGAGAATCCCCCGGTCCATCGGCGCAAGATGCGGCGTAAAGATTACCTCCACGTCCGCCCCGGCGGCTTCGCCGAGCACCTGTTCGATTTCCGGCGTGTGCCGGTGCCGACCCACGTTGTAGGCCGAAAGGCTTTCGTTGCACTCCGGATAGAGCGTGGTGAGCTTGGGCTGGCGGCCTGCGCCGGAAACCCCGCTTTTGGAATCGACGATAATCCCCCGCGGCTCAATCATTCCGGCCCGAAGCAGCGGAGCCAGGGCCAGAATGGCCGAGGTGGGATAACAGCCCGGGTTGGCCACCAGACGGCAGGAGCGAATCTGTTCCCGATAAAGTTCCGGCAGCCCATAGACGGCTTGAGGGAGCAGCTCGGGAGCCTGATGCTCCTTGCCGTACCACTGGCGGTACACTTCGGCGTTTTTGAGCCGGAAGTCGGCACTTAGGTCCACCACGCGGGCCCCAGCTTCCAGCAGCCGGGGAACCACCTGGGCCGTCACCCCGTGCGGCAGGCAGCAAAACACCACGTCGGATCGGGCGGCCACGGCTTCCGGTTCCAGGTTCTCGCAGCAGAGGTCCAATCGCCCGGCCAGGCTGGGATGCACGGCGGCGATGTGCGGATTGCCCTCCTGGCGCGAGGTGAGCACGGAGATTTCCACCTCCGGATGCCGTAGCAAATAGCGCAACAGCTCCAGGGCCGAATAGCCCGTGGCGCCCATAATCCCTACGCGAACGGCCATGATGGAACCTGTGTCAGCGATGCGTAAGTATCTGTGGAACAAGCGATAAGTTCCAGGTGCTACACTTCTCTGGAGGCAGGTCCGTGGTGGGACCTACGGGTCCCAATATACCACCGCCCCGGGCCACTGGCCACGACCGCAGGAGACGGCGGACCGGAGGCCGGAACCAATTTGACAAAAGGGAGTTGCGCAAAGCGTTGAACCAACCGCCCCCCATCTGGCACGAACAAAGTGTGCCGGTGGTCCGCTTTGTGCAAAAGCCGCAGCTTCTGCGGTTTCCAAGCGGCTCGGGAACCAAGGCTGGCATTGGCAACCGCCCAGGTCATCGGCCAAACTGAACAGTTGGTACAACCCTTACGTTTTGCTTCCTTTAGTTTCTTTCCTGCCAGAGGATGCCGAAACGATGAGCGAATCGTTCTCCGAAGCCCAAACCCAAGCCATCAAGCGGCTGGCCGAAGCTCGCGAAAAGATACTGGACCAGATGTCCCAGGTAATTGTCGGCCAGCGCGAGGTGCTGGATCAGTTGCTCATTTCGCTGTTTTGTCGCTCGCACTGCCTGCTGGAAGGGGTGCCCGGGCTGGCCAAGACGCTGATGATCTCCACGCTGGCCCGCACCCTGAGCCTGAAGTTCAACCGCATCCAGTTCACTCCGGACCTGATGCCGGCCGACATCACCGGCACCGAAGTGCTGGAAGAAAACCGCACCACCGGAGCCCGCGAGTTCCGCTTTATCGAAGGCCCCGTGTTTGCCAACGTGATCCTGGCCGACGAGATCAACCGCACGCCGCCCAAGACCCAGGCGGCGCTGCTGGAGGCGATGCAGGAACGGCAAGTGACCGTGGGCCGGGTGCGGCACCCGATGATGGACCCGTTCTTCGTGCTGGCTACGCAGAACCCCATCGAACAGGAAGGCACCTACCCACTGCCGGAAGCCCAGCAGGACCGGTTCATGTTCAAGGTGCTGGTGAAGTACCCTTCGTTCGACGAAGAGTTCGAGATCGCCCGCCGCACCACCGCTTTGCAGGAAGACCATATCGTGCCGGTGCTGCAAGGCGAGGAGATCCTGGAGCTGCAAAAACTGGTGCGTCAGGTGCCAATCACCGATCACGTAATCCGCTACGCCTTGTGCCTGGTGCGGCAGACTCGGGTGGGACAGCCCGGCTGCCCCGAGTTCGTCCAGGAACAGGTCAGTTGGGGGGCAGGGCCGCGGGCCGTGCAGTTCTTAATCCTGGGCGGCAAGGCCCGGGCGCTTCTGCACGGGCGGACGCACGTTTCGACCGAAGACATCCAGGCCCTGGCCCATCCCGTGCTGCGGCACCGTCTGGTAATCAACTTCGCCGCCGAGAGCGAAGGGATTACGCCCGACGACGTAGTAACCCGACTGCTGGAAGTCACTCCCGACAAAGAGGACGAACTGACCCAAGATGCCCGATTCCAGGAAATTTTTGCATCCTGAGGCCATCCGCCGCATCTCCCGGCTGGAGTTGCGGGCACGGCACATCGTGGAAGGGTTTCTTTCCGGGATGCACCGCAGTCCCTACTTCGGGCACTCGGTGGAGTTCGCCCAGCACCGCGAGTACGTGCCAGGGGACGATCTGCGCGACATCGACTGGAAAGTCTGGGCCAAACAGGACCGGCTCTATATCAAGCAGTACGAAGAAGAAACCAACATGCGCTGCACGCTGTTGGTGGACGTTTCGCGCAGCATGCAGTACGGCAGCGGCCCGCTGAACAAGTACGAATACGCCTGCACCGCGGCGGTGAGCCTGGCCTACTTGATCCTGCGGCAGCAGGATTCGGTGGGCTGCATCGCTTTCGACAGCAAGATCCGCACGGCCGTCCCGCCCCGCAGCAAGCGGACGCACTTGATGTCCATCATCAAGGCCCTGGACGGCAGCCGCCCGCAGGAGACGACCGACCTTTCGACCATCCTGGCCCAGGTGGCCGAAAACCAGCCGCGGCGCGGGATGGTCGTGCTGTTTTCCGACCTGCTGGTCGAGCGGCCGCCGCTTTTGCGAGGGCTGCGGCTGCTGCGACAACGAGGGCACGACGTGCTAGTGCTGCACGTGATGGACGACGACGAGCTGGACTTCCCCTTCAGCGGCCCCACCCGCTTCGACGGGCTGGAGGTGCCCGAGCACCTCTCCTGCAACCCCCGGGCCCTGCGGGAAGGATACCTGGAAGCCCTGAACGCCTACCTGGAGGAAATCCGCCGCGGCTGCGCCGGACACACGATTGACTACGCCCTGGTCCGCACCAGCCAGCCGCTGGATGCGGCCCTGGCCCATTTCCTGAGCAACCGCTTGGGAATGCATCACCGGAATTGACGGCTTGCGGCGTGCGCTAGGGTGCTACCGCATGAAAGGCTTGGGGGCTTGGAGGCGTGGGGGGATGAGGAGGTGCTTCCGCACCGAAGCAAGAACAAACGCAACAACACGAGACGACAAAACGGCGAGCCGGGGACTTCAGTCCCCGGAGAAGAAACACCAGGAGGCGATTCCGATTTGTTTTTCCTCCCCGGACTAAAGTCCGGGGCTCGCCAGGCAAAAACCAACCTGGCAAAGCCCAAGCAAAAACGGTCAACGTAAACCGATGCATGACACGGAAGCTCACAGCACAAATGGAAACACCTGTGCACAAACGGGGAGACACATTCGCAGAAACGGCAAGCCGCCGACTTGCCGGCTGACTTGAACAACCGGTGGCGAAGACGTTGAAACCGCCGCGCTGAACCAACAGCCCCGACCGCGCTGACAGACAACCGCTTATGGAACAGTTTTTCATCCATCCCGGGCTGGCTTCGCTGGGAGCCCTGCTGGTGGGCGTGCCGGTGTTGATCCACCTGATCAACCTGATGCGCCACCGCCGGGTCGAGTGGGCGGCCATGGAGTTCCTGCTGGCGGCCTACAAGAAGAGCCGCACCTGGGTCATTCTGAAGCAGCTTTTGCTGCTGCTGTTGCGGATGCTGGCCGTGGCCGCCGTGGCCCTGATCGTGGCCCAGCCGCTGCTTCAGGCCGACCGCTGGTTTCTGCTGGGCGGGCAGACGACGCACCACATCGTGCTGCTGGACGACAGCTTTTCCACCTCGGACCGGCACGGCGACCGCCAGGCGATGGACCTGGGCAAGGACGTGGTGCTGCGGCTGGCTCGCCGGGCGGTGGAAGCCCGCAGCCCGCAAAAGTTCACCCTTGTCCGCTTTTCCCGCCCTCGGCAGCCGGAACTCAACGCCGCGTTGGTGGACTCGCAGTTCGAAGCCCGGCTGGTTTCGGAGTTGAACCGCATTACCCCGTCGCAGACCGACGCCGGCCCGCTGGCCGCCTTGCAAGGGCTGGATCAGTTGCTGGACGATTCCAGCGAAAAGCGCGTGGTGTACCTGGTTTCCGACTTCCGGCAGCGGCAGTGGCAGGAACCCAAGGCGCTGGACCGGCGTTTGCAGCAGCTTCGGGACCAGGGGCTGGAGGTCCACCTGATCCAGTGCGTGGACCAGCAGCACGAAAACCTGGCCATCGTGCGGCTGGAGCCGGCCTCGGGCATCCGGGCGGCCGGCGTGCCCGTGACCATGGAAGTAACCGTGCACAACTACGGCACCAGCGTGGCCCGCGAAGTGGCCGTCACCCTCCGCGAAGACGGCAAGGAACGGCCCGGGGTGGTCATTCGTTCCATCGGTCCCGGACAAGCCGAAACGCGACGTTTTACGGTCCAGTTTGCCACGGCCGGACAGCACTTCGTTACCGCCCAACTGGCCACCGACGCGGTGGAGGCGGACAACGTGCGTTACTGCGTGCTGGACCTGCCGGTGTCGGTGCCGGTGCTCATCTGCGACGGCGACCCGGCGGCCACCGACGGCCGGTTTCTCTCCCTGGCCCTGGCTCCTAGCAACCGGGTGCGGTCGGGGATTTCGCCCCGGGTAGAGCTGCCCCGGTTCTTGAATAACCACCCGTTGGAAAACTTTCAGGGCATCTATCTGACTAACTTTTCCACGCTGGACCAGGTGGCCATCGAGAACCTGGAACGCTACGTCCGCGGCGGCGGAGGGCTGGCCGTTTTTATGGGCGAGGAGGTTCGCGCCCAGTTCGTCAACGAGCATCTGTATCGGGACGGCCAGGGGCTGTTCCCCGTGCCGCTGGTCACCCCGGTGGACTTGATTCCCGACCCGCTGAACGAAAAACCGGACGTGGAGCCGGACACTTCGCATCCGGTGTTCCGTATCTTCGAGTACCTGCGCAACGATTTCCTCAAGGCGCTGCGCGTATATCGTTACTTCGCCGTGCCGCAGGACTGGCAGGCCACCAGCGAGCATCCGGTCCGCGTGGTGGCCCGGCTGCGCAACGGAGCCCCCCTGGTGCTGGAACACCGCTTCGGCCGCGGGCGGGTGATCGTCTTCCTGACCAGCGTGGCCCCGGTGTGGAACAACTGGGTGGGCAATCCCAGCTTTCTGGTTTCCATGCAGGAACTGCAATCGTACCTGGCCCGCTGGAGCGATCCGGGGCTGCAAGTGGGCCAGCCACTGGTGCTGCGCGTGCCGGCGGCCCAGTACGCCGCCCAGGCCACGCTGCGGCGACTGGAAAACCAACCACTGAGCGTGCCGCTGCAAGGCGTACTGAAGGACGAAACGCTCACCTTCCGCTGGGACGATACGTCGCTGGCCGGCGTCTATCGCTGGGAACTGCAACCGGCCCAGGGCGAACCGGAACACCACGCCTACGCGGTGAACGTCAACCCGGAAGAAGGCGACCTGGCCTACTTCAGCCCGGACCAGCTCGACTCCCGGCTGGAAGCCGACGTGCGAATCATGAATGCAGCGGCTGTTAGCGACCTGGCTTCGAACCAGGCCCGCAGCAGCGTCAGCGAATACCTGCTTTATGCCCTGATTGTGTTGTTGCTTGGCGAACAACTGCTGGCCTATTCGGCCAGTTATCATCCTCCTTCGCTCAAGGGGGTGCGTGCATGACGTGGTGGGAACATCCCCCGCTGGCCCAGGCCACGGCGGCCGTGGAGTCGGCCCCGCAGCTCACCTTCGAGCTGGGGCGGCTGCTCTCCTTCGGGCCGTGGCAGTGGGTGTTGCTGGTGGGGGTAATCGTGCTGGTGGCCGCGGTGGTCATCACCCTGTATCGCCGCGATACGGTCGAGCTGGGCCGCGGCGTGGCGCTGCTGCTGGTTTCGCTGCGGCTGGCCGCGCTGCTGGGCCTGCTGTGGATTTACCTGCTGCCGCAGTACCGCGTGGAACGCGAACAGGTCATCCCTTCGCGCGTGCTGCTGCTAGTGGATACGAGCCAAAGCGCCACGCTGGCCGACGTGCCCGGCCCCGACGGCGAACCGATGCGCCGCATCGACGCGGCCGTGCATCTGCTGCGGGACACGCCGCTGGTGGAAAAGCTGCGCCAGGTGCATCGCGTAACCGTGCTGAAGTACGACGCCAAGGCCGAAACCGTGGCCGACCTGCCGCCTTACTACGCACAGAAAGGCTCCCGCCCGGGCACCTCGGCCAAAGACGGCCCCGAGCAGCAGGAACCCGCCCCGGACTGGGCCCGGCTGCTTGCCGCCCAGGGGCGCCAGTCGCGGCTGTGCGGCGTGCTGCGCGAAGTGCTCACCGCCCATCACCAGGACCCCCTGGCCGGCGTGGTGATTCTGACCGACGGGCAGAACAACACCGGCGAAGGGCCGGACGCCGCGGTGGCTCTGGCCAAAGAGAACCGCGTTCCCCTCTGGCCCGTGGGACTGGGTTCCAACCAGCCGGAACGCTCGCTCCAGGTGGCCGATTTCCTGGTGCCGGCTCGGGCCTATCGGGGCGATGCCTACAAGGTGACCGGCTACGTGCGCGGCTTCGGCCTGGGTAACGCCCCGGTGCTGGTCGAACTGTTGCAGCGTCCAGCAAGCGCCGCCCGGGAAGCGGCCGACGTGGTCGATTCGCAGCAGCTCACGCTTCCGGCCGACGGGGAGATCGTCCCAGTGCAGTTCGAGCAAAGCGCCGGCTCGCTCGACGAAGAAGACGAACCGGCCGGCGACGCTTCGGAGCAGTTGTTGCTGACGCTGCGCGTGCGCACGCTAAGTGGAAAACCGCTCCAGGCCGAAAAGGAGAAGATGATCGAGATCGTGGACTACAAGACCCGGGTGCTCCTGCTGGCCGGAGGGCCGACGCGCGAGTACCGCTTCGTGCGCAACCAGCTCAAACGCGACCCTTCGATGGTGGTCCACGTGGTGTTGCAAACCGCCCAGGAAGGAGTTTCCCAGGACGCCGACGAGCTGCTGGACGACTTCCCTTCGCTGAAGCAGGAGCTTTACGACTACGACTGCATCGTGGCTTTCGACTTCAACTGGCGCGAGCTGAGCCAGCAGCAGATCGAAATGCTCCAGGACTGGGTGGCCGAGGAGGCCGGCGGGCTGGTGGTGGTGGCCGGTCCGGTCTATATGGACACCTGGGTGCGTTCCCAAACCCCGGCCATGACCAGGCTCCGCGGCATGGTGCCAGTGCTGTTCCAGCAGCACTTTGCCGCGGTGGAAGACGACCGCTTCCAGCGGAAGGAACCAGCCCGGCTGGTGTTTACTCCCGAAGGGCTGACTGCTCCCTTTTTGCAACTGGCCGACACGCCCGAGGAAAGCCGCATGGTGTGGGAAACCTTCGAAGGCGTGTACGGCTACTATCGGGTCAAAGGCCCCAAGCCCGCGGCCACCGTCTTTGCCCGCTTCGACGATCCCACCAGCACCGAGGAAGAAACGGTCTATCTGGCCGGGCACTTTTACGGTTCGGGCCGGGTGTTCTACCTGGGCAGCGGCGAGATGTGGCGGCTGCGCAGCCAGGGAGCCGGCTACTTCGAGGCTTTCTGGACCAAGCTGATTCGCCACGTTTCCCAGGGGCGGCTGCTCCGGGGGTCCAAACGCGGCGTGCTGCTGGTGCAACAGGACACCTACCAGGTGGGCCAGACCGTGGCCGTTCAGGCCCAACTGAAAAACGCCCAACTGGAACCGCTCGAACTGACCCAGGTAACGCTGGAGATCGTCCGCCCGGACCAGAAACTGCAAACCCTCACCCTGGCCGCGAAAGCCGACCGGCCGGGAACCTACGCCGGGCAGTTCAGCGTCTATTTGGAAGGGAACTACCAGCTCCGGCTCCCCGTGCCCGAAAGCGACGAGGTGCTCACCTGGAGCATCGAAGCGGTGATGCCGGACGTGGAAAAACAAAACGCCCAGCGCAACGACGCCCTGCTGGAACAACTGGCCAGCCAGACCGGCGGTACCTACCTGGACCGCTGGCAAAAGGTGCTGGAACCCGAACCCCTGTGGCAGAAACTCCCCGACCGGCGGCGGACGATTATCCTCCGCGGCACCCCGCAAACCCTGTGGGACAACCAGTGGACGCTGCTTGTGATTTGCGGGCTGCTGTTCGCGGAGTGGTTAATCCGCCGGCTGAGCAAACTGGCCTGAGGGCCCGCCGGAAGAGTTCCCCTTGCGTCAAGACCACACGATGACCCCCAACAGCCAACCTGCGGTTCGTCCCGAGGTGCTCAAGGCGCTGCGTCGCCTGCGGGGCAAGATACGCCGGTACGTCTTTCTCCAGGGCGTGTTCGTCCTGCTGGCCTGGTTGGGGCTGGTGTTCTGGGTTTCGCTCGCCCTGGACTGGCTGCCCGTGGCCATGGGCCACGACGAACCGGGCCACGGCGCCCGGGTGGTGTTGCTCGGGCTTTACGCCCTGCTGACCCTGGGCGTTACCTTCTGGTACCTGTTGCGGCGACTGTTTGTGCGATTGCCGGATCGGGCCATGGCCGTGCTGCTGGAACGGCGGTTTCAGGACTTTCACGATAGCCTGATTACCACCGTCGAGCTGGGCCAGGAACCGGAACACGCTCAGGCGTTTGATCCCCGGCTGCTGGACCACACGTTCCAGGAAGCCGCCCAGCGGGCAAGCCGTGTGCCCTTGGGCGAAGTGTTCCGCCTTCGGCCGCTAGTAAAAGCCCTGGTGCTGGCCCTGGTGGCCGTGGTGTCGGTCGGTTCGTTCGCCCTGGCGGCTCCGGAGGCGTTTCGCATCTGGATGCGCCGCACCTTGCTGCTGCAAGACCTGCGCTGGCCGCGGCGACACCACATCGAAGTGGAAGGTCCCCGGGTACGCAAAGTGGCCCGCGGCGACGACGTGACGGTGCTCGTGCGGGCCGACACGCGCAAGCGCGTCCCTCGCACCGTGCGGCTGGAGTACCAGTTCGCCGACGGCACCTGGGGCGAAGAAAACATGACCCGCGAAGGCGTCCCCCAGGACGGCTACCAGCTTTTCAGCTACACGTTCCGCGACCTGGCCCAAAGCGTCCGGTTCGACGCGGTGGGCGGCGACCATCGCGTGCGGGACTACCGGTTGCTGGTGGTTGATAGCCCCACGGCCGAGCTGGCCCTGCACTGCGTGTTTCCCGATTACATGGTCGATGCGGAACACGGGCTTTATACCCCTCGCACGCTGCCGGTCAGCGGGGTGATGGAACTGCCCCAGGGGACGCGGATCACCGTATTGGGCCGCGCCAACAAACCGCTGGAAGCCGCCTGGGCCAAGCTGCCCGCGACCGAAAAAAACGCCGCCGCCGAGCGGCCGCTGGAACTGACCGGCCCGCGCCAGTTCCAGTTGGAACTGCCCCCGCTGGAACAGGACATGGTAATCCAGTTCCGCTTGCTGGACCGCGACGGTATCCGCAACAAACAGCCGGTCCGGCTGGCTCTGGTGGCCGTGCCGGATCAGCCGCCGGAGGTGAACATCCGCCTGCTGGGCATCGGCACGGCCGTTACTCCCGATGTTCGTATTCCCTTGGCCGGGGAAATCAGGGACGATTACGGCGTGGCCAGCGTGCATTGGTCTTACCGCATCGATGAGCAAGAGGAGGTCAAGCTCCCTCTGCTGGCCGAAGCGGGTCGCCGCACCGAGATTGCCTGGAACGAACAAGACCCGCCGGTGCTGGACTTCCGCGCCTTGCGGCAACAAGCCCTGGAACGCTTCCGCCAAAGCCGGAAAGGCTCCTCGCAAGACGAAAACAGCCCCCCGGACCAGAAAGCCCTGGATGCGGCTCTGGCCCCCTACCGGTTAGTGCCGGGCCAGAAACTGGTGCTGACCGTCACTGCTAGCGACGCTTGCACGCTGGAAGGCGGGCCGCACTCGGCCCAGGGCCAGCGCTACCTGCTGGACGTGGTTACGCCGGAGGAACTGCGGGCCATCCTGGGGGCCCAGGAGCTGAACTTGCGGCGGCGGCTGGAACAAATCCTGGAAGAAGTGCGCGAAACGCAGGATTCGCTGCTGCGGGTGCGTTTCGACTCCGAGCAAGAGAATAAGAGCCCCAACGACCCGCTGGAAGTGGCCTCCTTGCGCGTCCAACGGGCACGGCAAAACAGCGAGAAAAACGCCAACGAAGTGCTGGGCGTGGCCGTCGGCTTCGACGACATCCGCCAGCAGTTCGTCAATAACCGCATGTACAACAAGGAGGTGGACGAACGTATCCGGGGGCGGATTGCCGAGCCGCTGCGGGAAGTGGCCACGGCCATGTTCCCCGAGCTGGACCGGCTGCTGAAACAGTTGCAGGAAAACCTTACCCAGCCCGAACGACGCGACGCACTGCTGGAAAAAAGCCAGAACCACCTGGCCGAGATTATCCTCCGGCTGGAAAACGTGTTACAAAATATGCTGGAATTGGAAAGCTTCGAGGAAGCGATTCAACTAATCCGCGAGATTATCCAAGAGCAGAAAGAGATCGCCGAAAAGACCAAAAAATACCGCATCAAGCGATTGTTGAACCCTTGAGCCGCCGCGGGCGACTAAGGGACGGTCGCTCGAAGCAAGTCGATGGCATCCCATCATCTCCCCCGTTCAGGGAGGCATCTTCCATGTTCGCCCGAGTTCGCCTGCTGCCGCTGGCGGCCCTGCTGGGCCTGATGTTCTTCTCCCAAGCGCTGGTGGCCCAGGAACCCCAAGGGGAGCAGGAGCCCGCCTCGGTCGACGAGTTGGGCAAACAGATTCACCAGCACCAGCAACGCGTCGAGGCCAAATATCGCCGCTTCCGCGAAGTGCTGCTGCGGATGGCCCAGTACCTGGCCGACAAGGACCCGGTTCGAGCCGAGCTGCTCCGCAAGGCAATCCGGGAAAGCAGCGAGCGGGACATCGAAGGCAAGTTCCGCCGCATCCTGGAAGCCCTGGAAAAAGAACGCCTGGCCACGGCCGTCAACCAGCAGGGCGAACTGGTTACCGATTTGAACCAACTGCTGGAGCTGCTCATGAGCGAGCAGCGGTCCAAACGCCTGGCCAGCGAAAAGGCCCGGATCAAGCAGTACATCAAGGACGTCAAGCGCCTCATCCGCCAGGAAAAGAACCTGGAAGACCGCACCCATCGGGGCGAAGACACCAAGCGCCTGGCTAAACAGCAAGGCAACATCGCCGACCAGGCCAAGCGCCTGGCCGACCGTATTGCGCGGAACGAAGGGGCCGCCGGCCAGAACGGCTCGCAAGGCGCCCAGGGCAGCCAGGGGGCAGACGGCGCCCAGGGCAAACAGGGCCAACAAGGACAAAACAACTCCGGTAAAGATGCCCAGGGCAAGGACGTCCAAGGGAAAGACTCCCAAGGCAAGAACGACCAGGGCAAGAACGGCCAACAGGGTGGAAAAGACGGCCAACAGGGGGGCAAACAAGGAGGCAAGGACGGCCAACAAGGCGGCCAACAAAACGGCAACCAGAGCGGCAAGGACGGACAGCAGAACAGCAAAGACGGCCAGCAAGGGGGTAAAAACGGCAACCAAAGCAACAACCAAGGGGGCAAAGGGGATCAGCAAGGGGGTAAACAAGACGGGCAACAAGGGGGTAAGCAAGGCGGACAGCAGGGAGGCCAACAGGGCGGCCAGCAAGGGGGTCAACAAGGCGGGCAGCAGGACGGAAACCAAAACGGACAGCAGGGCGGCCAACAGCAGGAAGACAATCCCTTTGGCGACATCCACAAGAAGATTCGCCAGGCCGAGGAGCGGATGCGCCAGGCCCAAAAGCGCCTGGAAGAAGCCAAGCGCAAGGGGGCCCTGGAAGAAGAACGCAAGGCGACCGAAATCCTGGAGCAGATTCGCCGCGAGCTGGAACGGCTGCTGCGCCAACTGCGCGAAGAGGAGCTGGCCCGGGTGCTCGCCGCTCTGGAAGCTCGCTTCAAGCGCATGCTGCGGATGCAGGTGGAAGTGTACGAGGGCACGCTGCGACTGGATCTGGTGCCCAAGGAGCGCCGCGGCCGCAATGAGGAGATTCAGGCCGGCCGGCTCAGTCGCAGGGAATCGCTGATTGTGCTGGAAGCGGACAAGGCCATGCAACTGCTGCGCGAAGACGGCACCTCGGTGGCCATGGCCGAAGCCCTGCGGCAGGTGCGCGAAGACATGCGGCAAGTGACCATCCGCCTGGCCCAGCAGAAGGTGGGCCAGATTACCCAGGGCATCGAGGAGGACATCATCGCCGCGCTGGAAGAGATGATCGAAGCGGTGCAGAAGGCCCAGGAGGAACTGGAGCAGAAGCAACAACAGCAGTCCAAGCCTTCCTCGGGCCGTCCGATGGAACCGCCGCTGATCGACATGCTGGCCGAATTGAAGATGCTCCGTTCGATGGAGATTCGCGTGCGGAAGCGCACCGCACGGTATCAGAAGCTCATCGGCGAGCAAGATGCCATCGGCCAGGCCACCGAAGCGGACCTGGTGGAAGCCTTGCAGCGCCTGGCCCAGCGCCAGCAGCGGATTACCAAAGCCGCCCGGGACATCGTCCTGGGCCGAAATCGTTGACCTGAGCGGTAAAACCGAGTGTACTGAAACTTAGGCGGCAAGCTGCTTTGCCGCCTCATTTCCTGCGGGAGAAAACGTCATGCGCGCTGGTGTGCTCATCGCCGCCTCGCTGGTTGCCGTCTTGAGCCTGGCCTTCGGACCGGCCCTCCCGGCGGCGGAAGACGCCGAGCAGGTTCGCTTCACTCCGCCTTCGGCCGAGTCGGTCCAGCAGCAGTTGCAAGCCTTTCTGGAACAAGCCGGCCTTACGGACCAGCAGCTCAAACAACTGGCCCCCCTGTGGCAAAAGCTGAAGAAGGCTTCCGCCCCGCCGGAGCGGCTCAAAACGGCCGTGGAGCTGCTGGCTCGAACCGATCCCCGGTTCGCCCAACTGGCGGCCCGCTGTGCCAGACCCTGGCGGGCGGAGAAGCTGCCCCAGTGGAAATGGCTCGAAGACGACACGCTGCCTCCGTTCGTGCAGCACAACCTGCGGCTCTACTATGCCCGCTGGCTGGCCTTGCAACAGTTGTACGACGAAGCGCTGGAGCAGTTCCGCCACATCGACCCGGAACAGGTGATCGATCCGGCCGGGTACTTTTTTTACCTGGCCGTGGCCCATCACGGACTGGCCCACAAGAAGGAAGGCTTGCAGGCTCTGGACGCCCTGCTGGCCGAAGTGGACCGGCTGCCGCGGCGTTACCGCACGCTGGGCGAACTGATGCGCGAAGACCTGCGGCGGATGCGGGAAGGTTCGCTGGACCAGGTGGCCCGCTGGATGCGCGACGTGGAGCGTCGCTTGCAACTGGCCCGAGCCGGCCGCCGGGTCATCAAACGCGAAGACGACATCATCGACGCGTTGGACAAGATGATCGAGGAACTGGAAAAGCAACAACAACAGCAGCAACAACAGCAACAAGGGGGTGGGCAGCGGCAGTCCAGCAGTCCGGCCCAGGATTCGGCCATTCTGGGCGGTTCCGGGCCCGGCAAGGTGGACCCGAAGAACATCGGCAACTCGGCCGGTTGGGGCAACCTGCCGCCCAAGAAACGGGAAGAAGCCTTGCAGGAGATAGGCAAGAACTTCCCGGCCCATTACCGCGAACTAATCGAAGAATACTTCCGCCGCGTAGCGGAACAGGAGAAGTAGGCTCCCGATGACCGTACCGTTGCTCGGTTCGTTCCTGGCGCTTTTGCTGGCCGCAGGAGGTCCTGCGGTCAAGGTGCTTACTTTGGACGAACAGTCCCACCAAGGAAAGCTGGCCGCCTGGCAGCGCGAGGCGGTGGTGTTGCAACTGGAAGGACAAACGCGGCGCGTGCCGCTGGACCAGGTGCTGGAGCTGGTGCCCCAGCAGCCGCCTGAGACGGACGAAACGGCCGCGGCGACGCTTCTGCTTCATGACGGCACCCAGCTCCCTGCCGCCGGGCTGAGCTACGACGGCAAACAGCTCCGCTTCAAGCTCTGGGACAAGGACCTGGCCGTGCCGGTGGCCCAGGTGGCTTCCTGGATGCGGCGCAAGCCCACCGCGGAACAGGAAAAGCAGTGGCGGGAGATTCTTGCCGAGAAGCCCCAGGGCGATCTGCTGGTGACGGCCAAGGGGGATTCGCTGGATTACTTCGAAGGCGTGGTACGCAAGATTACTCCCCAGGCCGTGCACTTCGAGCTGGAAGGGACCCAGGTGCCGGTGAAGCTCCAGCGCGTCTTCGCCGTGGTGTTCTATCGTCCCAACGTGCCGGAAACTCCCGAGCCGAAGGCCGTGTTCTACGCGGTCGGAGGGGCTCGCGTGCCGGCAGCGGCAATCGCCTGGGACGATGGTGTGTTCCGGCTGACCACGCCCGGGGGGCTGGAACTGGCGCTGCCGGAGGACCGATGGCAGCGGGTCGATTTCTCCCTGGGCAAGATTGCCTACCTGGACCAGTTGGAACCGGAAGAAGAAACGGTGCAGCCCCGGCCCCTGACCAACTTCTCCACTCGCAAGGAACAACTCCGCCTGGCCCTGGAAGAAGACCGTCTGCTGCGGCGGGTGCGTCGCGGGCGGTGGAGCCCATCGCGCCCGTTGAAGCTCGACGGGCGAAGCTACCAGCGCGGGCTGGGTCTGCGGGCCGGCACTCGGGTGGCGTTCCGCCTGGCCGGCCGCTACAGCCGCTTGCAGGCGGTTGTCGGCGTGGACGACCAGGTGCAGGCTTCCCAAGGACCGGTGCTGCTGACCATTCGCGGCGACGACAAAGTGCTGGCGCAGGTGAAGCTCTCCGCAGCGGATCGCCCCCGTGGGCACCCGCTGGAACTGGACATCTCCGGCGTGCATAAGCTGACCATCGAAGTGCACCACCCGCCGGGAGCCTTCCTGGGCGACGACTTTGTAGACCTGTGCCGGATTCGTGTGCTCAAGTGACCCGGAGGCGAGGGCCCCCCATCGTGAAGACTTTGTGCCAGGCGTTGTGGCTCGTGCTGCTGATGGCCGCTTCCGCGCTGCCTCTGGCGGCCCAGGACGTGCCCCCGCAGGTGCTTCAGGCCGAACAGCAGCGGATTGAGGTAATCCATCGGGCAAGACAAGCCACCATCGCCATCTTCGGTCGGGGGGGCCGCGGCGGAGGTTCCGGCGTGATTATCACCCCGGACGGCTACGCCTTGAGCAACTTCCACGTCACGGCCGGAGCCGGGGCGGCCATGAAATGCGGCCTGCCCGACGGCAAAGTGTACGACGCGGTAATCGTCGGTGTGGACCCGGTGGGCGACGTGTCGCTAATCAAGCTGCTGGGCCGGGACGATTTTCCCACCGCCCCCCTGGGCGACAGCGACCTGGTGGAACCGGGCCAGTGGTGCTTTGCCGTGGGCAATCCGTTCCTGCTGGCTACTGATTTCCAGCCCACGGTCACGTTCGGCATCATCTCCGGGGTGCACCGCTACCAGTACCCGGCCGGCACGCTGCTGGAATACGCCGACTGCATCCAGACCGACGCGGCCATCAACCCGGGCAACTCCGGCGGCCCGCTGTTCAACATGCAAGGAGAGCTGATTGGCATCAACGGTCGCGGTTCGTTTGAGAAACGGGGCCGGGTCAACGTGGGCGTAGGCTACGCCATCTCAATCAATCAGATTAAGAACTTCCTGGGCTACTTGCGTTCCGGGCGGATTGTGGACCACGCCGAACTGGGAGCCACCGTCGGCACCGACCCGGAAGGCCGCGTAGTAGTGACCGACATCCTGGAATCCAGCGACGCTTACCGCCGCGGCTTGCGCTACGGCGACGAGCTGGTCAGCTTCGCCGGGCGGCCGGTAACCTCCACCAACATGTACAAGAACATCCTGGGCACGCTGCCTAAGGGATGGCGCGTGCCGCTTTCGTTCCGCCGCGAGGGAATGCAGTGGGACGTGCTGGTGCGGCTGCGCGGAGCGCACCGCGAAGGAGAGCTGCAAGAGCGGCTGACTCGCCGCAGCCGGCGGCGCCCCGCGCCTCCGAGACGCCCGCAGCCGGGCCCCGAGCCGAAGCAGCCTCCTGGCCCTAAGCCCAAAAAGCCGGCCAAGCCGAAGCTCCCCCCGGCCGTGGCCAAATACTACGAACAACGGCCCGGCTTTGCCAACTACTACTTCAACCGTCTGGAACAGCAACGAGTGCAAAAGCTGCTGGATCGCCTGGGCGGCTTCTCGCCGGTGGCCGAAAGCGCCTGGCAGTTCGAAGGGGAACAGGCCGGCGGGCTGAAAACCCAATTGACGCTGGCTCCTGATCGGGTCGAGCTGGTCCTGCCCGGCGGCACCGCCCGGCTGGAGCTAGAAGGGGACGAACCGCAACTGGGCCAGCGGCTCGACCCGCCCGGAAGCGGCGGACTGCTGGCGGCCCTCTACCTCTGGCGGCGATTGCTCGTCCACGGCGTGGAGAAGTTCGGCGGCATGTACTACCTGGGCACAGTTCCGCTGCCGGGTCATCGCGGGTTGGTGGATTGCCTGGTGGGACTGCACGGCGGCGTGGAAACCCGGGCCTACGTGGATCCGCAATCCGGACGCCTGCTGGCGCTGGAGATGTTCCCCGACGACGACGTGGACCCCTGCGAGCTGGTCTTCGACGACTATCGCAAGGTGGGCCAACGGCTGGTACCGCATCGCCTGGAAGTCCGTCACGGCGACGACGTGTACCAGGTGTTCAAATGGCAAAAGATTACGTTGCCTTGAGCGGTTGCTTGTTCACTTCCACGGGACCTTTCGCAATGAAACGCGTTGCTCTCCTTGCCCTCGGCTTGTTTGCCACCGCGGTGCCGCTGGCAGTCCCCGGCCGCTTGCCGGCCCAGGAGCCGCTTACGGACCTGGTGGCCCGCTGCCATCCCAAGGTGGTCAAAATCTACGGAGCCGGCGGCTTTCGCGGCCTGGAACACTACCAGAGCGGCATCTTGATTTCGCCCCAGGGCCACGTGCTCACCGCCTGGAGCTACGTGCTGGACACCGACCATCTGGTGGTCCACCTGGCCGACGGCCGACGCCTGGAGGCGAAGCTGCTGGGGGCCGATCCCCGGCTGGAGATGGCCGTGCTGAAGCTGGATGGGAATGACTTCCCCTACTTCCCGCTGGAACGGGTTCGCCTGGAGCCGGGAGCCAAAGTGCTGGCGCTGAGCAACCTGTACGGCGTGGCGGTGTTCGACGAGCCGGTGAGCGTCCAGCACGGCGTGGTGGCCGCCCGGGTGCCGCTGCGGGCCCGCCGGGGCGCGTTCGAAACCCCCTACCGCGGGCCGGTGTACATTCTGGATGCCATCGTCAACAACCCTGGAGCGGCCGGAGGGGCGATTGTCGATCGCCAGGGCCGTCTGGTGGGAATGATTGGCAAAGAGCTGCGCAACACGCTGACCAACACCTGGATCAACTACGCCATTCCCATCGACCAGTTGATTGGCACCATCGAGCAGATAAAGCAGGGCAAGTTCGTCCCTCGCACCGAGGAAGCGGAGCAACAGGCCCGCAAGCCCCAGGACCCGGTTACGCTTGAGCGGCTGGGCATCGTGCTGGTGCCCGACGTGCTGCCCAAGACGCCCCCGTTCGTGGAAGAAGTGCGGCCCGGCTCGCCGGCTGACCGGGCGGGACTGCTGCCGGACGATTTAATCCTGTTCGTCAACGACCGCCATCTGGTCCAGTCGTGCGAAGCGCTGCGCAAGGAACTGAGCTACATTCCCTGGGGCGACCCGGTCCGCTTGACCATCATCCGCGGCCAGGAGCTGCGCGAGCTGGAACTCAAGACGCGCTAATCCCGCCCTGGTCCACGCCCTCGCACCCAAGAGGTAACTGTCAGTGAAACAAAACGTGCTTCGGCAACCAAGCGCGCTGGCCGTCGTGCTGGTGGGGATGCTTGCCGGAAGGCTTGCCGCCCAGGACCTGACCGCACTGGAAGAACAAGCCGTGCGCCAGGCGGCCGCCCGCGTGGCCCCCAGCGTGGTGGCCATCGAAACAATCGGCGGCCTGGAACGAGCCGGGCGCGTGCTGCTTGGTTCCGGTCCCGGCACCGGGCTGGTCGTTTCTTCGGACGGCTACATCGTCTCCAGCTTGTTCCACTTCCTGCAAAAACCGGCGACGATTCTGGTGCGATTGCACGACGGCACCCGGCTGCCGGCCCGTCGCGTGGCCACTGACTATTCGCGGATGCTGGTGCTGCTGAAGGTGGAACCGAAAAAACCCCTGCCCGTCCCGCAGATGGTCCCCGAGGCCGAAGTGCAAGTGGGCATGTGGGCCGTGGCCCTGGGACGTTCGTTCCCCGAAGCGCCCGTAACCATCTCCGTAGGGATTGTCAGTGCCAAGGGGCGCATCTGGCGCCGCGCGTTGCAGACGGATGCCAAGGTCTCGCCGCTGAACTACGGCGGCCCGCTGGTGGACATCCGCGGCCGGGTGCTGGGCGTGCTGGTTCCCTTGTCCCCGCGCGGCTCGGACCAGGTGGCCGGAGTGAAGTGGTACGACTCGGGCATCGGCTTTGCCGTCCCGGCCGACCAGGTGATGGCGGCGGTCGAGCGGATGAAAGAGGGCCGGGACCTCCGCCCGGGCCTGCTGGGCGTGGCCCTGCGGCGAGGGCACCAGTTTGCCGATCCGGCCGTGGTGGCTTCGGTCCGGCCTAACTCGCCGGCCTACAAAGCCGGCATCCAACCGGGCGACCGGATTGTGAAAGTCGGCCAGGTGGAAGTGACCCGCCAGGTGCAATTGCGCGAAGCCCTCGGCCCGCTCTACGCCGGGGACGAAGTGACCATCGAAGTGCTGCGCAAGGGAAAACGGCTCCGCTTTTCGGTAACGCTGGTGGATAAACTCCTCCCCTACCAGCGACCGCAGTTGGGCGTGCTGCCGCTGGCCGAAGTGGCCGCTCCGGACCAGAAAAAACCCTCCGGCGTGGCGGTCCGCTGGGTGATTCCCGACTCGGCGGCCCAGCAAGCGGGAATCCAGGTGGGCGACCGGATTGTTCGGGCCGCGGGCCAGAGGGTGGCCGACGCCGACACGCTGAGACAACTGGTCTGGAACGCCGAGGTGGGCCAGAAGCTCCCGCTGCAAGTCGAGCGGAATGGCAAGACGCTCTCGCTGGAAGTAACGCTCACTCCCCTTTGGGAAGGCGTGCCCCGGCAGGAGCTTCCCGAGCGCACTACCGGCCGGTTGCCTGCGCCCGGCCAGGCTCCGCCCCGGGGAGAGCAAACCTTCAAACTGCCGCAGTTCCCTCACGAAGCGCTGCTCTACGTGCCCGAGGACTACCATCCGGCCCTTCCCCACGCCCTGCTGGTGTGGTTCCACGACGCGGCCGGCTTGGACGAACAAGCCGCCAAGGACCTGCTGGACCAGTGGAAAAA
>WFOE01000216.1 GCA_015488215.1 Planctomycetales bacterium
CCACCCCTCCCCCGCGCCGCAGACCCGCCCGAGCCGGCAAGCGGCCACAGCCGCCCCGGCGTAGCGTGGGCACCATGCAAGAACGACCGGCCCTGGGCAAAAGGAAGCTCTCCAGCTTGGAAACCCGCCATCTGGAAACTTCCATCAAGCCCCAGGTAACCTCGCTCCCCGAAGGCACCGTGCCTTCGGACCTGGACATCCACGTGGAACAAGAGTTTGCCCATCACACGGGCGAGCTTCCCAGCGAGCAGCGGACCGAGGCGCAGCAGCCGCCCAGCGATCTTTCGCCGGTGGCCCAGGAAATCATCAACACGCTCCGCAATCCGCAGGACGTGCGCAAGGCGGTGGTTATCGCCGAGATTCTCCGAAGACCCGAGTTCTGACCCGCCCTCGGAACGCTTCCTTGGTGCCCCTGGCCATGGAGCCGATGCGCCGATGCTGGTAGGAATCTTTGCCGACGTTCACGACCACGTGGAGCATCTAGCCCAGGCGGTCGAGCTGTTCAACCGCCGAGGCTGCCATCTGGTGGTGTTTGCCGGGGACCTGGTTTCCACGTTCGTGGTGCCGCGGCTGCGCAAGTTGCAGTGCCGCTTCGTGGGCGTGTTCGGAGACAACGAAGGCAACCGCGTGGGACTGCTGGCGGGAATCAAGATCGTGGGCCTCCTGGGACAGGGACCCGTGTGCGTGAGGCTGGACCGGGATTTGCGGCTCATCGTGGCCCACATGGCCAGCCAACTGCGGCACCAGGTCCAGGGGTGCCAGATTGTGGTGGTGGCCCACACCCACAAACCTTCGGTCCGGCGGGACGAACAGAACCGGCTTTGGATCAACCCGGGCGAACTGAGCGGCTGGACCTACGGCGACCCCACGCTGGCCCTGCTGGACACCGAGCAGCAGGCGGTGGAAATCCACCATCTGAACACCGGCCGGGCCGAACACTTCTCCTACGCCCGACTGCCTCTGGCCGGATAACTCGTCCGAAAGTTTTTTCTGCTGCCGCCGAAACCCAGGCGATGCTGCGGGGTTTAGAAGGTCAATCGCGGAGCCGCGGTCGCGCTGCGCGCAGCGTTAGCCGTTGCGAGCTTTTCGCCTGAATCCATGCGGTTCCTCTCGGGGAACCGCCCTAGGGGCGGCCGGATTGGCGGTGAGTCCGGCTGCCCCGATTTTCTGCGCTGGGAAACAAACACTCCCCGGTAACCGGCAACACTGCCCGCAGGAAGCAACCGGCGCGGCCGAGGGTTTCAATAGCGGTCGTTGCCGCCGGTGAGCTTCTGTTCCACGCGGTCGGCCTGCCAGGCCACGGCGCTCAAGGTGCGGCTCACCTCAAGCGGGTCCAGCGTCGAAGCCAGCAGGTTGGCCACCAGGGCTACCATCTCCGTCCCCCCGGCTTTGACCACGGCAAACGCCCCGTGGGCCAAGCGCGTGTTGTACCGCAGCAGTTGCATGGCGTTGCGTTGGGTGGCCGGACCGCAGTAGGAAAGGAAACTCACCAGCGGGTCCCCTTCGGCGTCCTTGCGGTCAAACAGCACGTAAACCACCTGCTTGCGGGTGGAGCCGACCGGCACAGTGACGCGCCACTGATCGGGTTTGTTCTCCTGCAACGCATAGCCGGCCGCGGCGATGACTTGCTTGACTAGTTGCTTGGGGTCGGCTGCCTGGGCGGTGGCTTGCTCGGTGGCGGGAGCCAGATCGTCGAACCCTGCGGCCGCCCCGGCTCCCGCTGCGGCGACAGCCGGTGCCGGGGGGGCGGGAGCCTGCGGGCTGGTCGGTCCGGGGGCCGGAGCCGAGCCGCCGGGGCCGGGCCCCTGCGGTGGGCTTGCCTGGGCGGGCTGCTGGCGCATGGCTTGCTGGATCATCTGGGGCATCATCATGCCGAAACCGGCTCCCAGGCCCATGCCCATCGCTCCCCCTTCGCCTCCGCCGCTTTGGGCCAACTGGTGCATCGAGTTGGCCACCTGGTACTGCATGTACTGGTTCAGATTGCCCACGGCTCCCATGGCCGCCCGCTGGTCGATGGCTTTTTGAACTTCCTCGGGCGGAGTGATGGCGTTGATGAAAAAGTCGGCCAGCTCCAGCCCGTATTTGTTGAACTCCTCGGCTACCTTGGCCCGCGTGCCCGCGGCAATCTCGTCGTACTTGGCCGCCAGGTCCAGCACGCCGATGCCCAGCGTCCCCAGCAGGTCGGCCATGCGGGAGACGATGAGGTCTTTCAGATAGTCGGTAATCTCCTCGGTGGTGTACTTGCCCTGGGTGCCCACCAGCGTGTTGAGCAGCACCGCCGAGTCAATCACGCGGAAGGAATACTTGCCGAAGGCCCGCAGCCGCACGATGCCGAAGTCCGGGTCGCGCAACGGAATCGGCTGCCGCGTGCCCCAACGCTGATCCACGAACAGGTGTTTGGCGACGAAATAGACCTGGGCCTGAAACGGAGAGCGTTCCCAGGGAATGGTGAGCAACCGGGTGAGGAGAGGCACGTTGGCCGTGGTGAGCGTGTAGCGGCCCGGCCCGAAGCGGTCCATCGCCTTGCCGTCGCGGAAAAAGACCGCTTCCTGGTTCTCCTGCACGATGAGCTGGGCGCCGTACTTGATGTCGGCCGAACCCTCGGGTGGGATGCGATGAACGAGCGTCTGCCCGGTTTCGTCAAAAAACTGGATGACTTCCAACCGAATGCCCATGCCGGTTCTCCTGTTTGACAAGGTGGTTTGTAACGCCGTGTATGGGGTTTAGCCACCGTCGAGTCGCAGCGGTGGTTGACTGGTTCGCGGCGCGGCCCCGCCGCCTCGGCCGACGGAAGTCGGCGCCTCGCCAATGGTGCATTTACGCCTGTTCTTGCCTCGGAGCGGAAGCTCTTCCTCATCCCCCCAAGCCTCCAAGCCCTCACGCCCTCCGATGCAGCCGCACGGCGCAGGGCGCAAGCCGAATTATACCAGTCCTTGCAAAATATGGTCGCGGCTGTCCCATTGTTCGTGCAACTCGTCCACCCGGGCGGCGATGCGGTCCAGTTGCGCTTGCAGGTCTTCGGCTCCCGGTTGCAGGGCCTTGGTCTGTTGGGCCAAGTCGTAGCACAGGTTGACCAGTGCTCCGTCGTGGGCATAGACGCGGTCAAGGGTTTCCTCGGTTATTTGCACCAGGTCGAAAAACCCGCTGTAGCCGCGCACCGCTCCGTCGATGCGGCTGCGCAGATGGTCGATGCGGCCCGTGATGCGTTCCAGTTCCGGCAACAGGTCCAGTTGGGCCTGCTGGACCAGTTGGCGTCCCAAGCGGTCCAGTGCGGAGCGCGCGTGGCGTAGCTGCTCGGCCAGATATTCCCGGTAGAGCCGATCCGCGTCGCGGCGGTACTCTTTTTCCAGGTAGCCGCGGAAGCCGGGAATGTAGCGGAGAATGGTTTCAATCCAGCCGCGTTGCTGGAAGTGGTCGCGAGGCTCGGGCATCAGGTTCCCCTCCTGCGCAGGATATGACCGGAACGCCGCCCCGGGTGTCGGCGCGAGTCATCATAACGGTTTTCCACCGCCGTGTTGAGTTACCAAGGCGGACAACCCCCTTTACCCGACAAGGGGGTACTTCGACACGCGGCTGGAGGGAGATTCGCCGGGGCAGGGAAAATCTTGAATGGCAGCGGCCCCTTTTCCAATCTCGCAAAAAATGAGGAGAGGCCGCACGGAGCCTCTCCTCTTGCAACTCAGGCCGGACTGTGGATCAGTCCAGCGGCTTGACCATAATCTTGCGGTAGCGGACCACCGTGCCGGGATCGTGCTGTTGCAAGGCGATGTAGCCTTCCTTGTAGGTGTGCTTGGGATCGACGAAATCGACCACCACCTTGCCGTTGACCCGGATGACAATGTGGTTGCCCCGCACGGTCACGTGCTGGGTGAACCACTGGTTGTCCTTGACCAGTTGCTTACGCACGTCCACAAAACCGTAGAGGCTGCCGGTTTTGCGGGGGTCCGGGTGGGTGTTGTTCACCTGGGCTTCGTAGCCCTTGGGCCAGCCGGGGCCCCATTGCGCACGAAAGTACATGCCGGAGTTGCCGCCGGGGTTGATCATCACTTCGGCCTTGAACTCGAAGTCCTTGAACTTCCGCTTCAGGTAGAACAGGTGGCTGCGTTTACCGCGGCCGATAATCGCCCCGTCTTCCACGGTCCAGTTTTCCGGCCGTTCGGAGGCTTTCCAGCCCTCCAGGCTCTTGCCGTCGAACAGCACAATCCAGCCCTCTTCGGCCTGAATCGCCGAGGCCGAAAGCGCCACTGCCAACACGCCGGTGAACAGGCAGCCGATGCCATGTCGCATGATATTTTCTCCCTAGCTGGAACAAGGAAAAACGAGCGTTGACAAGCCCATTGTAATCGGCCCGCGGCCACTGCGAAGAGGGCGGCCGGTGTGTCCCCTGGCTCGAAGCCCCCAGCCAGGAGTCTGGGAGCACACCCGCAGACGAGCCTGCTCGGCACTTCGGCCAAAAAGGTCTTGGGTCTTGCGTCTTGAGTCTTGGGTTGGCAGGAACTCACGGCGATTGCTCACGACGCGCCGCGGCAAGATTGCCGGTTACGTTCTGTCGTTTCATTGGCGAGCCCCGGACTTCACGGCGAGCCCCGGACTTCAGTCCGGGGAGGTCCGGAATTTATTGTTGATTCTTGCTTTGGTGCGGAAGCACCCAGTGGCTGGCGGCCCCGCCGCCCTCCGCCGACTAAAGTCGGCGGCTCGCTAATTCCCGGTCGGCAATAACGAGCTGCCGAGAACGAATCGATTACGAGCACGAGTAGGAGCACGAATGCTTGTTTCTCCGCTGGAGCGGAAGCTCCACGCGCAAGCCGCAGGTCGCAAGCCGCAAGCCCATTCCCGCTCGGAGCGGAAGCTCCCCCCACGCCCGACTCAAGCCGGCGGCTCGCCGGGGAACTACTCCGCCCCCGTCCGCTCAAACGACTAATTGCTACTCGCTTCAATGCCCCGGCCACACGGCCTGTTGCCGGTCGTTTGACCCTGGGGATTTCGTAACCTAGGCTGTCAGTGGGCAAGAATGGGCTGGTTTGTATCCGTTTGCTGGTGTTCCCACCGTTTTCCGCCAAGGACTCGCTGCCGTGATGAAACGCTTGTTGACCGGACTGTGGTACGAAGAACACGGAGCCACAGCCGTGGAATACGCGGCGCTGTTGGCGTTAATCTTCTTGGCGGTGATTGCCGGGGTGGCCGCCGTGGGCGAACAGACCGGCACGATGTTCCAGAACGCCACCGAGCAATTCGACGCCCACGGGATGTAGCTTGGCGCTGAGGCCAGCGTTCCGGCGTTGTCATCGTCGCTCGTTTGCTCTCTGGCTCTCGCGACCGAACCGCTGGTAATAGAGCAAGGCGGCAATCGTTTTGCCGTCGCGGATTTCTCCCTGCCGCAGCAGCCTGTCCACTTCCGCCCAGGGCAAGGGAACCACTTGGAGCAGTTCGCCCTGCTCGGGCCGAGGCGGTCCGGGGGTCAGCTCTTCGGCCACGAACACCTCCATCCATTCGGTCATCACGCCCGGGGAAGTGTAAAACCCCAGCAGCCGCCACAGGCGTCCGGCCCGATAGCCGGTTTCTTCTTCCAGTTCGCGTAGCGCCGTCCGCTCCGGTGGTTCGTCCGGTTCGCACGTCCCAGCCGGTAGCTCCCAGAGAAAATTATCCGCGGCCGGGCGGTAGTTCTTCAGCAGACAGACCCGATCTGCCCCCAGCAACGGCACGATGGTCACGGCACCGGGATGGCGAACCAGTTCCCGGGCATGGCGGCTCCCATCGGGAAACTGGACCTGCCGCCGCACCACGTCGAACTTGCGACCGCGGAAAAGGACTTCCGATTCCGAGGATTCCATAGGGGGACCTCTTTCTGGAGTGGGAAGGCACAAACCGCCCCCGACCGGCGCCACGAGTTTACGATGCTTCCGGAGCAGCCCTGGCCGGGGAGAGAACGGCCCTCCTGAACATACCGGCCGGATGCAGCGGCGCCGACTTGGGAAAGAAGGGATTTTGCTTGATTTTCGGGTTTTGGGCAAACATAAATGGTAGTTGCAGTAAGCCAAGCCCTTCTTGTCCCCTTATCTTCCGGACACCGGAACAGGGTGGGAGAATCGATCATGCTCAAAACAGCTTTTGCCACGTGGGCTCGAAGGCTCTTTGCCCTCTGCGCGGCCGCGGCGTTGCTGGCCGCAGGGAGCGGTCCGGCCCAAGCCCAGCAGAATTCCGTTCAGGCAGTGCAGCAGCATCTGGCCGCAGGCGAGTTTCCCCTGGCCCGACAAGTCGCCCAGCGGCTGCCGGCTGGGCAGCGGGATCAGGTGCTGGGTCAAATCGCTCAGGCCCAGGCCCAGGCCGGCATGTTCGGCAGTGCTGTCTCTTCGCTGGCCGACATCCAGGACGACCGCTACCGAAGCCAGATGGCCCAACAGCTCGGCCAGCAGCGGTTTGCCGGGGCCGGCGGTGGGGCCGCCATGGCCGACTTCGAGCAGTTGATTTCGCTGATTACCACCACCATCGAACCGGACACTTGGGACCCGGAAGGCCAAGGCACCATAGAAGAGTTTGCCATCGCCGGTGGGGTGCGGATCGACGCCCTGGGCACGGTGCATTCCGTGTTGAAGTCCGCCGAAGGGGCGGGACTGTTGCTGCTGCGGAAAAGCCACCGGCTAAGCGACGGCAACCGCCAGGTGATGCGGCCCAGTTCGTTGCGGAAAGTCTCGCTGACCCGGCTGGAAAAGTACGTACAACTGCGGCTGGCCGCCGGGCAAGAACCGGACGAAGCGATGCGTTACCTGGCCGGGCTGACCAAAATCCAATACGTGTTCATCTACCCGGAAAGTGGCGACATTGTGCTGGCCGGTCCAGCAGGCCCCTGGACCCGCGACGAGCTGGGCCGCGTGGTCAATGCCGAAACGGGCCGCCCGGTGCTCCATCTGGACGACTTGGTGGTGTTGCTGCGGGCCATGCAGGCCAACCCCCAGGCGGCTTTGCTCTGCTCTATCGAGCCGGACCCCAAGAACCTGGCTCGGGTGCAGGAGTTCCTGGCCCGCAAGCGGCGGCTCACGCCGGCCACCCGGCGCCGTTGGGTGGAGCAGATTCGCCAGCACCTGGGTCTGCAAAGCGTGCGTTTCCAGGGGATCGACCCCCGCACACGCGTGGCCCACGTGATGTTCGAGGCCGACTACCGCATGAAGCTGCTGGGCATCGGCCTGGAACCTTCGCCGCCGCAGGTGCCTAGCTACCTGGAGCAGATTCGCTGGAAACGGGGGACGAAGCTGCCTCCGATGGGGATGCTCCGCTGGTGGTTCAACATGAACTACGACGCGGTGCTGGCCAGCCCGGATCGCAACGCCTACGCCCTGCGCGGCCAGGGAGTGGAAGTGCTGAGCGAGTCGGAAATGGTCACTCGCCAGGGCGGCATCGTTCCGGCCAAACGTCAGGATCCGCTGGCTGCGGCCTTTGCCGCCAACTTTACCCGGCACTTCGACCATCTGGCTGCCGAGTACCACGTGTACGCCGATTTGCAGAACATCTTCGACCTGGCTTTGGTCTGTGCGTTGCTGCGGGCCGAAGGGATTCCGGAACGGGTCAACTGGAACATGACCTGCTTCGGCGATCCGCAGCAGTACCAGGTGGCCCTGGGCCCGGCGCCGCGGAAAGTGGAATCGGTGGCCAACTACCGGGTGCTGGGCGGACGGCACGTGGTGGTGGCCGTTAGCGGCGGAGTACGGCTGGAACCGGCCCGCTACGCTCGCCGCGTTGAAAAAGACCGCCGCGGCGAACTGGCCAGCCGCCGCCAGGGCGAACAGCCCGAACAGTTGCCGCGCGGCGTGTGGTGGTGGGATTAAGCGTCCCCTTTCCCTGAAGCGAGCGGTGCCTTCACTTCAGCCCAGGTAAGCGAAACACCTGGGCTGTTTTTTTCAGCCGGCGGCCAGTCTGCGCCTCTTCGGCCAGCGGCAGTTCGCCGCGTTGGGCCTGGCGGTAGGCTCGCACCAGCTCCCCGGCGGGAGTTCCCGACGGCCACCGGGGCTTGTTCCGCAGCAGGTGCCCCCAGCGGCGCACGCGACGGGCCAGAGCAAGCCAGCGGTCTGCGGGAACCGGGGCCGCGTAGAGCGATTGCCCATCCACGCTGCCGCGCACCTCGGCTCCTTCCTGCGCGGCTTGCCGTGGCGTGCGTCCGGCTTGGGAGCCAGCCTGGGAGGGGAGAGGCGCCCGGAGTGAAAGCAGCAGCGGTTCCAGCTCGCTGCGGGGCACGGCCAGAGCCAACGGGGCAGGCATCGGTCCCCGGGAACGTACACCCGGCCTGGCGCCGCGGTGGAGCAGCACCATCGCCCACTGCGGGCCTTTTTCCGGATGGGGGTAGATGAGCTCCAGTTTCCGGACCTGCTCGTCCTGCCTCCGGAACGGCCAAGGCAACCGGAAGCTGGGCATTGCTCGCGCCTTGGCTTTGTCCTGCTGCGGCAAGCGGCAAACCAGATGCACTTGCGACCAGCACGACGTGCCGCTGTGTGTAGCCACAGTGCGCGTGGCCGGGGCACGGCAACCGCCGGCAAACACCGTTCCGACCAGAACCACCAGCAGCGGCCAAGCCCTCGCGATCACACGTAGTCCTCGCGAATGGGATAAAACACGTCCAGGGCCTTGGCCCCGTCGGGACCGGCCACCACGCGGTGCTCCACTCCCCCGGGAATGCGCCACATCTGGCCCGGCTGCACCCGCTGCGTTTGCTGGCCGATGGTGAAGGTCAGCTCCCCTTCGAGCAACATGCCCAGTTGCTCGTGCGGATGGGCATGGCGTTCAACCACCGCATGGGGCTGCATCTCTACCAGCGACAGCATCAGGTGCTGCCCGTGCGTGGTCCAGATGTGCACGCCGGGAAAGATTTCGTGGTGCGAGCATTGGCTTTTATCGACGATGTAGGGTTCCATCTTCGGCGGCTCTCTGCGGAGAAGAAACGAGGCACTTTCTTTGCATCGGATGGCCCGAAGCGGCCGCTCCACTTCGACCCGGCCGGGCAGGGGGCTTTCCCCTACCGGGAACAATGCCAGGATGTTGCTCCGAGCCGAAGTGCCACCCCCCGTGCTGGATTTCCCGTGCAGACGAAGCGGGAAGCGCGGGTCGTGCCGCCCTCCGCCGACTCAAGTCGGCAGCTCGCCGATTCCAAGAATCAGCGTTTGCTCTTGCTTCGGCGCGGAAGCACCCGCGCAAGGCGCACGGCGCAAGCCGCAAGCCGCTTCCAGTCTGGCGAGCCC
>WFOE01000217.1 GCA_015488215.1 Planctomycetales bacterium
GCGTGGGGGGATGGAGGCGTGGGGGTGGTGCTGCCGCACCGGACATGAATCGGCTTGCGCCGTGCGCCTTGCGCGGGAGCTTCCGCTCCAGCGGAAATACAATTGCTCGTGCTCGTACTCCTACTCGTGCTCGTACTCGGCAGCTCGTCGTCGACAATCGCCAAATGGGCAATTCGGCGAGCCGGCGGCTAGGACCAGCACACCTCGGACCGTTTTACCAGCTGTCGCAAAACTTCCGGCCGCAAGCGCCTCGCCCGAGGAGTGGAGCGATGCCGGGGAGATTGGGACACACTCTTAGCCTTCGGCCCAGGTGATAATCCACTGCACCAGCTCGTGGGCCAGTTGTTGCCGGGCCTGGAGTTGTTGCAGGAACTTGCCAATGGTGGGATTGGCCAGCGGTTCGGTCCCTCCTGTGCCGCGGTCGGCTGAGTCCCAAGCCGGATTGTGTAGCGCTTCCAGTTCCGCCTGGGCGTCCTGGAGCACCATCCCGCGATACTGTTCCAGGGCCTGTTGCCAGGTGGTCAGGACGGCCAGCACGTCGGACCAGTCCAGTTCCGCAGGGAGTTTTTCCCGCTGCTGGGCCCACAGTTCCACGGTCCAGCCCCAGGCCAACTCCGCGTAGCGCTGGTGCAGCGAAGCCAGGTGGAGTTCCAGGGCTGCCAGTTGCTCAAGCGGCTGGCCGGAATCGAACCACTCCAGCAGCCGGGCAAGCTCCGGCCGGGGAAGCAACAGCCCGCCCAGATCGACCCAATCCCCTCGGCCTTCCGGAGCGTGTTGCAGGAGCCGTTCCAGCAGCCGGGCGGCCTGGGCCCGATCCGGTTCGGGCGTCTGGTCCTTCAGTGGTTCGAGCCGCCGGGCCAACTGGTCGCCCAGGTACAGTTCCACCGCCAGGCGGTAGGCGGCCATGGCTTTGCGCACCCGGGCCCCGGGAATGTGGACGCCGTGCAGGGGGATGGTTTCCCGGGCGGCTTCTCCCGCGGATTCCAGCGCTTGCAACTGCCGCAGCGCCTGGCGGCAAAGCCCCACGGTGAAGGGGTTGAGCAGCTCGGTCTGGTACCAGTCCAGGTAGTCGCTGCCGGTGCGTCGATCGCGGCCGGGCCATTTCTGCTCGTCCCGCCACGGACCGATCCGGCCCAGGTTCGCCCCGGGCAACAGGATGCTCTTGCCCTGCTGGTGGAGCAGGTAGGAAAACGGGAACGCGCGCACGTCCAGCGGCCCGTAGTGCCTTCCGGCTACGATGGTAAAGGGACCCACGTGGCACGGCCATCGCATGTAGCAGTCCGAAGCGGTTTTGCTCCCTCGACCCAACGTGCCGTGATGGCCCGGCCCCAGCTTGTACCAGTGGTTGCTCTCGTTGGTGGCGCTGCCGGCGTTGAAGAACAGAAACGCCCCGGCAATCAACAGGCTGCTGCGGTGGTGGCTTACGGTAAACGGGCCGGCCAGCGTGGAGGTCGCCTCGCCGTGGGCCAGGTCGCAGTTGGCAAAAATCAGGCTGTGCGTGGCCGAAAAGCCCCGCTGGAGCACCGCCCCCTGGCCCACGAAGCTGCACTCCAGTTGGGCCCCCGAATCGACTCGGGCCCCGGCAGCCACGATGAAGTGATCGGCCACCACGCCCTGGCCCAGGTAGCTGGGAGCGTCGTTCTGGCTGTGCACTGTGCCGTTGGTGGCTCGCAGCACGCCGCAGAGCCGGGCATGGGGACCCACCTGCACGTTTTGCAGTGTGCCGCAGCCGGTAATCCAGGCTCCCTGGCCCACCCGAACCCGCACGCCGCGGCGGCTCTGGGCGTATTGGGCGATGGCTTCCAGCCACCGGCGACGGGCCGGGGTGCCTTCGGCCCAGAAAAGCAACAGCCAGGCCACCGGGGCCGAAAGCCGGTCGTAGAGCGGCACGCTGCGCGAGCCGGTTTCCACCAGCACGTGGCATTCCACCCCGTTGCCGTAGCCGCTTTCGCCCACGGCGGCCAGCAGTTCCACGTCCTCAATTACCGCCTGGGCTTCGATATCGCAGTGGGCCACGTGCCGCCGCACGTTGCGCACCAGGGCTTCGTCGCCCACGGTCGTTTCGTAAAGCGTGGCCTGATAAACGCCCGTGGGATGTTCCAGCCCCCCCGGCAGCAGCACCGTTTGCTGGAATGCTCCCAGGCGGTTGCGGCCGAAGAACCGTGCCTGGTGTACCCGATCAGCCTGAAACCCGGGAGCCACCAGCACCTGGGACCAGTCTTCGGCCCAGCAGCCTTGCCGCTGGAGCTGTTTGATTTCGGCTGCTTCGAGGGGGCGGTAGAGTCCTTCCTGGACCAGCGGGCCGGACATGAGGCACCTCCTTGTGCCCAATGGGGTGTTTGCTCTCGTTACGGCTCTCCCGGGACTTCAGTCCGGGGAGAGCCGCGGAAAAGCGCTTGTGTTTGTTTCTCCTCCCCGAGCTAAAGCTCGGGGCTCGCCGTTTTCAAAATCGGCGGTCATTCTTGCACTGGTGCGGAAGCACCCAGTCGCCGACGGCCGTGCCGTCCTCCGCCAGCAAAGCTGGCGGCTCGCCGGGTGCCGATTCTCGATCAGCGATAACGAGCTGCCGAGTACGAGCACGAGTACGAACGCATGTTTTTCCGCTGGAGCGGAAGCTCCTGCCGCATCCCTCCAAGCCCCGCCAAGCCTTCACTCCTCCAGCTCGGCCAGTGTTTCCTGTTCCACTTCCTTGAAGTAGCGTACGGTTTTTACTTTCAGCTCTTCAGTGGCTGCTTCGTCGCAGAGGATCCAAGCGTCCGGGTGCAGTTGCAGGGCCGAACCGGCCCACATGTGGTTGACCCCTTCTTCCACAATCTTGTGCAACGCCCAGGCTTTGCTCTGGCCCGATACCAGCAGCATCACTTGCCGGGCGTCCATGATGGTGCCCACGCCTACGGTAAGCGCCCGCCGGGGGACGCGGGCCGGATCGTTGTCAAAAAACCGGGCGTTGGCCCGCACCGTGTCGTCGGTAAGCGTAACCACCCGGGTGCGTGAACGCAGGCTGGAACCCGGTTCGTTGAAGGCAATGTGCCCATCGTGCCCCAAGCCGCCCAGGAACAGGTCGATCCCACCGGCCTGTTTGATTTTTTCTTCGTACCGGCGGCATTCGGCTTCCAGGTCTTCGGCCAGTCCGTTGGGAATGTGGGCCTGCTCCGGGGGCAGGTCCACGTGGTCCCAAAGATGCTGGTGCATGAACGCCGCGTAGCTTTGCGGGTGCTGGGGCCCCAAGCCCACGTACTCGTCCATGTTGAACGTGATTACGTGCCGGAAGCTGACGCGGCCTTCCCGGTGCAATTGGACCAGGTGGCGATAGGTGCCCACGGGCGTGGAACCGGTGGGCAGCCCCAGCACGAAGGGCTGCTGGACCGTGGCCTCGCGGGCAATCCGCCGGGCTACGTAACGGGCCGCCCAGCGACTCATCCGCTCGTAGTCTTCAAAAATCAACAATCGCACAGGTGCAAGCTCCTAGGTAGGATTTTGCCTTCGCTACCGGCGGCCGCGGGCCGGACCGCCTGCGCCGCGGGAGTATCCCCGGCCGGGGCGCATACGTCCAGTTCAATCCCCCGGTGCCAGCGATGCTTTCAGGCAGGTTGGCCCTGCCCCTGGTTTGCCACGCACAGGCACAGCCACAACACGGCCATCCGCACCGCCACGCCGTTGGTTACTTGCCGCAGAATGACCGAATGGGACCCGTCGGCCACGTCGGCCGTAATCTCCACCCCGCGGTTGATGGGCCCCGGGGCCATAATCAGCACGTCTGGCTTGGCCCGCTGCAAACGCTGCCGGTTCATGGCGTAGAGATGGGCATACTCTCGCACCGAAGGGAACGGCCGGGCCTGCTGCCGTTCGAACTGGATGCGGAGCAGGTTCAGCACGTCGCACCGGGGAAGAATCTCGTCCAGTGAGTAGGAGACCTCCACTCCCAGCGATTCCCACCGCCGAGAAACCAGCGTGGCCGGACCACAAAGGATGACGTGAGCCCCCAGCCGGGTCAGTCCCCAAATGTTCGACCGGGCCGTGCGACTGTGGGCAATGTCTCCCACCAGGGCCACGGTCAGCCCTTCGATCCGCCCGCGCTGCTGCTGGATGGTGAGCATGTCCAGCAGGGCTTGGGTGGGATGTTCGTGCGGGCCGTCCCCGGCGTTGATGACGCTGGCTTGAAGGTTCTGGGCCAGCAGATGCGGCGCTCCTGGCGTCCGGTGCCGCACCACCAGGGCGTCCACGTCCATGGCTTCGATAGTTCGGGCCGTATCGAGGATTGTTTCCCCCTTGGACAGGCTGCTGGCCGACGCCTGGAAGTCCACCACCTCTCCGCCCAGGCGGCGCGCGGCCAGCGAAAAGCTGGTCCGCGTGCGGGTGGAATCCTCGAAGAACAAGTTCACCATCGTCTTGCCAGCCAGCAGCGGCGGCAGCCCCTCGGGCCCCCGGCTTGCCCGAGCAAAGTAGTCCGCGCACCGCAGCGCCGTGCGGATCTCCTCGGCCGATAGCTCTTCCAGTCCCAGCAGATGCCGCCGGGACCAACTCACTTGCGGCAGCACGTCGGAAAGAGGGGTCGTCGTCATCACCGGAGACCCTGGCGGCACACGGCAACGGCAGCCCACTGGGTACGCCACACGACACGAGCACGGCGCCCCGTTACAAAAACACAACAGGCCAGGCCGCTTTGGCACAAGCGCGGCTCCAGCACCGCTTGCGGGCTTGCGATTCTACCGCCCGAGTAGCCCAGGGAACAAGCAGCGAGGACTGAAACACTCGGTGGGATGTGGGGGCTTGGAGGGGTAGGGGTGTAACGGGTTGCCGGAGCTTTCACTTTTCTGCGTGTCAATCATTAACGAAGCGCGATAGCCAGAGAGGTACTTGCTCGAAACCCCTAAATTGCCGGAGCTGTCAGGCCTGCCAAAGCTGGGCAAGTTCGCCTTTTCCTTCTCCCCGGCTGATCTGCCTTGGCCTGGGTGTCGAGGTTGGAGTACGATGCGTCGGGTATGAACTTGTTTGGGCTCGGCCAGGCTGAGGCGATTTTGAAGGAGTCCGGGAAATGATGCCCGCTACTTGCTTGCTGGCGGCGGCCGTGTTGGGCGTGGATGTGGGCTGGCAACCGCTGCCCGGCGGGGGGATGGAGTACATCATTCAGATCGAGCCGGAGTTGCTCGAAGCTCTCCGCCGTGGCGAGGTGGTGGTTAGCCAGGTGCCCCCGCAGGTGAAGGACGTGCGGCAGTATCGGATTGTAATTGGCCGCGGCCGCTGGGAACCACTCTCCCCGGCACGGACCCGGGCCGGGACCAAGCGGCCGAAATGAAGCTGCCCGGGACGCAAGAGCTTCCACCGGACCAGAAATCTGACCCGCAGGCTCAGTTGCCACCGGAGCTGCCCATGGCAGAGTCCTCGCTTGGCAAAGAAGAACCCCCACATCGGCTGACCAGTTTCCGCGGGCTGGAAAACTCCAAGCCGCTGCCGAAGAAAAAAGCCGACGAGCCGCAATCCGATGATGCCCAGTCCGACGATGGCCAGGAAGAAACGGAAGCGTCGCCTTCGGATGCCAAAGAGCAACAGCCGGTGGAAACCGGCGGCGGCTCATGGGGATGGTTCACCCTGGTGGTGATGGGGCTTTTTGCTTCGCTGAGCGGCAACGTGTACCTGGGCGGGCAGCTCCACCAGCAGCGGCGACATTTCCAGCAACTGCTGGCGAGCCTGCGCGGCGGCCAAGACGACGAGCAGGAAGAAGACGAAAGCGATCTGCGAGAGTAGCCCCACGGGTGGCCATTTGGCCGAGTGGCCGCCGGCAGCAGGGGGCTTTTCCCAGGAAAACGGGTGTTTGCACAGCCCCCGACCCGGCCGGTGCGAAGCAGCCCCTTTAGCGCTTGGGAGCCGCTCCGCCGGCCACGCGGCGAGCCCGCAGCCGGGCAAGCGAACCGGTAACCAGGCGATCCTGGCGCATGGTTTGGGAAAACTGGCGAGCAAAGGGGTCGGGTTCCTTTCGGGCCGCCGGGACCCGACGGGATCGGGACCGGTTGCGTTCCGAAGTAGCGGTCCATCTTCGGCCCGGGACGCTGCGCGACGCGGCTTGTCCCAACACCTGGCGGTCTATCGCCCGCAGGTCGTGAACCCACACGCGCGCACCCACTTGGCGGTGCGACAGAGCGTATCCCGTGGCGCGACTCCGCAGCGGGTGGAAACCGAACTGGCTCTGTCCCGCCGCCGCGCGAGAAACCGAACCCAAATGCGTGGAGCCCCCCGCAGGCACCATCACGGTGGTGTTGACCGAAAAGACCGAATAGCTGGGCAACTGAACCACCACGGCCGGCTGCTGGGCCGCCAGTGCCGAGGGGAACAGGACCATCGCCGCGGCCACAAGTGCGGTAAGGCGCAGTGGGTTCATCTTCTGCAACCTCTGGTGAGCGGAAGGCCCCTTCGCCCCATTCACTCTACCAGAAAAGCCTCCTGAGCCCCAAACCGCTTTTGTTCCGGCAGTGTGGGGCCGGCCGTTTGGCGAGGTGCTACCGTTTTTCAGGGGGGTGGGCTAAAGTGGCATAGGATACGGGGGACGCGGCTTGGGAAAGAAAGCACGCTGCCGGAGCAGGGGGTAGGAGATGTCATGAGCCTGTTTTCCACCGACGAGACGGCTGCGGCAGGATTGGGTTCGTTTCGCCGCGCGGTCTGGAGCGGTCTGGGAGTGTTTCTCCCTCCGCTGCTGACGCTGGCCATTGTGCTCTGGGTGGCCAACTCGGTGCGTTATTACCTGCTGGCCCCGGTGGAGAATCTGGCCGCGTGGCTGATTGTCGAATCGACGGCCGACGTGCGTCGCGTGGAGCTGATTCCCGGGGCGGGTCCCCCGCGGCGGACGTTCGACGGCAAGCCTTTCCGCCGCACGAGCGACGATGCCTACGTGCCCGAGGAAGTGTTCCTGACCGTGGTGGTCCGCCACGGCCACCAGCGAGCCGCGGAGATGACCGCGCGGGAGCTGTACTTCGAATACGTAAAGCTCCGCTATTTGAACCCGTGGCTGGTCGTGCCCGTGTTCCTGTTGGTGCTGCTGGTGCTGCTGTGGTTTTTGGGTCGGTTCATGGCAGCCGGATTGGGGCGTTTTTTCTGGGAGTCGCTGGAGCGGGTCATCGCCCGGGTGCCGCTGGTGCGTAACGTCTATTCTTCGGTCAAGCAGGTGACCGACTTTCTGCTCAAGCAGCGCGAAATCCACTACACTCGCGTGGTAGCCGTGCAGTATCCCCGGCAGGGAACCTGGTCCCTGGGTTTTGTCACCGGCGACGGGCTGCGGGACGTAGAGCAAGCCACCGGAGAGCCGGTGCTGGCCTTGCTCGTGCCCACCAGTCCCATGCCGCTTACCGGCTACACGGTGGTGGTTCCGGCCAGCGAGGTGGTGGACTTGAACATGACGGTGGATCAGGCGCTGGAGTTTCTGGTGAGTTGCGGGGTGGTCATCCCGCCGGATCAGCTTCCCCAGGCCGCCCAGGGTCGTTCCACCTCCCGAGAAACCAAAGAGTCCACTGCCACGGCTGGTGAACCTGCTGCTCCGGCAGCCTCCTCCGACGTGAGCAACCCTCCGGCCAGAAAGGACCAAGGTGGCTGAACTTCGCCTGGCGACTCGCAAAAGCCCGCTGGCTCGTTGGCAGGCCCAATGGGTGGCCCAACTGCTTGCTCAGGCCGGCGTCTCTACGCAGTTGGTGTTCGTTACCACGCGGGGGGATCGCCAGCAGTCCACTTCGATTGCCCGGCTGGGAGCCCAGGGCGTATTTACTCGGGAAATCCAGCAAGCGGTGCTCGACGGTCGGGCCGATGCGGCGGTGCACAGCCTGAAGGACCTGCCCACGGACCCGGTGCCCGGTCTGCTGCTGGCGGCGGTGCCGCGCCGGGGACCGGTGCAGGACGTGCTGATTGCCCGCGACAACCTGACGCTGGAGCAGTTGCCTGCCGGGGCGGTGATTGGCACGGGCAGCTTGCGTCGCCGAGCGCAGTTGCTGCGCCGCCGCGGCGACCTGAAGTTCGTCGCCATGCGAGGCAACGTCGATACCCGACTGGAAAAGCTCCAGCGGGGAGAGTGCGACGCGCTGATGCTGGCCGAAGCCGGGTTGCAACGGCTGGGACTTGAGCAGCACGTAACCCAACGCCTGCCGCTGGAATGGGTGCTTCCGGCCGTGGGACAGGGGGCCGTGGGCGTGGAGTGCCGCCAAGACGACACGGCGGCCCGGGAAGCCCTGGCCCGGATCGACGACGCCGCCACGCACCAGGCGGTGCTGGCCGAACGGGCGCTGTTGCGCAGCCTGCGCGGCGGCTGTCTGGCGCCGGTGGCCGCCTTGGCTCAGGTGGTGCACCAGCGGCTGCGATTGCAAGCCGTGGTGTTGAGCCCCGACGGAACACGCCGGCTGCACACGACCGTAACGGGCGAGCCGGAACAAGCCGAATCGCTAGGCGAGGGAGCCGCTTGCGAGCTGTTGGACCGGGGGGCCGCGGAACTTATCGAGCAGGCTCGCCGCGACCCGCCCGCGTAGATGCCTCTGCGGCTTGGGCCGGCGGCTATTGCAGCAGCAAGATGATTACTGCCGCGATAATCAGCACGGCCAGCGCCACTCCGGCACACAGGCCGATTTTCAGCCAGGAAAGCGGCTTGTCGCCCGTGGCTTTGCCCGTTTGTCCGTTGAGCACAAAGCGGTACAGCTTCCCCCGATAGCGATAGGCCAACAGATAGACCGGCAGCAGAATCAGGTCGGAGTTGACCTGGCTGAACTCCGACTGGACCGACAGGTCCCGGTAAGTGTCGCCGGGCAGGAACTCGGCAATCTCGTCGGTGAGCAGTTGGTGGAAGTAGTCCAGACACATCTGCCGGGCCTGGTCTTCTTCCACGGTGTATTCTTCGGCCATCCAGCCGGCCAGGTAGCCGGGCTGGAAGCGTTTGAGGGCGGTAAGCTGGAACGGCTTAATCCGTTCGGCCACCTCTTGCGGCAGCCCTCGCGAGCCGGAAACAAGATAGCCGCTCACGTAGCGGTGGTAGCGTCCGGAAAGCCACCACCATTCCGTTTCGCGCACTTGCCGGGTCCGAACGACCGGCTTGCCGTTTTCGTAGGTGGTGTAGGTTTCGGTCCGGTACCAGTATTCGCCGATTCGGGCGTTCCACTCGCACTGGGCCAGCGTCGAAAAGGACCAGAACGGGATGTAAACGCCGCGGAGTTTTTCGGCTACCCGGGCCGCTTGTGCCAGGTCCGAAGGGCGGAACCAGTTCCCTCGGGCCAGCCACTGCCGGAAGTGTTCCCAGGCCTGTTCCCGAGTGATGGCAAAGCCGATGACGAACTCCACTTCGTGCCGGCCCTGCTGCGGGGAGAAGGGCATCACGTAGGTAGAATCGCAGAACGGGCACACGTAGCTGCGTTGCTGCTGTTCGGTGGCCACTTCGGCCCCGCAGTTTCGGCAGCGGAAATACTGCCGGGCCGCCTGGGGAGCCGCTTCCTTGCGCGGGAAGTGGTACCCGCAGGAAGAACAAAACTCGTCCAGGGCATCGACCGGCTCGCCGCACTGGGGGCAGGTGGATGCGGCTGCGGCCAGCGCGTGCATCTGCGCCTGTTGAGGGTCGGCCGAAGGAGTTCCAGGAGGTGCGTTCATCGCCACTTGGGGAGTTCACGGGGGAAATCCAGCCGGTGCTCGCCAGCAACGGTGCCGCGGCTTATAATCGCCGCACCGCCGCGGAATCCGCACTTGGCACCGGAATGCAGCGTGCGACCCGGAATCGGCAGGCCGCACCGGGTACTTCGCCAACCAAGGACGTTTCTTGATGACCGCCAGGGAACGCACATCGCCGCCGCGGGCCCAACGCCCCGCGACCGGACCGCCCCTGGGTGCCCACATGTCCATCGCCGGTGGCTACTACAAGGCCGTAGAAGCCGCCGCCGAACACGGTTGCGACTGCGTGCAACTTTTTACCAAAAACAACAACCAGTGGCGAGCCAAGCCCATCACCCAGGAGGACGGCCGGCGGTTCCGCCAGGCGCTGCGACGCCTGGGAATCAAAGCCCCGCTGGCCCACGCTTCCTACCTGATCAATCTGGCCACGCCCCAGGACCCGCTCTGGCAGCGCAGCATCGAAGCCGTGGTGGAAGAACTCCATCGGGCCGAAGTGCTGGGCATCCCTTACGTGGTGCTCCATCCGGGCAGCTACACCACCAGCAGTCCTGAGGCGGGACTGGAACGCATCGCCCGGGCCCTCGACCAAATCCACGAGCGGACCGCCGGGCTGAAGGCCCGGGTGGCCCTGGAAACCACGGCCGGGCAGGGTTCCAACCTGGGCTGGCGGCTGGAGCACCTGGCCTGGGTGCTCCACCACGTCCAGCAGCCCCAACGCGTGGTGTTTTGCCTGGACACTTGCCACCTGTTTGCCGCCGGCTACCCGCTGGCCCCAGCCGCGGAGTACGAACGGACGATGAAACAGATTGACCGCCAGTTGGGCCGCCGCCGGGTGAAGGCCATTCACTTGAACGACAGCAAAGGCGAGCTGGGCTCCCGGCTGGACCGGCACATGAACATCGGCTACGGCCACATCGGGCTGGAAGGATTCCGCCTGCTGCTCAACGATTCCCGCTGGCAACGCACGCCCATGTATCTGGAAACCCCCAAGGGGACCGATCCCGTAACCGGCTTGCCCTGGGACGTGCGCAACCTGGCCCTGCTGCGCCGACTGGTGGGCAAGCGCCGGGTGCCGCCGCAGGTGCGGCGGGAGTTCTTTCCGGACGAGTTCCCCGGCGGATGAACGGAAGCCGCGGCCGGATTATAATCGGCACGTGAATTGCTTGGGCTCGCAGACGTGGAACACCTAAGCGAGTTTTCCGTTGTGCCTTTTCGCCTAGCAGGAACCCGATTATGCTCCGACTCGTTTCTTTGTGCTTGGTGCTGGCCGCGGCTGCGTCCCTGGCCGAGCTGGTCGACGCGGTCGAACCTTCCCGGCCTAACATCGTGTTCATTCTGGCCGACGACCTGGGCTACGGCGACCTGGGCTGCTACGGCCAGCGGGTACTCCGCACGCCAAACCTGGATCGCATGGCCCGGGAAGGGATGCGGTTCACCCAGTTCTACGCCGGCTGTACCGTCTGTGCTCCCAGCCGTTGCGTGCTGATGACCGGGCTGCACATGGGCCACTGCTACATTCGTGGCAACGCCAAGGTAAATCTGCGCCCGCAGGACGTAACCGTGGCCGAGGTGCTCAAGCAAGCCGGCTATCAGACTGGGCTAGTGGGTAAGTGGGGGCTGGGGCACGAAGGTTCCACCGGGGTGCCCACTCGCCAGGGCTTCGACTACTTTTTCGGCTACCTGGACCAGCACCATGCCCACAACTACTACCCCACGTTTCTGCTGCGCAACGAAACCCGGGTGCGGTTGCCCAACGTGGTGCCCAACGAAGACCGCTACGGGGGCGGGGTGGCCACGGTGCGGCGTGTCTATAGCGGTAAGCTGCTGATTGACGAGGCGCTGAAGTTCATCGACCAGCACAAGGACGAACCGTTTTTCTTGTACTTTGCTCCCACGCTCCCCCATGCCAACAACGAAGCCCGAAACCGCGGCATGGAAGTGCCCGACTACGGACCCTGGGCGGACCGCCCCTGGCCCGAGCCGGAAAAGGGGTTCGCGGCCATGGTGTCGATGCTGGACGACCAGGTGGGCCAGGTGCTGCGGCGGCTACGGCGGCACGGGTTGGAACGGCGGACGCTGGTCATTTTTTCTTCGGACAACGGCCCGCACCGAGAAGGTGGCCACAATCCCGACTTTTTCGACTCCAACGGCCCGCTGCGGGGAATCAAACGCGACCTGTACGAAGGCGGCATCCGCGTGCCCACCATCGCCTGGTGGCCGGGAACCATCGCCCCCGGCACCACCAGCGACCACATCGGCTATTTCGGCGACCTGATGGCCACCGTTGCCGAACTGGCCGGGGTGGAGTGTCCGCCGGATAGGGACAGCATCAGCTTCCTGCCCACGTTGCTCGGACGCCCCCAGGAACAAAAGCAGCACAAGTATCTTTACTGGGAGTTCTACGAACGCGGCGGCGCCCAGGCCGTGCGGGAGGGACGTTGGAAACTGGTCCGCAAGCCCTGGAATGAACACGCCCGGGTGGAACTCTACGACCTGGAAACCGACCTGGGCGAACGGCACAACGTGGCCGACAAGCATCCCCAGGTGGTCAAGCGGCTGCTGGGTTACTTGAAAGAAGCCCATCGCCCCGACCCGCAGTGGAAGGTGCGCGGGCGTCCCCGGCGGGGCAAGCGCCGGCCGCGGACGGGTTCTCCGGCCAAGGGAGCTTTGCGAGGATGAACGCTGCCGCGGTGCTGGATGCCCTGGTGGTGGCTCCCCACCCGGACGACGCCGAGCTGGCCCTGGGCGGAACCATCGCCCGGCTGATTGAGGCCGGCTGGCGCGTGGGTGTGGTGGACCTGACCACGGGCGAGCCGACCCCGCTGGGCAGCCCGGAAATCCGGGCCCGCGAAACCCAAGCGGCCACCGAAGTGCTGGGCCTTCACTGGCGCGAAAACTTGCATCTGGTGAACCGCTCGCTGGTGCCCGATCTGGAAGCCCGGCGACTGCTGGCCGGAGTGTTCCGCCGCACGCGGCCGCGTTGGGTGTTTGCTCCCCACTGGCTGGACGCCCACCCGGACCACACGGCCGCCAGCCGGCTGGTGGAAGACGCGCGGTTCTGGGCCAAGCTGAGCAAAAGCGACCTGCCCGGCGAACCGCACTACCCGCAGCGGCTGTGGTACTATTACTCGCTCCACCTGCGGCGCGTGCCCGATCCGCTGCTGGTGGTCGACATCACCCCGCACTGGGAAACCAAACGCCGCGCCGTGACCAGCTACCACAGCCAGTTCGTGGCGCCCTATCCGCAGGGGGAGTTCCTCCGCCGGGTGGAAACCCAAGCCCGGTTCTGGGGCCAGATGATTGGCGCCCAGTTCGGGGAACCGCTGACCACCCGCGAAGTGCTCGGTGTGTGCAAGCTGGACGGGCTGGTGTAGCTCCTCAGTGAGCCGGGAGCGCCGGCTCCCGGAGCACGGCACGGCCGTGGGCGACTGGGGCTTTCGCTCCGGGAGGGCG